>NZ_CAXAQI010000018.1:0-147091 GCF_963970695.1 Pseudomonas sp. EL_65y_Pfl1_R83 | reverse complement strand
CCACTCGGGTGCTGACACACCAGTGCTGGCTACGGCCTTTGCCCCGCACGCGTTCTATAACCTTACGATGAACCAGTTTGATGCGCGACAGCGCTACGTCGAAGATGTAGTGGGGCCTCCCACATTTAGCCCCTATTATATATTGGAATATCAGCGCCCCTTGATCACCAAATCTGCCGGCGTCTCCCCCACCGCCTGCCAATTCGGCCGATACATCGACTCCACCTGCGGCGGCGGTACGCGATAAGTCCCCGGTGTCACCGCCCGCGCCAGATACAGCAGGTGCGTGGTGCCAGCCCCCTCCAGATTAATCGCCGCCACATACCGATCGTCCCTGAACTCCTGATGCTTGAGCGACGCGTTCTGCATCGACTCACGCCACGCCTTCACTTGGCTGCTGGCGTTCTCCAGGCTGGCGGCACTCTGCGCCAGGTTCTGGTTTTCAAGCTCCAGGCCAGCGGGCAGCAAATCCACCACCAAGGCATCCGGCACACGTTGCTTGGCACCGACCGCCAGATGCACCAGCACCAGATCCCCACTGTTAAGGTTACGAAGATTCAACGGCTGGCCATTCATGCCCAGGTACTCACGGCGAATGCTCAGGTTGTCGCCGCCGGCAGCCGGTGGCCGCTGTGGATAACCCGAAATCGTCAGTTGCTGATACACCGGCGTTTCGCCCTGATTGCTCAAGGTTAAATCACTGGAAAGCAGCTTGCCTTCCAGCGCCAGCGTCGACTGCTGATTATTCAACGCCTGCACACCGCCACTGCCGGTGAGCGACACCTGCCAGTTCGAGTCCGGCTTGGCGAAACCGAGGCGCCCCGCCAGGAACAGCGAATTACGCTCCTGGGTCGACAGATACGCACTGGCCGCCAGTTGATCCGACAGCGTAAACAAGCGCTCCTCACGCTGGCCCTTGGCCAAGTCATTTTCTTCCAGCAACGCCAGGATCATTGCCTGGTCGCGCAGCGGGCTGCCGTAATCGGCCAACCATTCATTGGCACTGCGCTGCGCCGCCAGCCCCGCCAGCAAGGCTTGGTCCGCGCGCGGCTGGTCGCCCATCTTCTGCAACGCGACAGCCAACTGCACCAGCGGCAAACCGGAGCGCGCGTCGCTGCGTCGTTCAAAAATGCTGCGCAACGCACCCAACGGCGCCTGCTGACTGCGCGCCAACACCATGCCGGCGTAGGCCTGCACGGCAAAGCGCGTGTGATCAGCGTTATCGCTGTAGTCGACATCGATCAAGTTGCGCTCCTGTACATAACGCAGCAGGCGTTCGCTGGCCTTTTTCAAGGCTTCAGGCGGTACCGCGAAACCCTGATCTCGGGCGCGCAACAGGAAATCGGTGACATAGGCGGTCAGCCAGTACTCCTCTTCACCGTCGGCGCCCCACAAACCAAAACTGCCGTTGTAGCGCTGCATGCCCAGCAAACGCTCTATGCCCAGCTCGATCTTGCGCTTGCGCTCGCTGTCCGACTCGCCCTTTATCGACAGGCGCTTGAGCAACGCATCGTCCGCATACAGCGATGGGTACAGGCCGCTTGCCGTCTGTTCCAGGCAACCGTAAGGGTAAGCTTTGAGTGCACTGATCTGCGCACCGAGGTTCAACGGCGGCCGGCTCGACAGGCTCAGCAGCGCCTGACGCCCCGAGGTATCGAATTGATCCAGGGTACCCGGTGGCAGGGTCCACGGCTGACCCTTGAGTACCGCGCGATAATGCTTAAGCAGTGCCGGATAGGCCGGCCGCACGCCCAAGGTCCATTCACGGGTGAACGGCGGCAGGTGCTCACCTGGCAAGTCCAGCCCATTGACGGTCACCTTGACCTTGCCCTGCCCCAACCCGCCCCAGGCTTTTACGGGGATGCGCAGCGTGGTGCGCTGGCCTTGTGTGAGCTCGACGGTTTGCGCGCCACTGTTGACCAGTTCCAACTGCCCCTCGGCAGTCAGTTGCACATCAAGCTTCTGCGCCTTGCCCGACAGGTTGGACAGGTCCAGCGCTAACGTTGTCTGGTCACCACCGGCCAGGAAGCGTGGCGCCGACAGTTCGGCAATCAGCGGCGCGGCAATCACTGTCTTGGCTTCGGCCATGCCATAGCGGTCATCGCTCCAGGCCTGGGCCATCAGGCGCAGTTCGCCGTTGAAGTCGGGAATGTTGACGCTGACTTCGCCCTCGCCCTGCTCATTCAACGTCACCGGCGCGCTTTGCAGGGCGACGATGGTCACACTGGTGTCCGGACGCTTGCCGCCCTTGGCCAGCGCCGCGTCACCACCAAACGCGAGGCTGGCCAGGCGACCCTGGCCGGCCTCGATCAACTGGCCGTAGATATCGAACTGGTCCACGCCATACGCCTTGCGGCCGAACAGGCTGGAGTACGGGTCCGGGGTCGGGTATTCGGTGATATTGAGGATGCCCACGTCCACCGCGGCCACCAGTACGTGCGCCTGTTTCGGCACGCTGCCATCGGCATTTTTAGCCAAGATCTTCACCGTCAGCGGTTGTTTGGGGCGCATTTTTTCCGGCACAGTGAGGGTCACGCCCAGTTTGCGCTGGGTGCGATCCAGCGGCAGGTGCAGCAGGCCCACTGCGCGTTTGGGGGTGATATTGGCTTTACGCTCGCCTGGGCGAATCACCAGGGCACTCACGTACAAATCATGCCGCGACCATTTCGGGTCGAGCTTCACAGCGAAGCTTTTGCCCTCGGCCGGCACGTCGATTTCCTGCCACCACAGCGGCCCTTCGGCGGACTCCACCAGCAGGTAGCCTTTACCGGCTGCCGGTGGCGTCACGGAGACATTGGCGGTGTCACCATCGGCATACGCTGGTTTGTCCAGCGCCAGCTTGACCTGATCGGGGCGCACGGCGCCGCCGTCGGTGTTGTCCTGGGCCTGGTAACCGGCCCAGAAGCGCAGGCTGCTGACCAACCCGGTCTGCGGGTCTTCGACCTCGACGCGGTAAGGGCCCCACTCCACCTGGAAGCTGACCTTGGCGGTGTCGCCAGCCTTGATAGTCAGGGTCTGCTCGTCGAGGTTGAGGAATTTCTCGTTGAAGTGATAGCTCCAGCCATCGTTCTCTGAATAGTTCCAGTAATAGTCACGGCGCTCGCGCACCAGGCGCACCTTGAGGTTTTGCGCGGCGAGTTTCTGCCCATTCTGGTTGGCCAGCAGTACTTCAAATTCCGCCGGGCCATCGCCATTGGTTTCGGTGCCGTCAAACAACCCGCGCAGGCCCGGAAGCTGCTCGGCGGGCCAGATCGGCTGCACCAGACGCCGCGTGATCGGGCGCCCGCCGGACTCTTGCAGGCTGGCTTGCACGATCAATTGCAACGGCGACTTCGCGTCGGCCCACTTGCTTTCCAGGGTCAGCGCTTCCTGGCCCTTGGCGTCGAGCACACTTTCATCCAGTTCGAAATCCTGGCTCAACTCTTCTTCGGTAACAGAGCCGAACTGGTAGCCCGGCAACGACTTGACCGCTTCGCGCAACGGGCGCACATAAACCTGACCACTGACGCGGTTGCCCGATGCTGGCGCACCGTACAGGTAACGGCCGTTAACCTGAATCACCGGGTTGTCCGCGGGGCTCAGCGCGGTGTCGCTGCCCTTGAGTTCCAGCGCCAGGCGCTCGGGCAGGAAGTCTTCAACGAGAAATTCATACAACTGCGGTTTGCCATCGCCCAGGTCGAACACCAACTGCCAGCGCCCAGTCGGCGCTTCGCCGGCCAGTTGCAGCGAGTATTGATAAAGACCGGAGGCATCCGCATCCCAGACAAATTTGCGGCTCACCTGCTCGTCCGGGCGACGCACTTCCACGCTCACCGGCTGCGGTTTGACGGCATGGCCATCCTTGTCCCGCAACAATGCATTGAGCAGCACCGTTTCACCGGGGCGATACAAATCACGCGGGCCGAATACAAAGAACTGCAAGGGGTGGGAAGGCTGGCCGCCAATGTCGAACTCGGCCAGGTCCAGTGCAGCGCTGTCGAGGCGCAACAGACTGGTCTGCTCACCCTGCTTGGCCAGGAGCACCTGGGCCTTTTTCGGCAGCGGCAACTCAGCGTGGCCGCCCTTCTCGGTCTTGCCCTGGCCCAACACCCGGCCCTCGGCGTCGAGCACTTCAAGGTCAACCCCATCCAGTGCCTTGCCGCCTTCCAGCGCCTGGGTAAACACATCCAATCGGTTGGCGTAGCGGTGCACCGACAGGCCGATGTCACTCAAGGTGAACAGCGTGGCCGGTTGCGAATAGTTGTAGGTGCCCGACGCACGCATCACCGCCAGGTACACGCCCGGCTGCTGCAATTGCTTGAGGCCGGCGATCGGCAGTAAAAGGGTTTCGCGGGTGTTGCGCGCCGGGTTCAAGTCGAAACGGCCACCGTAGACCAGATCGGCCAGCGGCAGCAGTTCGCGGGATTCATAACTTTGCAGGCTGGTATTACGCCCCCACTGCGCCAGGAATGACGGCAAGGATTCGGGCTTGATGCGGAAGAACTCGACGTCGATCTTGTCGACGTTCAGCGCGATCACTGGCAGGCCTTCGGCCAGGCGCGTCGGCAACAAGGTGCCACGGCTGGCGAAGCCGACAGTGGCTTGCAGGTCGCGGGTTTCCAGACGGGCGATGTACTCGGCGGCGAGCGTGTTGTCGTTGACCGCCTTCACACCGGCATCCACCGTGAGCACCAGTTTGCGCTGTGGCTCCAAGTGGCGAAGGCGCAGTTCCATGAGGTTGTCGGAGATTTCCCAGGCGCCATCGACCTTGCCGGACTTGCTGTCCACCAAGTGCAATTTGTCGGCGAACTTCTGATCGGGGTCCAGCGGAATGGAAAAGCTCACCGACAAGGTACTGGCCCCATCGAGCTGCACTTCAGACACGTCCACCACGCTCAACTCACGCCCGGCGTAGCGTTGCTTCAACGCCGCCACATCCACCGCCGCTTTAGCCGGCGTGGGTGCAACCGTTGCCGCCGCAGGAGCGGTCGGGGCAGTCGGTTTATCGGAAGAATCGCAGGCGCTCAGCAGGGCCAGCGCGCAGGCCAGGAACAATCCTTTGTTAAGCATGAGGCACTCGTAGTGTGAGGGACCGAAGGCTAACTATATATCAGCCCGAGTGGGGACGATGAGCTGCTGGTCACATTGACCGGCGGAGGGTGATTTGGTTCTGAGCGTCCCCCAGCCCAAGCCAAATCCCACAAGCACTGAAGATCAAAATGTGGGACCTGGCTTGGCTGCTCCCACATTGGTTCTGCGGCGTGTCTGACGGCCAGTTACACTACTGCTCTCGCAAGGAGCCCCCATGACCACCCTGCTCACCGACTGGCGCCACCGCCCCACCCACCGCCGCGTCTGGGCCCTGGCCGCGCCTATGATCCTGTCGAACATCTCGGTGCCGCTCGTAGCGCTGGTCGACAGCATGGTCATCGGCCACCTGCCCCACGCCCACCAACTGGGTGCCGTGGCCGTCGGTGCCAGCCTGTATACCTTCCTCGCCTGGGCCATGGGTTTCCTGCGCATGGGCTCCACCGGTTTCGCCGCCCAAGCTGCCGGGCGCAATGATGGGGCGGCGCTGCGGCAAATCCTGCTGCAAGGTTTGCTGTTGGCACTGGGCCTGGCGATGCTGCTCGGCACCGTGGGCATCCCGCTGAGCCATCTGGCGTTGCAGTGGATGCAGCCCTCCCCCGAGCTCAATCAACTGACGCAGGATTTCTTCCACACCCGTCTGTTCGGCCTGCCCGCCGCGCTGGCCAGCTACGCGCTGGTCGGTTGGTTCCTCGGCACACAAAACGCCCGCGCGCCGCTGGCGATTCTGCTGACCACCAACCTGGTCAACATCGCCCTGAACCTGTGGTTCGTACTGGGTCTGGATTGGGGTGTGGTCGGCTCCGCGCGCGCCTCGGTTGTTGCTGAATGGACCGGCGCCCTGCTGGGCCTCGCGCTGACGCAAAAAGCCCTGCGCGCCTACCCCGGTCACATCGCCTGGGCGGCACTGAAGCTGTGGGAAAGCTGGCGTCCACTGCTGGCGGTCAACCGCGACATCTTCATCCGCAGCCTCGCGCTGCAATCGGTGTTTTTCATGATCACCGTGCAAGGCGCCCGCCTGGGCGACGCTACCGTGGCCGCCAACGCGCTGCTGCTCAACGGCCTGTTGCTGACCGCCCACGCCCTGGATGGATTGGCTCACGCCGTCGAAGCCCTGTGCGGTCACGCTATCGGCGCCCATGACCGCCCAGCGCTGCGCCGTTCGCTGGTGGTGGCCGGCGGCTGGTCGCTGATCGCCAGCGTCGGTTTCGCGCTGCTGTTCACCGTCGCTGGCCACGTGTTTATCGCCATGCAGACCGATATTCCCAGCGTGCGCGAAACCGCCGACAGCTACCTGCCTTACCTCGCGGTATTGCCGTTGATTGCGGTGTGGAGTTACTTGCTGGATGGTTTGTTTATCGGCGCGACACGCGCACGGGAGATGCGCAATGGGATGCTGCTGACGGTGGTTATGGTGCTGCCCATTGCCTGGGCGTTGCAAGGGTTGGGTAACCACGGGCTGTGGATAACCTTCCTGGTGTTTATGGCGGTCCGCAGTTTGACGCTGTGGGCGATTGCCTGGCGTTTAAATCGGCAGGGGCTTTGGCTGGGCAGCAACTGAAGGAATGAGACCCAAATGTGGGAGCGGCGGTGCGACTTGCTCGCTCCCACATGGGATTTGTGTCAATCCAGCTTAAGAGGACAGGTACGAAGAACGGGTCAGGCCCAGGCGCAGCGCATCCAGGAACTGGGTACGCTCAGATGCAGAGATCTTCGCACTCGCACACTTGTCGCGGTAATGCGTCATCAACTCTTCCGGCGACAAGTGCACATACCGCAGCATGTCTTCAATAGTGTCGTGGGTCTCGATACCCGCGCTGTACACCGACCCATCTTCACGCTGGTAGATGTTCACCGAATCGGTGTCACCAAAGAGGTTGTGCATGTCACCAAGGATTTCCTGGTAGGCACCCACCAGGAAGATCCCCAGCAAGTAGTCCTCACCTTCGTTCAAGGCGTGAACCGGCAGGCTGGTCTCGATGCTCTGCTCGTCGACGTACTGCTTGATCTTGCCGTCGGAGTCGCAGGTCAGGTCTTGCAGTACGGCACGGCGCAGCGGCTCTTCGTCGAGGCGGTGCAGCGGCAGGATCGGCAATACCTGGCCGATGGCCCAGGTGTCCGGCAGGCTCTGGAATACCGAGAAGTTGCAGATGTACTTGTCGGCCAGCTTATCGTTGAGTTCGTCCAGCACTTGGCGGTGCGAGCGCTGGCGGGCTTTCAACGAGTTGTGCAGGCGACGGCACACGGCGAAGTAGCACTGCTCGGCCAAGGCTTTTTCGGCCAGGGTCAGCTTGCCGTCGGCGTACTGGGTGGCCACGTCGCTCATGTAGTGAGTGGCGCGCCAGTAGGTCTCGGTGACCATCTCGATGTCGGTCGGGCCGAGCAGGTCCACCAGCCATTGCACGGTTTCCGGCAGGCTTTCCTTGTTTTCGATGGTCGGGATTTCGTCGTTGTGTTTCTCGACGTCGGTGACCTGCACCACCAGCATGGCGTGGTGGGCGGTCAGCGAGCGACCGCTTTCAGAGAAGATGTTCGGGTGCGGCAGGCTCTGCGCGTCGCAGAATTCCTTGAGCATGCCCACGACCACGCCGGCGTAGTCGTCCATGTCATAGTTGATCGAGCTGGCGTTACGCGAGTGCGTACCGTCGTAGTCCACGCCCAAACCGCCGCCGACGTCGATGTGGTCCACCGGCAAGCCGAGGTTGCGCAGTTCGCCGTAGTAACGAATGGCTTCCTTGAACCCGTGCTGGTAGTCGGCCAGGTTGGCGATCTGCGAGCCCATGTGGAAGTGCAACAGGCGAATGCCCTGGTCCAGACCCGCCGCGCGGAAGCGCTCGACCACAGACAGCAGTTGCGCCGCCGACAGGCCGAACTTGGACTTCTCGCCACCGGTGTCAGCCCACTTGCTCGACGCCAGGGACGACAGGCGCACGCGCAGGCCCACCTGTGGCTTGACCTTGAGGCTGGCGGCCTCTTCGATCACCAGCTCAACTTCGGATTCTTTCTCGATCACGATGAACACGTTGTGGCCGAGCTTTTGGCCCATCAGCGCGAGGCGGATGAACTCACGGTCTTTGTAACCGTTACAGACGATGGTGCCGCCCTTCGGCGCCAGGGCCAGTACAGCCAGCAGCTCAGGCTTGGAGCCGGCTTCCAGGCCGATGGACACGTTCTGGGTGGCGATGATGTTCTCGATCACCGCTTCCTGCTGGTTCACCTTGATCGGGTACAGCGCGGTGTACTTGCTCTGGTATTCCAGGCGCTCGATGTTCGAATCGAAGGCGCCGGTCAGCTGGCGTACACGGTCTTGCAGAATGTCGGGGAAGCGCACCAGCAACGGCAGCGAAAGGCCGCTTTTACGCAACGCGTCGACTTGCTCGTACAGGTCGACGGGCGTGCTGTTCGGGCCGTTCGGACGGACTTCAACGCGACCGGCTTCATTGATCGCGAAATACCCGGCCCCCCAATGGCGGATCCCGTAAACACTGCGGCTGTCCGCAACTGTCCATTGGCTGCCATCGTCTTTGCGTGTGCGTCGTACGGACATCGAAGTCCCCTATAAATGAAGGCGAAGGCGCCACCTCTCGCGGAGGCTGGCGCAGTCTAAAGAATGAAAATGACGATTTGCCTGCGAGGGAGGTAGACCTCATTCGCAGGACAGAGTTTAGACACAGGTCGGGAAGAGGCTTTCAGCCGCCGGACTTCTTGGCCTTGTAACCGAGCTTGATCAGCTCGGCCAACAGCAATTCAACGTGATCGCCCTGGATCTCGATGACGCCCTCTTTCAACGCGCCGCCGGTGCCACAGCGCTTTTTCAGCGTGGTGGCGAGCTCCTTCAGCGCGTCTTCTGCCAGCGGCACGCCGGTGATGGTGGTCACCGTCTTGCCGCCACGGCCCTTGCTCTCGCGTCGCACGCGGGCAATACCGTCGCCTTCGGGGATCAGGGTCTGTTTGCAGGTACACGCGTCCACGGGCTGGCGACAGTCCGGGCAGTGTCGACCTGCGTCGGTGGAAAATACCAGGCCGCCCAGGGCGGCGAAGGATGCGGCTTTTTTGGCCACCGGCAATCCTCTTGGGGGCAGAAAAGTGGCGCAGTGTAACGGCAAAAAGTCCACTTGCTAAGGGCCAAATGGCGCCATTTCATGCAACTTTAGCGACGTGACGCCAGATAGCGCCGCAAGCCTTCTTGGGCGTCCGGGCAGTAAGGCTTTTGTTCAGCCTCCTGCAGGACTGTTTCAATAGGTAAAAAGCGCGCTTCCATGACCTCTTCGGGCTGCAGGCGCAGCGGCCCGTCCCATACAGCGGAGTAGGATTTGCACCAGAGTTTGCTGTCACCGTCTTCGAAGTAGAAATGATCGTGCTCAGTTAACGCCACACCGCTGACGCCCAACTCTTCCTCTAACTCGCGGGCCGCCGATAAGGCGTAGGACTCGCCCGCCGCCACCATCCCACCCGCTGCCGTGTCCCAGAAACCGGGATACATGGCTTTGCTTAGGGTTCGCCGATGCACACACAGCTCACCCTGGGAGTTAAACAGAAAGATAAAGGTGCACCGGCCGATCAGGCCGCGCTGGCGCAAATCGGACCTGACAAGGGTGCCGAGCAGGTTGTCCTGCTCGTCGACCCAGCAGATCAGTTCAGCATCGGACGCCGCGCGGTGCGCGGCCTCCTTTTGAATAGCGTCCATCATCAACCCTGGTTGAGGAGCTGACGCAAGTCGATCACTGCAGCGTTTGCCCGGGAAATGTAGTTGGCCATGACGAGCGAGTGGTTCGCCAGTACCCCGAAGCCACTGCCATTAAGGATCATAGGACTCCAAACCGGTTCCTGCGAAGCTTCCAGCTCACGGATGATCTGGCGCACGCTGACGGTGGCGTTTTTCTTGGCCAGCACGTCGGCGAAGTCGACTTCGATGGCACGCAGCAGGTGGGACAGGGCCCAAGCTTGACCGCGAGCCTCGTAGAACACGTTATCGATCTGCATCCATGGGGTTTCCACCACTTCTTCATCGACCTGCGGTACTTGACCCGGCGCCAGGGCCTCGGTTTTCAGAGCGGTGTTCAATTTCACCCGACCCACACTGGCCGACAGGCGTTGCGACAGCGAACCCAAGCGGGTCGCGACGTCGCCCAGCCAGTTGTTCAGGTTGTCGGCACGGGCATAGAACAGCGCACCGCGCTGATTCGGGTCGGACAGACGTGTTTCATAACGGCTCAGAGAGTTGATGCCTTCTTGGTACTCCGACTCACTGGACGGCAGCACCCAGCTCTTATTGTCGAAGTTGAAGCGCGGCTCGGCCTTGGCCAAATCGGCGTCTTCGGCCGACTGCGACTGGGAACGGGCGAAGTCCTTACGCAGGGCGCGCGTCAGGTCGCGCACCTGCACCAGCACGCCATATTCCCAACTCGGCATGTTGTCCATCCAAAGGCCAGGCGGGAAGCGGTCATTAGAAATGTAGCCACCCGGCTTGTTCAGCAAGGTGCCGGCCACGGTCTTGAGGGTTTCGACGGTAGTAAACCCTAACACCATCTGCTTGCCGTCTTTTTCGGCCGCAATCTGCGCATTTTGCTGGACCGGAAACAGCGCCGGCTCTTCGCTCCAGTACCAGCCAAGCGCGCCGGTGACCAACAGGTACAGGCAGAGGACGCTCAGCAACGCCCGGCTCAGCAGCAGCGTACGGAAGTAGCTGCGGTTGGCCGACTTGGGCTCAGGCGCAGGGCCTTTGGCACTGCCTGCACGGTTTTTCCAGTCCAGCATGGCGATATCCTTTCAATCACTTGAGTTCATGCACTTGAATTGATGGCGTGCGTTCAAACACTCCGACCACAACCCTACCCCATCGTGCCCGCCCATGCGGGGCTTTTCGCCAAACTGGCGAACAGGGAGAGTTCGACTATAAAGGATGCACGCTTTTTCCGCTGTGCGACCACCAGGTCAGCAAATGACTATCAGGGAAGAGCAGTTTATTGACGCAAGACACTCATCCCAACGGAAAGATAGTGCTAGCATAGAGCCATTATTGGACCTCAGCGTGCACCCTAACTAGTAGTCAGGATATGACCGAGCCAGAAGACCCCAGCCGTGAGCGTCTCAAGCAGCATTTTGCCCAGCGGGTAATTCATCAGGCACGTCAAATTCTTGAGATCTGGCAGCGCCTGCAACGCAGCGAATGGTCCGGCGCCGACCTCTGCGAACTCAGCGAAGCCAATTTGCGCCTGCTGCGCTTTGCCGAGCGCTTCGAACAACCCGAGCACGGCCAGTTGGCGCGGCATATCGGCGAATCACTCAAAGCGGTGGACGACAACCGTGGCCGCCTGAGCAGCCAACTGATCACCGAACTCAACCGCTTGATGCAGCGCCTGTCGCGCACTGGACTGCGCCAGGGCGACCAGTTCGAACACACCTTCCTGCCGCCGATGCGCAAGCCAATCTACGTGATGCTGGCCGATCACGACCGCGCTGAGCGCTTGGCCAAGCAGCTGGAATTCTTTGGCATGAGCGCCCAATCCCTCGACAGCATGGCGGCATTTCGCGCATCCATGGCCGAGCGCTTGCCTTCGGCGATTGTGATGGATGTGGATTTCTGTGGCACAGGGCTGGGGCTCAAGCTTGCCGCCGAAGCTCAGGAAGGCCTGGAGCACAAGCTGCCGCTGCTGTTTTTCAGCCTGCACGAAACCGATACGCCGACTCGCCTGGCCGCCGTGCGCGCCGGGGGCCAGGAATTTCTTACCGGCACCCTGGAAGCCTCCAGCCTGCTGGAAAAAATCGAAGTACTGACCTGCGTCGCTCAGTACGAGCCGTATAAAGTGCTGATAATCGATGACTCGCGGGCCCAGGCGCTGCACACCGAGCGGCTGCTCAACAGTGCAGGCATCGTCACCCGCACGCTGATCGAACCGATCCAGGCCATGGCCGAGCTGGCGGATTTCCAGCCGGACCTGATCATCCTCGACATGTACATGCCCGCCTGCACCGGTACCGAACTGGCCAAGGTCATCCGGCATAACGACCGCTACGTCAGCGTGCCGATCATTTACCTTTCGGCCGAGGACGACCTGGACAAGCAACTGGACGCCATGAGTGAAGGCGGCGACGACTTCCTCACCAAGCCGATCAAGCCGCGCCACCTGATCACCACCGTGCGCAACCGCGCGGCACGTGCGCGCAACCTCAAGGCACGGATGGTGCGCGACAGCCTGACCGGCCTGTACAACCATACCCATATCCTGCAATTGCTCGAAGACTGCAGCTTCCGCGCGCGCCGCGAAAACAAGCCGCTGAGCTTTGCCATGCTCGATATCGACCACTTCAAGCGGGTCAATGACAGCCACGGCCACCCCATGGGCGACCGAGTGATCAAGAGCCTGGCGCTGTTTCTCAAGCAGCGACTGCGCAAGACCGACTACATCGGGCGCTACGGCGGCGAAGAATTCGCCATCGTGATGCCTGACACCGACCTGGAATCGGCCTGCAAGGTGCTGGATGAAATCCGTGAGCGCTTTGCGGAAATCCACTACCCGGCCCAGCCCGAGGATTTGTGGTGCACCTTCAGTGCCGGGCTGGTGGAACTGCGCGACGGGTCCGACAGCCTGATGATGGCCGCCCAGGCCGATGAAGCGCTGTACCGTGCCAAGAATGCCGGGCGTAACCGCGTGCAAGCGGCGCACACGCCAAGGCAAAGTGCCATCTTTTCACCTGAATTCACCGATTCAGTCATAACGCTGTAATAGAAACGCAATAACTTCAGGCACTTATCTTTTGCTGTCGGTTGAAACCACGCATGCGCCTGAAGCTGCTGACCAATCTCAATACCCTTCTTCTGGTGGCCGTGTGCCTGGCGCTCGGGGCGACGCTGTGGTGGTCGCAGCGCGCTTTGGAACGGCCGTATTTATTGATGGAGCGCTACCTGGGCCTGTCGCAGGCATTTCAGAACCAGGCCGCGCGCAATATTGACGATTACCTGGCCAGCGGCGACGCCCTGCGCCTGAGCAGCGCCAGCCAGAGCCTGGAAAGCCTGTTGCTGGATCTGGATCAAGTGCCCGTCGACCTGGCGCAAAACCTGCGCCCCAGCCTGGTGGACCTGGATGCCTTCAGCAAGACCGATCTGCTCGCCGCCGGCAAATTAGCGGGTGACCCACAGGCCCTGCTGCTGCAAGCCGAGCGCGAACTCGGCGCGAACCTGGAGCAACTGAGCCAGTACGCCATCGGCGTCAATTCTGCAGAGGCCGCACGTTACCTGCCGCCACTGCTGGCGGCGTCCCAGCATCTGGCCAAACTGTCGCTGGCCCGCGACAAACTGGTGAGCAGCGGGCGTGCGGAACTGGCTGATGATGTGGAGCGCGAAGTCGGCAATATCCGCAGGCAGGCGGATGTGCTGGAACAACTGCCGCTGTTGGGCGTGAAGGCCAGCGCCGAATCCAACGCGGATGATTTTTCCGCGCTGATGGGCCTGGAAAACACGCAAAAAACCGAAATCCAAGACACCGGCGTCGACCTCAAGCGCGAACTCAACAGCCTGCTGACCCGCTACCCCGCCGAACTCAAGCGCACCCGTGATCAGATCCAACAACGCGCCGACCTCGCTACCGCGACCCACCTGAAAATCAACGCCGTGCAGCAAGCCATCGCAGGCCTGGAGCCCGTGGTGCGCGCGCAGCACGGCAAGATCCAGGGCGAAGTACGCTTGATGCAAGGCGTGATGATCGGCCTGATCCTGCTGATCGCGCTGTTGATCGATACCCTGCAACGCCGCCTGGCGCGGGTGCTGACCAACCTGGCACCGGCCTTATCGACCTGGGCCGAAGGCGACTTCAGCCAGCCGATTGCCTTGGGCAAGACCAACCGCGAGCTGCACGATATCGAAGCCTCCTTGAACCGTCTGCGCGCCTACCTGGTGGACCTGGTGGGCACTATTCGCGGCAACGCCGAAGAAGTTGCCGGCAGCAGCCGCGCCCTTGCCGAACTGAGCAGCGGCCTGCATGACGGCGCCGAACGCCAAGCCGGCGATACCGCGCAGATCCGCGACTCGCTGGGGGAACTGGAAGCGACCATCCAGCAAGTCGCCGGCGATGCCAGCCAGGCCGCGGACGCCAGTCGCAGTGCCGGCCAAGCGGTAGAGCAAGGCCAACGCGTGATCGGCCTGAGCCTGACCGGGCTGCACGCCCTGGTGGGCGAAGTGCAGCAAAACGCGCAGATGATCGAAAAACTCGCCGAAGAATCCGCCACCATCGGCGGCGTGCTCACGGTGATTCGCGCGATTGCCGACCAGACCAATCTGCTGGCCCTCAACGCCGCCATCGAGGCCGCCCGTGCCGGTGAAGCCGGACGTGGTTTTGCCGTAGTCGCCGACGAAGTCCGCTCCCTGGCTCAACGCACCGCTGGCGCCACGGCGCAGATCCAGACCCTGATTGCCGGCCTGCAAAGCGCCGCCCATCAATCCGTGCAAGGCATGCGCGCCCAGGTCGAACACGCCGAAGCCACCGCCCAGCAGGCCCAGGCGGCGGACGGTGCACTGGATGAGATCGTCGGCGCGATCCAGACCATTTCCGACACGGCCGTGCGCATCGCCGATGTGACGGCGCAGCAGAGTGGGGCCGTGAGTGAGATTCGCGATAACAGCGAGCGGATTCATCAGATGGGTGAGGATAACTTGCTGCGCATTGGTCAGGGACGCTGCCAGGGCGAGCACTTGTTGGTCCTCGGTGGGCAGCTCAATACTGCGGTGCAAGCCTTCCGCGTCTAATCCGATCTCCCA
The DNA here is from genome assembly GCF_963970695.1 of Pseudomonas sp. EL_65y_Pfl1_R83. Taxonomy (NCBI): domain Bacteria; kingdom Pseudomonadati; phylum Pseudomonadota; class Gammaproteobacteria; order Pseudomonadales; family Pseudomonadaceae; genus Pseudomonas; species Pseudomonas sp. EL_65y_Pfl1_R83. The sequence continues at coordinate 132,270 of NZ_CAXAQI010000018.1, read as the reverse complement.
CCTCACGACGATCCAAAATCATATGGAGATCAGACATGTGTGCGGGCTTGCTCCCACATTTGATCTTCAGTGCACTCAGAACCGTATTATCAATGACCAGAACCCACTACTTGGTCACATACTTTTCGCTATCCTCGCTAATCGTGCTGCCTACTGCATAGAACTGGACAGTCACAAAGGCTTTGCGGCATAGTCGCCGGGTTCTGCCGTACTCACATCAATAACAAGGAACAGCCGATGGCGACCTTACTGGTTCTTCACGGACCCAACCTGAACCTGCTCGGCACCCGCGAACCGGGCGTCTACGGGGCAGTTACCCTGGATCAGATCAACCTCGATCTTGAGCGCAGGGCGCGTGAAGCCGGCCACCATCTGCTCTACCTGCAAAGCAATGCCGAGTACGAATTGATTGATCGCATCCATGCCGCGCGCGGCGAAGGCGTGGACTTTATCCTGATCAATCCCGCCGCTTTTACGCACACAAGCGTTGCATTACGTGACGCGCTGCTGGCGGTGAGCATCCCATTCATCGAAGTGCATTTGTCGAACGTGCACAAACGTGAACCTTTCCGCCATCACTCTTACTTCTCCGACGTAGCAGTAGGAGTGATCTGCGGCCTTGGCGCCAGCGGTTACCGACTGGCCCTGGAGGCCGCCCTGGAACAGCTTGAACAACCGGCCAAGCGCCCCTGACCGACCCTTGGGAGTTGATGATTCATGGATATCCGTAAAGTTAAGAAACTGATCGAGCTGCTGGAAGAATCCGGTATCGACGAGCTGGAAATCAAGGAAGGCGAAGAGTCCGTACGGATCAGCCGTCACAGCAAGACGCCAGCCCAACAGTTCTACGCGCCACAGATGCAAGCGCCGGCTCCGGCCGCTGCTGCTCCGGCCGCCGCACCTGCTGCCGCTGCACCTGCAGCACCCGCAGCGCCTACGCTGAACGGTTTCGTGGTCAAGTCGCCAATGGTCGGTACTTTCTACCGCACCCCGGCACCCACTTCGCCAGCCTTCGTTGAAGTCGGCAAGACGGTGAAAGTGGGCGACACCATCTGCATCGTTGAAGCGATGAAGATGATGAACCACATCACCGCTGAGAAAGCCGGCGTCATCGAATCCATCCTGGTAGAAAACGGTCAGCCGGTTGAGTACGACCAGCCGCTGTTCACCATCGTTTGAACCGCGGAGCGCCTTCGATGTTGAAACCTGCGAAGAAACTGCAAAAAGTCCTGATCGCTAACCGCGGCGAGATCGCGCTGCGTATCCTGCGCGCCTGTAAGGAAGAGGGCATCAAGACCGTCGCTGTTTACTCGACGGCCGATACCGAATTGATGCACGTGAAACTGGCGGACGAAAGCATCTGCATCGGCCCGCCACTGGCCACGAACTCGTACCTGAAAGTCTCGAACATCATCGCCGCGGCAGAAGTGACCGGCGCTGATGGCATCCACCCGGGTTACGGCTTCCTCGCGGAAAACGCCGATTTCGCCGAACAAGTGGAAAAATCCGGGTTTGCCTTCATCGGCCCTAAAGCCGAAACCATTCGCCTGATGGGCGACAAGGTCTCAGCCAAGGACGCCATGATCGCGGCCGGCGTGCCCACCGTTCCTGGCTCCGACGGCCCACTGCCTGAAGACGAGGAAACCGCTCTGCGCATTGGTCGCGAAGTCGGTTACCCGGTGATCATCAAGGCCGCCGGTGGCGGTGGTGGTCGCGGCATGCGCGTGGTGCACAAGGAAGAAGACCTGATCGAGGCCGCCAAGCAGACGCGCTCCGAAGCGGGCGCCTGGTTCGGCAACCCAATGGTCTACCTGGAGAAGTACCTGACCAACCCACGTCACGTGGAAGTGCAGGTACTGTCCGACGGCCAGGGCCACGCTATCCACCTGGGCGACCGCGATTGCTCCCTGCAACGTCGTCACCAGAAGGTGCTGGAAGAAGCGCCGGCACCGGGTCTGGACGAGAAAGCCCGCGCAGAAGTGCTGGCTCGCTGCGTCAAAGCGTGCATCGACATCAACTACCGTGGCGCCGGTACCTTCGAGTTCCTCTACGAGAACGGTCGTTTCTACTTCATCGAGATGAACACTCGTGTGCAGGTAGAGCACCCGGTTTCGGAGATGGTCACCGGTATCGACATCGTCAAGGAGATGCTCAGCATCGCCGCTGGCAACGTGCTGTCTTTCACACAGGACGACGTGAAGATCCACGGCCACTCCCTGGAGTGCCGGATCAACGCCGAAGACCCGAAAACCTTTATGCCAAGTCCAGGCCTGGTCAAGCATTTCCATGCGCCCGGCGGCAACGGCGTTCGCGTCGATTCGCACCTGTACAGCGGCTACAAGGTTCCGTCCAACTACGACTCGCTGATCGGCAAGCTGATCACCTGGGGCGCTACCCGCGACGAGGCTATGGCCCGTATGCGTAACGCCCTGGACGAAATCGTGGTCGACGGCATCAAGACCAACATCCCGCTGCACCGGGACCTGGTTCGCGATGAAGGCTTCTGCGAGGGTGGTGTGAACATTCACTACCTGGAACACAAGCTGGCCAACCAGTAAGTGCTCCACCCAACAAAGCCGCCTTCGGGCGGTTTTGTTGTTTCTGGGTCACCTGGATTTTGTGGACCCACATTTGAACGCCGTGCAGTCAGTGGTGTCGTCTTCTGCCCGCCGCTGGCGTAAACTTGCGCCCTTTCGCAGCCCCACCCCGCTGCACACTCATTTTCTCAAAGGTGCCCGCCATGCCTTGGCTGCAAGTCCGTCTCGCCATCAGCCCAGAACAAGCCGAAACCTATGAAGACGCTTTCCTCGAAGTGGGCGCTGTCTCGGTCACCTTCATGGACGCCGAAGACCAACCGATCTTCGAACCCGAACTCAACACCACCCCGCTGTGGTCCCACACCCATTTGCTGGCCCTGTTCGAAGACGGCACCGACGCTGCCGCCGTGCTGGCCCACATGGAATTGCTCACCGGCGGCCCATTGCCGGAGCATCACAGCGAAGTGATCGAAGACCAGGACTGGGAACGCAGCTGGATGGACAACTTCCAGCCGATGCGTTTCGGCCAGCGCCTGTGGATCGTGCCAAGCTGGCACGCCGCGCCTGAGCCGGATGCCGTCAACCTGCTGCTGGACCCAGGCCTGGCGTTCGGCACCGGCACCCACCCGACCACCGCACTGTGCCTGGAATGGCTGGACGGCCAGGACCTGACCGACAGCCACGTGCTGGACTTCGGCTGCGGCTCGGGCATCCTGGCGATTGCCGCCCTGCTGCTCGGCGCAAAGGAAGCTGTGGGCACCGATATCGACGTACAGGCCCTGGAAGCCTCCCGTGATAACGCCGGACGCAACAACATTGCTGAAAGCAAATTCCCGCTCTACCTGCCAGAGCAATTGCCCCAGGTGCAGGCCGATGTGCTTGTGGCGAACATTCTCGCCGGGCCGCTGGTGTCCCTGGCGCCGCAGCTGTCCGGCCTGGTCAAGCCGGGCGGCCGCTTGGCGCTGTCGGGCATCCTCGCTGAGCAAGGCGAAGACGTCGCCGCTGCCTACGCACGGGATTTCGAACTGGACCCCATCGCTAACCGTGATGGCTGGGTACGCATCAGTGGTCGTCGGCGCTAGAATGAGCGCTTGCCTGAATCGGATGGCCGCATGACCGACAGTTTCGTCACCCAGTGCCCGCATTGCCAAGCGCGCTTTCGCGTCAACCACACCCAATTGAGCGTGGCACGCGGCGTGGTGCGCTGCGGCTCGTGCCTGCAAGTGTTCAATGCGGTTCGCCAGTTGCTGGAGCAGCGCGGCCAAGTGCCGGCGCCGCAGCCTGATCTGCCCGCTGCCGAGCCTGTTCCAGACATCACACTTGAGGCACCGCGGGCAATCAGCCAGAAGCAGTGGGCCGCCGAAGAGCTCGACCTGGACAACCTTGACCTGGACGAAGAACTGGCCAAGCTGGAACGTCGCGAGATTCAGCACACGCCGCCGGCGGGTGCAGAACGTCGCCAGCCCGGCGCCGAGCGTCGCCAAAAAGAAGAATCCTTCAGCGCCAGCCGCGACACGGTTAAAACCGAAGAAGAAAAATGGGCCGCCAGCCTGTTCAGCGCCCCGCCTGAAGAGCGCGCCCAAAGCACTGAAGCCAAAGCCGAGCCGACGAACGCACCTGCGACCAAGCAGCGCACCGAACCGTCCATGTCGTTCCACACCGACGATATCGACGATGAGCCGCCACTGCGTTCAACGCCAGAAAATGACGACACCGATCCGCCGTTCACGCCATTGACCCAGTCGGCCGATGACGTTGAACCCGAAGAACGCCCCAAACCCCGGCGCAAGCGCCCGCGCGCCGAAACGAGTGTGCACGACGACCAACTGCTGGATCTCGAAGACGACCCGCTGCACCTCTACGCGCAAAAGCGTCCGGCCAGCCTGGGCCGTCGCCTGATCTGGCTGTTGCTGGTACTGATCGCTGCCGCCAGTCTCGCAGGCCAGTACATCGCCTACCAATTCGACGATCTGGCCCGCCAGGACGCCTATCGCCCCTGGTTCCAGGAACTGTGCCCTACACTGGGCTGCACGGTGCCGTCGCGGGTCGATATTGCCCATATCAAGAGCAGCAACCTGGTGGTGCGCAGCCATCCGGACTTCGCCGGGGCGCTGGTAGTGGACGCGATCATCTACAACCGCGCGACGTTCTCCCAGCCCTTCCCGCTGCTGGAGCTGCGTTTTGCCGACTTGAACGGCGGCCTGATTGCCAGTCGTCGCTTCAAGCCCGCCGAATACCTCAGCGGCGAATTGGCCGGCGTTAGCGAAATGCCATCACAGGTCCCGATTCATATCTCCCTGGACATCCTCGATCCGGGCAATAAAGCCGTGAATTACAGCCTGAGCTTTCACTCGCCCGAGTAAATCAAGGCCCGCATCTTGGATTGAATGGCTGGACCATCGGCAACCAAACCGGTGGCGATAAGAAAATAACTGTTCAGATTTTATCCAATTCAGCCTTTATCCAGTCATCGAGAGCGGGTATCATGCCAACCCTTTTTCGAACTCTAATGATCCGGCCCCACAACAGGGAAGTCCTATGTCGGCGGTACGCATCGGCCCATACACATTGCAGAACGGCTTGATTCTCGCCCCGATGGCGGGCGTCACTGACCAGCCCTTTCGTCAGCTGTGCAAACGTTTGGGCGCGGGTCTAGTAGTCTCGGAAATGGTCACCAGCGACATGAGCTTGTGGAACACCCGCAAATCGCGGATGCGCATGATCCACGAAGGTGATCCCGAGCCACGCTCGGTACAGATCGCCGGGGGAGATGCACAGATGCTCGCGGATGCGGCCCGGGCCAACGTGGAGTTGGGGGCGCAGATCATCGATATCAACATGGGCTGCCCGGCCAAGAAGGTCTGCAACAAGGCCGCCGGTTCCGCGCTATTGAAAGATGAGCAGTTGGTTGCCGAGATCCTGCAGGCCGTTGTCGCCGCAGTGGATGTGCCGGTCACCCTGAAGATTCGTACCGGTTGGGACCGGGATAACAAGAACGGCCTGACGGTGGCGAAGATCGCCGAACAGGCAGGAATTACAGCGCTGGCGGTGCATGGCCGCACCCGCGCCGACCTTTACACCGGTGAAGCCGAGTACGACACCATTGCTGCGATCAAGCAGGCGGTGTCGATGCCGGTGTTTGCCAATGGCGACATCGACTCAGCCGAGAAAGCCCGGCGCGTACTGCACGCAACCGGCGCCGATGGTTTGTTGATTGGCCGGGCCGCCCAGGGGCGTCCTTGGATTTTTCGTGAGATCGAGCATTTCCTGCGTACCGGCGAAGTGTTACCGGCGCCAGGGTTGGTCGAGGTGGAACGTATTCTGCTAGAGCATTTGAATGCCCTGCACGTCTTCTACGGAGACGTGATGGGCGTGCGCATTGCTCGCAAGCATGTCGGCTGGTATCTCGCAACCTTGCCGGGCGCCAAGGAGTTTCGCGCCCAGTTCAATCGTTTGGATGAAACGCAGGCACAGGTCGCCACCGTTCGTGAGTTCTTCGCCGAACGTGACAACAGCCTGGAAACAGGGGATGCAAAGGGGGTGGCCGCATGACGATGATGACCGAGACTTTAGTGAGTGGAACAACACCCGTGAGCGACAACGTCAATTTGAAACAGCACCTCAACACGCCGAGCGAAGAAGGCCAAACCCTTCGCGGGAGTGTCGAGAAGGCGCTGCACAATTATTTCGCCCACCTTGAGGGCGCCTCCGTCACGGACGTGTACAACCTGGTGCTCTCCGAAGTCGAGGCGCCCTTGCTCGAAAGCGTGATGAACTACGTCAAGGGCAACCAGACCAAAGCCAGTGAGCTGCTGGGCCTCAACCGTGGCACCTTGCGCAAAAAGCTCAAACAATACGATTTGCTGTAAGCATTCAATCCAACCAGAAAGGCGCCCGCGTAAAACCGGTCGCCTTTTTTGCTGACTCCTTTGCTTTTGATGGAAATTGAAATGACCGACCAGACTACCCGCCTGCCGATCCGCCGCGCCTTGATCAGTGTTTCCGACAAGACCGGGATCCTCGAATTTGCCCGGGAGCTGGAAGCCCTGGGTGTGGAAATCCTCTCCACGGGCGGGACCTTCAAACTGCTGCAGGACAACGGCGTGGCCGCAGTGGAAGTGGCGGACTACACCGGTTTCGCAGAAATGATGGACGGTCGGGTCAAGACCCTGCACCCGAAAATCCACGGCGGCATTCTCGGCCGTCGCGGCATCGACGACGCAATCATGACCGAGCACGGCATCAAGCCGATCGACCTGGTGGCCGTTAACCTCTACCCGTTCGAAGCCACCATCAACAAGCCAGGCTGCGACCTGCCGACTGCTATCGAAAACATCGATATCGGCGGCCCAACCATGGTGCGCTCGGCGGCCAAGAACCACAAAGACGTGGCCATCGTGGTTAACGCCAGCGACTACGCCCAGGTGCTCGAAAGCCTGAAAGCCGGTGGCCTGACCTACGCCCAGCGTTTCGACCTGATGCTCAAGGCGTTCGAACACACCGCCGCCTACGACGGCATGATCGCCAACTACATGGGCACCGTGAACCAGGCCGCTGCAACACTCTCGACCGAAGGTCGCAGCCAGTTCCCGCGCACCTTCAACAGCCAGTTCATCAAGGCCCAGGAGATGCGCTACGGCGAGAACCCGCACCAGAGCGCGGCGTTCTACGTTGAGGCAAAACCGGCCGAAGTCGGCATCGCCACCGCGACCCAACTGCAAGGTAAAGAGCTGTCCTACAACAACGTGGCCGACACCGACGCCGCGCTGGAATGCGTAAAAAGCTTCGTCAAACCGGCCTGCGTGATCGTCAAGCACGCCAACCCGTGCGGCGTGGCCGTGAGCCCGGACGCTGAAGGCGGCATTCGCCAGGCCTACGAACTGGCCTACGCCACCGACACCGAATCGGCCTTCGGCGGCATCATCGCCTTCAACCGTGAACTGGATGCCGAGACCGCCAAGGCGATCGTCGAGCGTCAGTTCGTCGAAGTGATCATCGCGCCAAGCGTCAGCGAAGAAGCCCGCGCCATCGTCGCCGCCAAGGCCAATGTGCGCCTGTTGGCCTGCGGCGAGTGGTCGGCTGACCGCGCCGCTGCCTGGGACTACAAGCGCGTCAACGGGGGGCTGCTGGTCCAGAGCCGCGACATCGGCATGATCGGTAGCGAAGACCTGAAAGTGGTGACCAAGCGCGCCCCGACCGAGCAAGAGATCAACGACCTGATCTTCGCCTGGAAAGTGGCCAAGTACGTTAAATCCAACGCCATCGTCTACGCCAAGAACCGCCAGACCATCGGCGTCGGCGCCGGCCAGATGAGCCGCGTGAACTCGGCGCGTATCGCCGCGATCAAGGCTGAACACGCCGGTTTGCAGGTCGTGGGTTCGGTAATGGCTTCCGATGCGTTCTTCCCGTTCCGTGACGGCCTGGACAATGCCGCAAAAGCCGGCGTTACCGCCGTTATCCAGCCGGGTGGTTCGATGCGTGATGCTGAAGTCATCGCTGCCGCTGACGAAGCCGGCATCGCCATGGTCTTCACCGGCATGCGCCATTTCCGTCACTAATCCACTAGCGTGGAGCGGCAAGTTTCAAGCTGCAAGCGACAAGTAAAAGCAGGACTTTGCCGCTTTTGATCTTGCTTGCAGCCTCTAAAATTCAAAGTCGCATGCTGCACTTCAGAGCAATGCAGATTGCTTTTAACTTGTAGCTTGCAGCTTGTAACTTCCTCCGAAGGAGTCTGACTTGAACGTCCTTATCATTGGCAGCGGTGGCCGTGAACACGCCCTGGCCTGGAAAGTTGCCCAGGACCCGCGCGTCCAGAAAGTGTTCGTTGCACCCGGCAACGCCGGCACCGCCATTGAAGCCAAGTGCGAGAACGTTGCTATCGACGTGCTCGCCCTTGAGCAACTGGCCGACTTTGCTGAAAAGAATGTGTCCCTGACCATCGTCGGTCCGGAAGTCCCATTGGTTGCCGGCGTGGTGGACCTGTTCCGCAGCCGTGGCCTGGACTGCTTCGGCCCAACCGCCGGCGCTGCCCAGCTGGAAGGCTCCAAGGCGTTCACCAAGGATTTCCTGGCGCGCCACAAGATCCCGACCGCCGACTACCAGAACTTCACCGAGATCGAGCCGGCCCTGGCTTACCTGCGTGAAAAAGGTGCGCCAATCGTGATCAAGGCCGATGGCCTGGCCGCTGGTAAAGGCGTGATCGTCGCCATGACCCTGCAAGAAGCCGAAGACGCCGTGCGCGATATGCTCGCCGGCAACGCTTTCGGTGACGCAGGTTCCCGCGTGGTGATCGAGGAGTTCCTCGACGGCGAAGAAGCCAGCTTTATCGTGATGGTAGACGGCAAGAACGTATTGCCGATGGCCACCAGCCAGGACCATAAACGCGTCGGCGACGGCGACAGCGGCCCGAACACCGGCGGCATGGGCGCCTACTCCCCTGCCCCGGTCGTCACCGCCGACGTGCACAAGCGCGTGATGGACCTGGTGATCTGGCCAACCGTGCGTGGCATGGCCGATGAGGGCAATGTCTACACCGGTTTCCTGTACGCCGGTTTGATGATTGATAAAGCCGGTAACCCGAAAGTCATCGAGTTCAACTGCCGCTTTGGCGACCCGGAAACCCAACCGGTGATGCTGCGCCTGCAATCGAGCCTGGTGCTGTTGGTGGAAGCGGCTCTCGCCCAGGCCCTGGACAAGGTTGAAGCGCAGTGGGACCCACGTCCCAGCGTTGGCATTGTGCTGGCGGCCGGTGGTTACCCTGCCGACTACGCCAAGGGCGACGTCATCGAAGGCCTCGACGCTGCCGCGACACTGGAAGGCAAGGTGTTCCATGCGGGCACCGCGCTGAAGGATGGTCAGGTCGTGACCGCCGGTGGCCGTGTGTTGTGCGCCACCGCCATGGGCGCCAGTGTCGACGCTGCGCAGCAACAAGCGTACAAGCTGGCCGCGAAGATCGATTGGAAAGGCTGCTTCTACCGCAAGGACATCGGCTACCGCGCTATCGCCCGCGAACGTGGCGAAAACAGCTAAGCAGCCGACGTCAGTAGCTATCCGTTCGGCTAGGCAAGGGCCTCAGGCCCTTGCCGTATACAGGCCTCCCCGCGCATAGTTACGCCGTGCCTCAACCTACGAAGGGATTTCGCCGTGCGCTGGCTCAGGATCGCCATCGGTTTTACTGTCAGCCTGCTGACGCTGCTCTGCCTGCTCCCGGCCCAGGCCGCCGCGCAAGGCAGTGGCTGGGCAGTATTGCTTGATGAACAGGCCGACCTGCAGCTGAGCGACATCCGCTCCCCACGCTACACCAATCAATTCAGCCCCATCGAACTGGACCGCATCAGCGCCGCGCAACCGAACGGCGCGCTGTGGATACGTTTTAAGTTGCAACCCGGCAAGCACGAGCAAGTGCTGCGGGTATTTGCCCCGGATTTGTCCCACCTGAACCTCTATGTACTGGACGGCGATACTCTGGTGGAACAACAGAGCACCGGCACGCGCCAGCCCCAGACTGAGCGGCCGTTGCCCAGCAGCGACTTCATGCTGCCGATGCCCCAGAGCCAGAAACCGTTAGAGGTTTACCTGCGCCTGGTCTCGGAGCACGAACTGCGCCCGTATATCACCCTGGAACCGGCTGTGCTCGCCGCCGCCGACCAGACCCAGACGCTGATCTACGGCCTATTGTTCGGCTGCCTGCTGATGCTGATCCTGCACAACCTCACACGCTTCGCCTACCACCGCTCGCGCAGCAGCCTGTGGCTGGCGGCCTGCGAAGCGCTGTTGATGCTCAGCCTGGCGCTATTGCTGAACCTGATGGGCCCATGGCTGCCGAACTGGCATGCAATCCAGACACCGGGCGCCTACCTGGCGTTGCTGCTGACCGCGCCCTGCGGGCTGATGTTTGCCTACCGTTTCTTCATGCCTCTGGGCCCACATCCACTGAACAAGCTGTTGATGGCCGACATTCTGGTCATCGTGCTGTGCGGCCTGCTGCTGTTGTTCGTCAACACCCTGCCGCTGAACATCATCACGTACGCGCTGGTGGCCCTGGCTGGCTTGAGCATGCTGTTTATCTCGGCCTATCACTGGCAGAAAGGCTACCGCCCGGCACGCTTGTTCGTGGCGGCAATGGTGGTATTCAACATCGGTACGCTGATCATCCTGCCGGCGCTGCTTGGCCTGACGATGATTTCGCCCCAGGGCCTGATCGTCACGCTGCTGGCGTTCATCTGCCTCAGCGGCTTGTTGATGAGCCTGGCGTTGGGCGAACGCCAGCGCGCGCTTGTCGAGGCACGTTTCAGCCTCAGTCGCGACCTGGCAGCGAGCAATGCCGAGATCGCCGCCAAGGCCGAGTTCCTGGCCAAGATCAGCCACGAAATCCGTACCCCTATGAACGGCGTGCTAGGCATGACCGAGCTGCTGCTGGGCACGCCGCTGTCGGTGAAACAGCGCGACTACGTGCAAACCATCCACAGCGCGGGTAATGAACTGCTTACCCTGATCAACGAAATCCTCGACATCTCCAAGCTGGAGTCCGGCCAGATCGAACTGGACGACGTGCAGTTCGACCTCAACGCGCTGATCGAAGATTGCCTGAGCATCTTCCGCGCCAAGGCGGAACAGCAGAACGTCGAACTGATCAGCTTTATCCAGCCCCAGGTGCCCCGCGTGATCAGCGGGGACCCAACGCGCCTGCGTCAGGCCATGTTGAGCCTGCTGGAAAATGCCCTGCAAAAAACCGACGAAGGCGAAGTGCTGATCGTGGTTGCCCTGGACGACCGCAGCACCACGCCACGCCTGCGCATTGCCGTCCAGGACAGCGGCCTGCCGATGGAAGCGGCCGAGCGCGACGCCCTGCTGCACAGCGAACTGCACAGCAAGAATTTCTTCTCGGCCACCCGCTTGAACGGCCACTTGGGCCTGGTTATCGCCCGCCAGTTGATCCTGCTGATGAACGGCGAGTTCGGCATCAAGAGCGGCAGCCATCAGGGCAGCACCCTGTGGCTGACCTTGCCGCTGGACCCGGAACGCCTGGAACACCCGACCTCCGACCTCGACGGCCCGCTCAAAGGCGCGCGGGTGCTGGTGGTGGACGACAACGACACCTGCCGCAAAGTGCTGGTGCAGCAATGCTCGGCCTGGGGCCTTAACGTCAGCGCCGTGCCATCGGGCAAGGAAGCCCTGGCGTTACTGCGCACCAAGGCGCACCTGCGTGACTACTTCGACGTGGTGCTGCTGGACCAGAACATGCCCGGCATGACCGGCATGCAACTGGCGGCGAAGATCAAGGAAGACCCAAGCCTGAACCACGACATCCTGCTGATCATGCTCACCGGCATCAGCAATGCGCCGAGCAAGATCATCGCGCGCAATTGCGGGATCAAACGTATCCTCGCCAAGCCTGTCGCCGGTTACACACTCAAGACGACCTTGGCGGATGAACTGACCCAGCGCAGCAAGGGCAACGTGCAACCGCGCGCGGTACTCAACGCACCAGCCGCCGTCACCGTACCCAGCGATTTCCGCATCCTGGTGGCCGAAGACAACAGCATTTCCACCAAAGTGATCCGTGGCATGCTCGGTAAGCTCAACCTCAACCCGGACACCGCCAGCAACGGCGAAGAAGCGCTGGAGGCGATGAAAGCCCAGCGTTATGACCTGGTGTTGATGGACTGCGAAATGCCAATCCTCGATGGCTTCTCGGCGACTCAGCAACTGCGTGCGTGGGAAGTCAGCCACCAGCGCATTCGCACACCCGTGGTGGCGCTGACGGCGCATATCCTTTCGGAACATAAAGAGCGCGCACGCCAGGCTGGTATGGACGGGCACATGGCCAAGCCGGTGGAGTTGTCGCAGTTGCGTGAGTTGGTGGAGTTTTGGGTGGCGCAGCGTCAGCAGCGTCCAGAGCACGCGCCCTCCTGACTTGTAATGCAGTCCCCATGTAGGCGCGGGCTTGCTCGCTCCCACATTTGGTCTCTGTCGCCTGATAGACTCTCAACACTTTTTCCGCCCGCGAGCCACTCACATGCTCCACGTGTTATTCAGCGTCTACCTGAAAATGCTGGTGCTTTACAGCCCGTTCTTCGTGCTGTCCTGCTTTATCAGCCTCACTCGCGGCTACTCCAGCAAAGAGCGGCGGCGCTTGGCCTGGAAAGTGGCGCTGGCGACCCTGGTCTCGAGCGTGTTGCTCTACCTGTTCGGCCGGGTGATTTTCAGCGTGTTCGGCATCACCGTCGACGCCTTCCGCATCGGCGCCGGCAGTGTGCTGTTTATCTCGGCCCTGGGCATGGCCCAAGGCAAATCGGCTGTGCAGACCGACAACGTGCAGCAGGACGTGACCATCGTACCGCTGACCATTCCCCTCACCGTCGGCCCCGGCACCATTGGCGCACTGTTGGTGATGGGTGTGAGCCAGCCGCACTGGGATGACAAGCTCACCGCCATCCTCAGCATCGCCCTGGCCAGCCTCACGGTCGGCGTGGTGCTGTACCTGTCCAACCGTATCGAACGCATCCTCGGTGACCAGGGCTTGCAGATTGTCAGTCGGTTGATGGGGTTGTTTGTGTGCGCCTTGGCCGCGCAAATCATCTTTACCGGGGTGCGCGGCTACCTGGTGCCCTAGATCCGGTACTTGGCGATCGCCAGTTGCACCTTGTCACCCGCGCTCTCGCGCATCAATTGGAGAGTCTTTTCGTTGACCACCGAGGTATTCAGCACCAGGCACGTCTGCCCGCTGAAGGCCTCGAACGAAGAACTGTCCCACTCCAGGAATGGCAGCCCTACCTGTTTACTCACGCTTTGGGTGCTGTAGGTCACCAGCACCATCATCAATTCACCCTCTGTTTCGGCACAGGACGCCAGGCCGAAATCACCGCCTTGGTGTACCGCGCTGTTGCGTTTGAACAGCTCGAAATTCGCAGGCGTCTGCTTCAATGCCTCCAATGCATCGGCGGCCAATTTAGGCAAAGCCGCGAGCAACGCTGCCGACAATGACGTCGACGCCAACATGGCGCCGATGATATTCAACACCGCCAACTGCACGGTCAGCCCCTTGCCCGAACGTGAGACCCGCTCGAAACGGCTGCGCACCGGCAGCCAGCCCAAACCGACCATCACCTTGATAAATTCCTCGTACCAGACCTCGGTACCGCGCTGGATTTTCAACACATCGCTGACGTAGCTGCTGGCCAGCAGATAGCTCTTGCGAATGTATTCCCGGTTCAGGCCCGACAGGCCATCGGCAAACGAAATCACGCTGTTGTTGACCACCGCCGCGTTGAAATCGTCCCTAGTGTCCAGCGGCAATGCCTTCAGCGTTCCTGGCGCTCCCGGCAGTTTGTAGGCAGCAATCAATTTGCGCCTTTTTGTACTGTTGATCCTTCTGTGATGTCGCTCCATTTTGATTCTCCACAAGCACCCCAATTCGGGGCTTATGTCCACCCTAGTCCACCCACCGACGGGCTTGCCAGACGACAAACATCCCTTGACGCACCTCGTCAAACCACCGCGTCCAGCAATCGCGCGGCGTAACGGGTGAGTTTCCAGACGTCGTCGCAAAAAAAAGAAAAAGCCCCGAACAACGCCAGGAAAATCCCTGGATCATTCGGAGCTTTCCGGCAACCTGCGGGCCGTTTTCAGCAGGCAGGTTTCTCGCCGTACCAGCGCGGTGTGTATACCCATTCACCGCCACCGGCACGGGGGAATGTGCAGGTGGTGGACGAGCCGATCAGCACCATGGTGCGCATGTCCACTTGGTCCGGCGTCAGTTGCCCCAACGTGGTGACACGCAAGGTCTGCCCCGGACGGCCAATATCGCGGCCCAGCACCACCGGCGTGTGCGGCGTGCGATGCAGCGCGACGATTTCCAGGGCACGCCCCAGTTGCCACGGCCGCGAACGGGAAATCGGGTTGTAGAACGCCAGGGCGAGATCGGCCTGGGACGCCAGGTCCAGGCGCTTTTCGATGATCGACCAGGGTTTTAGGTTGTCCGACAGCGACATCACGCAGAAGTCATGGCCCAACGGCGCACCGGCCTGGGCGGCGGTGGCCAGGGAGGCCGAGACGCCGGGCAGGATTTCCAGGTCGACCTGATGCCAGGCCGGGTCGCTGGACTCGTGCAAGGCCTCGATTACCGCGGCGGCCATGGCAAATACGCCAGGGTCGCCGGACGACACCACCACCACCGAACGGCCCTGCGCGGCCAACTCGAAGGCGTGGCGCGCACGCTGCATTTCTTCGCGGTTGTCGGTGCAGTGCTGCACCTGATCGTCGCGGAACGGCCCGGCCATGCGCACGTAGGTTCCGTAGCCAAGCACGTCGGTGCAACGCGCCAGTTCGGCTTTCACCGCCGGCACCATCAATTCGGCAGCTCCAGGGCCCAGGCCGATCACGGCCAGTCGGCCACGGGGGCGACCGATTTGCGCCAAGTCCAGCGGTTGCTCGGCAACGTTGATGAGGATATCGGCGTTCTGGGTAACGCTGGCAAACCGCAGCGGTACGCCGAGCTCCAGAGCCGCTTCATGCAACGATGCTTCGGCCATCTGCGTATCACTGGCCAGCAAGCAGGCCAGGGATTGCACGGCGATACCCGCCTCATGCAATGCCCTGCGCACACGCTCACCCAACTGAGCGCCTGGCTTGCAGGTCACACATACATTCTTCGGATAGATCAGCAACTCATTGGCCGCCGGCGTGCGCTCGGCGCTGCCCACATGAATCGCCAGACGCGCCTGTTGATCCTGCGGCAAGTTGGCCTGCGCCAGCCAAGGCGCCGCGCCTTCGATGCGCACGCTTTCGCCGGCCAGCAGGTCCGAGACAAAACGCTTACCCAGCTCAAGATCCGCCAGTTCATACCCCGCGGGCGGATTGAGCAGGCAAGTGCCGAAACGCAACTCACCACTGGTGGTGATTGCAGCGGCAACGTTCAAGGCAGCGGCGATTTCGCGGGCCATGATATTCACCCCGCCAAGGCCACCGAGCAACGGCACTACAGCACTGCCGTCTTCGGCCACGGCCAGCACGGCAGGTTCTTCGCCTTTTTCCAGCAGTAATGGCGCCAGGGTGCGAATGACGATGCCGGCGGCGCACAGGGCAATCAGCGGCGTGCCTTGTTGATAGAGCTGGCGCAGGGTCGCGCCAAACTCGCTATAGGCCTGGTCAGCCCCTTCAACACGTGCGGCCAAGCCGTGGATCATTGCGCCAGGGTAAACCTGCTGGATCTGGCGAGCAGTGGCCAGGCTGCCCTGCCCCAGGATGACAATCGCCGGGCGCATCAACCTTGCCACCGTTCGCCAGGCACGATGATCAGCGAAAAGTACGGCGACGACATCGGCTCCACCTGGTCCAACGGCACGATTTTCTGGTTGGCCATGGTCGCGCGCTCCACATACAGCGCACGCCCGGCCAGGCCGAGTTCTGCGAGCACCAGACGCACTTTGGGGAAGTTACGGCCCAGCTTCATGATCACCGCCGCGTCGGCATCCGCCAGGCGACGCTTGAGGTCGTCATGTGGCAACACGCCTGACAACACCGACAGGCTCTGGTTGCGATACACCAACGGCGCACCCAGCACCGAGGCGCCACCTAGCATCGAGCACACCCCTGGGATGACTTGCGCTTCGTAGCGTTCGGCGAGACGGTCGTGCAGGTACATGTAGGAGCCGTAGAAGAACGGGTCACCTTCGCAGATCACCGCCACATCGCGGCCAGCGTCCAAATGCGTGGCGACGTCGGCACTGGCGGCGTCGTAGAAATCGCTGATCACTTGCTCGTAGGACATCGGCGCCGGCAGCGCTTCGGTGGTCACCGGGTACACCAGCGGCATCAGGGTCTGCTGCGGCACCAGGTGATCTTCGATGATGCCGAAGGCGTTGCCCTTCTTGCCCTTGGCCACGAAGTACGCCACGACAGGCGATTCGCGCAGCAGGCGCAGCGCCTTGAGGGTGATCAGTTCGGGATCACCGGGGCCAACGCCCAAGCCGATCAAACGTCCGCGTGCCTGCATTATTCGACCTCCGTGGCCAGGGCATTCACCGCTGCGGCGGCCATCGCACTGCCGCCCAGGCGGCCCTGCATGATCACGAATGGCACGCCGCGGCTGTCGGCGGCCAGCATCGCCTTGGATTCAGCGGCGCCCACGAAACCTACCGGGAAGCCGAGGATCAACGCCGGTTTCGGTGCGCCAGCATCGAGCATTTCCAGCAGGTAGAACAACGCGGTCGGCGCGTTGCCGATCACCACCACGCTGCCTTCCAAGTGCGGGCGCCAGAGTTCCAGGGCGGCAGCGGAACGGGTGTTGCCCAACGCCCGTGCCAGCTCCGGCACGCTGTCGTCACGCAGGGTGCAGATCACTTGATTGTTAGCCGGCAGGCGTGTGCGGGTCACGCCTTCGGACACCATCCGCGCATCACACAGAATCGGCGCGCCAGCGGCCAACGCATCGCGCCCGGCCTTGCCTGCGCCTTCGGAGAACTGCAGGCCGTCGATGGCATCGACCATGCCGCAGGCATGAATCACGCGCACCGCGAGTTTTTCCAGGTCGGCCGGGATGCGGTCCAACTTGGCTTCCGCGCGAATAATGGCGAAGGAGTTGCGATAGATCTCCTGACCGTCGCGGATGTAATCAATCATCGGTGTTGCTCCGTGGGCGAGCGCGCAGCAAGGCGCCCGTCGCTTCAATGGAAAGGTTGCGCGCGTGCAGCCGGCCGAAACCGGGATGGGCTGCTTCGCGGAAATAGAGGTCGTAGTGGCCGGGGCTCACGGCCAGCAATGTCACCGGCGCGACGTGCGCGGCGGCGCAGGAACGTGGGCAGCCGGACAGGTGCACGTCGTGATCAGGTTTCAGAGCGGCGAGTTGCACCGCATCAGCCTTGGTGTCGGCCAGGGCTTTGCCGCACCCCCTGGAACCGGTGCAGGCGGTCATGCGCGCCAGGGGTTGGTCGATGGAGCAGAGAAAGCCCAACTGCGCCAGGCGTTCGGTCACGGCGTGAGGTTTTTCGACGTAGGGCAGTAGCACACCCTGCCAGGGGGTGAATCGCAAGGTGCCGTCGCCGTACTCGCTGGCGAGTTGCGCGGCGCCGTTGAGCATCGTCGAATCCAGGCGACCCAGGGGTGCGATGGCGGCGACGTAGAACTGATTTTTTTGATCCTGTGGATAAGTGCCGAGGTGCAGCAAAGCGCCGCTGGGCCGGCGATGGAAGCTGTCGACTGGCAGCAGCGGCAGAGTTAGACGGCTCAGCAAAGTATCCACAGGCAGATGGCGCATTCGGGTCTGCTCTGGGGTAGCAAGGTCTAAAAATACTTCCAGCACGGCCACCACCAGCGCGTGGCCTTGCGTCAGAGGCACTGCCGCCAGCGGCGCATCCAGCCCCGGGCAACCGGCCAGGCCGAACGCGAGCAGCGTCTCACCATCGCGTACAAACGCCGAAAGCCACAGGTCATGGTGATGTTCGAGCATCGCCAGGGCCTCTGCGCCATCCAACTGCACAGCGAACTTGGCCGACAGCTCATGGAAACGTCGGTGGTTTTGCAGGGTGGCGAGGATCTGATCGGCCAGCGGGCGGGTGTCGAACAGCATCTGCGGGTCGATACCGGCGCTGGGGCTGAGCATCAGGTTGCGCACATCGTCGCCGGCGGCGTTGCTCGGGCCGAGATCGGCGGACAGCAGCATGGCAATCAACGCGTCCTGCTCGGCGCCGATCCCGCGAATCTGTAGGTTGGCGCGGTTGGTCGCCTCGATCACCCCACCCGCATAGGCCTGCGCCGCGTCGGCCACCGCGTGGGCTTGCGCTGCGGTGATTGATCCGCCAGCTAATTTGATCCGGCAAATGCCGCCGTCCAGCGCCTGGACAATACGCAGCAACCCCGGACAAGCCGAGGGGCGCAAGGTATTCACAGCGGGCGTCTGGTTCACGGGGCTACCGGTTCGCGGGTAAAGGCGCGGTATTATGCCTGCTTTGTCCGGCGGCATGAAAAGCCTGCCCGTCGGATGTCGTTCAAGGAATTCATATGTCGCCCTGGCTGACGGTTGTAGGCATCGGTGAAGACGGCTTCAAAGGGCTGGGCAGGAATGCCCGGCATGCCCTGTTGCGCGCCTCGCGGATTATAGGGGGTCAACGCCAGTTGGACCTGTTGCCGGTGTGTATTCGTGGCGAGCGCGAAATGTGGCCGAGTCCGTTCTCGCTGGAGCCTGTGCTGGCGCGGCGCGGCGAGCCTGTGTGTGTGCTGGCCAGTGGCGACCCGATGTTTTACGGCGTGGGGGCGAGTTTGGCGCGACAGGTGACGGCGGATGAGCTGCTGATTTTGCCAGCGCCTTCGTCGGTATCGATGGCGGCGGCGCGGTTGGGTTGGCCGTTGCAGGAGGTGGTGACGCTATCCGTGGTGGCGCGGCCGTTGGCGGCGTTGAAGGCGCACCTGGCCAGTGGTGTGCGCGTGTTGGTGTTGAGCAATGACGGGCGCAGCCCTGCGTTGATTGCCTCGTTGCTGAGTGAGTCCGGATTCGGCCCTAGCCGTTTGTCTGTGTTTGAACACCTGGGCGGCGCGAATGAGCGGCGTCTCGACGGGCTGGCGCAGTCGTGGGAGCACACCTCGGTCGCCGATTTGAATCTCGTCGCCATCGACTGCCTGGTGTCTGACGACACACGCCGCCTGTCGCGCCTCGCCGGCCTGCCGGATTCGGCGTTCAAACACGACGGCCAACTGACCAAACGCGATGTCCGCGCCATGACCCTCGCCCGCCTTGCGCCGATGCCCGGCGAATTACTGTGGGATGTGGGCGCGGGCAGCGGCTCCATCGGGATTGAATGGATGCGTGCACACCCGAGTTGCCGTGCGCTGGCGATTGAAGCCGACGAGGATCGCCAAGGCCTGATCGAACACAACCGCGACGCCCTTGGCGTGCCCGGCCTGCAACTGATTCGCGGCAAGGCCCCCGATGCGTTGCTCGACCTGGAAGCACCGGACGCCATCTTCATCGGCGGCGGCGTTACTCGCGAAGGCGTGCTCGACACCTGCTGGCAACACCTGCGTCCTGGCGGCCGGTTGGTCGCCAACGCAGTGACCCTGCAAAGTGAAATGACCTTGATGAACTGGCGCGTCCAGCATGGCGGCGAACTGACGCGCATCCATGTCGCTCAGGCTCAGCCGCTGGGGGAATTCGATACGTGGCGCCAGGCGTTGCCGATCACCTTGCTGGAAGTGGTCAAGCCGCGATGAAACGCATCCTGCTGCTGGGCGGCGTGACTGAAGCGCTGGCCATTGCACGTACCTTGGGCCCGGAGCATATCTACAGTTTGGCCGGCGTTGGCCGCGTGCCTACTGACCTGACCTGCCAAGTGCGGGTCGGCGGTTACGGTGGCGCTGAAGGTTTGGCGAAGTTTGTTCGGGATGAGGGGATTAGCCTGATGCTCGATGCGACCCATCCGTATGCCGCGCAGATCAGCCGCAATGCCGCCGAGGCTGCAAAGGTGTGCGGTGTACCGTGTTGGGCCCTGCGCCGACCGGCGTGGCGGCCGCAGGCGGGGGATGATTGGCGTGAGGTCAGTGATTGGACCGAATTGATCGAAGCGTTGAAGCCCTTCAAGCGCCCCCTTTTCACCGTGGGTCGCGAACCGCTGCAACACCTCGATGAAATCCCGCAGGACCAGTTCTGGACGCTGCGCGCGCTGGATGTGTATCCGGGCAATGAGCGGTGTGAAGTGATCGGGGCGCGTGGGCCGTTTTTGATCGAAGACGAACGGGCGTTGTTTGAGCGACGGCAGATCGATGTGTTGATCAGCAAGAACAGCGGCAGCACCGCGACCGAGCCGAAGCTGGAAGTGGCGCGGGAGCGCGGAGTACCGGTACTGGTGTTGAAGCGGCCCGTGCTGGCTCAAGTAGATCGGGAATTCCTGTCGCCTGATGAAACCCTCATCGCGTTGGCAAATTTCATTCAGTAAGTCAGGATCGCTCGCTTGCTTGATTAGTAACCTATTTGTTACCTTCAGGACGGCTAATGATTGAGATTGAAGAATACCGACGCGATAACCAGTCCAGCCCGTTCGATGGGTTGGACGAATACCGCATCGACTGGTGACCAGGCCTGCGAATCTATCTGATACAAGAAGCCCACCGATTAATCATCCTTTTCGGTGGTGGCGACAAGTCCAGTCAAAAACGCGATATCAAAGTCGTGAAGTCGCTGATCAATGAACATCAGCGTGACAAGAAATTGAAACAACAGAGGTAACCGACATGGCGCTCACCCGCAGCTACAAACACACCATCGCCGAACGTGCTCAGCGCGACCCTGAATTTGCCCAGGCTCTCCTTGATGAGGCTGCTACGTTGTTTCTCAATGGTGAGCCGGAAGTTTCACGTGTCATTCTGCGTGATCTGGTCAACGCCACAGTAGGCTTTGAAGGCCTTGCGAAAGAAACGGCCAAACCGAGTAAAAGCCTGCACCGAATGCTGTCGGCCAGTGGCAATCCAAGCATGGATAACCTCGCGGCAATTTTTGCGGTGATTAGAAAAGCCCTGGGTGTTGATATGCAGGTCCACGGAGTTCGCACTGCATAATTTGCGACTCTACGTCACCCATTGTGTCGACGCTACAGATTGCTCTTAAGCCATTAAAAAATGCGCAGATCCCGATGCCATCACAGGCAAGCAAGCTCCCACTGGTTTGCGCAGTGCCTTGAGCATCGCGCCTAATCTGCAAAAATTGGCAATCCGTGGTTCCCGTCTATCCTGTAACCAGTCACTGCGACACCAAACCACACCCACACTTTTTACTTATCCCCACCGATCAGGCTAAATATCCCCCTGATCGTTTAACCCTACGGATTATCCGCCATGGCCCGTCAACGCTTTGCAATCGCCTGGATCGCCTGCCTGGCAGTGCTGTTCAACGCCTTTGCCATGCCGATGGTCAGCGCGATGCAGCAATCAGACGATCCGATCAAACGCTTGATGTGGGGCAGTTTCTGCTCCTCCAATGGTGCCAGCCTGAAGACCATCGCCCTGGGCAAGCTGGAAATTCCGGCGCCGCAACAGGACGATCACTCCGCCATGCAGCATTGCTGGTATTGCTCGGGCTCGGCGCCGTTGGTGGCGTTGCCGGGGCATGTGCCGCAGTTGTATGTCACGCGGTTCGAGGCGGTGCAAAGCCTGCCGCCGCCCCAGCTGCAATACCCTACCCCGCGCCAGCAATGGCCGAGCCTCAACCCCCGCGCGTCTCCAACGGTCTGATCCTTCGCAAGTGAACAGCGTTTAGAACCGTTCTGGAGAACTGCCATGCTTAAATCTTCCCTGCTTCTGGCCGCGTTGTTGCTGCCGGTGTTCAGTGCTGCCAATGCCGATGACTACACGGCCGGCGACTTGCTGGTCAGCGACCCCTGGTCCCAGGAGTTGCCGCCCAACGCGCCGACTGTCGCGGCGTATTTCGTGATTCATAACACCGGAGTGACCCCGGACCGTCTGCTCAGCGTCGAGACACCGGTGGCCGACAAGGCCGAGCTGCATGAGCATGTGATGCAGGGCGACTTGATGAAGATGCAGCAGGTGCCCAGCGTCGCCGTCCCCGCCAAGGGCGAGCTGACCTTTGCGCCGATGGCGTATCACGTGATGCTACTGGGCCTTAAGGATCGCAGCCTGTTGGCCGACGGCAAGCAATTCCCGCTGACCCTGACCTTCGAAAAGGCCGGCAAGGTCGAGGTGCAAGTGTCGGTACAGAAAGTGCCACCAATGGCCACACACGCGCATAAACACGCCCAATAGGCAGACTCCAGATGGGCGCCCCTCGCGCCAGGCTGTCTCCACGCCACCGCGTAATGCGCGGCAGTTGGATCAGCCTGTTCGCCATGCTGATGATCTTTATCGGTCCGCTGATTTCCCAAGCGATGCCGATGGATCATCACGCCGGTATGTCGATGAGCATGTCGATGGACATGCCAGGCGACCATGGCGATTCCCATCACAAAACGGCCCCTGAAGAACACCACGCACTCTGGGCAAAGTGCGGCTATTGCGACCTGCTCTTCAGCTGCCCCGCCCTGCCCGGCAGCGTTTCTCACGTCACCCTAGGCACACCGCCGCCAGCCAACGCCCTCGTCCCCGCAACGCGCCTGGGCCACGCCCGGCAGAGCATCTTCCCCGGCGCCCGCAGCCGCGCGCCGCCCATCGCTTCGTAAGCACTTCACACCGTTACTTCACCCCGGCCGACTTTAGACAGACAGCCGCAGGCTGCTGGCCGTGTTGTTTACGATTGATTGATGGAATTTTTCATGTCCAGGTTTTCTGCTGACACCCGTTTGGGAAGCACGCCTGTGTTCGCCGTTCTATGCGGCGCACTCCTGGCTCCACAGGCGTATGCCGATGAGCATGCTGAGCACGAGCTCAGCCCCACCGTGATCACCGCAATCGCTCCCAGCTCGCCGTTGACCGTGGTCACCAACCCCAAGGACCCGCGCCAACCCGTGCCCGCCAGTGACGGCGGTGACTACCTCAAGACCATCCCAGGCTTCGCGCTGGTGCGCAACGGCGGCACCAATGGCGACCCGGTGCTGCGCGGGATGTTCGGCTCACGCCTGAATATCCTCACCAATGGCAGCATGATGCTCGGCGCCTGCCCCGGCCGCATGGATGCGCCGACCTCGTACATCTCGCCGGAAACCTACGACAAGCTCACCGTGATCAAAGGCCCGCAAACCGTGCTCTGGGGCCCCGGCGCATCCGCTGGCACCGTGCTGTTCGAGCGCGAGCCGGAGCAGTTCGGCGAGTTGGGCACGCGCCTCAACGCCAGTGTGCTGGCCGGTTCCAACGGACGCTTCGACAAGGTCATCGATGCCGCAGCCGGTGGGCCGCTGGGCTATGTACGGGTAATCGGCAACCAGGCGCATGCCGATGACTACAAGGACGGCAATAACGACACCGTCGCCTCGCGCTATGACAAGTGGAACGGTGATGTAGCGGTCGGTTTCACCCCCGACGCCGACACGCTGCTCGAACTCACCGCCGGCCGTGGCGATGGCGAGGCACGCTACGCCGGGCGCGGCATGGACGGCTCGCAGTTCCTGCGCGAAAGCCTGGGGCTGCGTTTCGAAAAATCCAACATCGGCGACGTGCTGGATAAGGTCGAGGCCCAGGTCTACTACAACTACGCTGACCACGTGATGGACAACTACAGCCTGCGCACACCGTCGGGCACCGGCATGATGGCCGGGCCGATGGCCTCCAACGTCGACCGGCGTACCCTTGGCGCGCGGATCAAGGCCACCTGGCGCTGGGCCGATGTGCAACTGATCAGCGGCCTGGACGCGCAGACCAACGAACACCGCCAGCGCAGCAGCATGGGCATCGACACCTACAAGGATTTGCCCAAGGTCAAGGATGCCAACTTCCACAACTACGGCGTGTTCGGCGAACTCACGTGGTACGCCGCCGACCGCGACCGCCTGATCACTGGCGCACGCCTGGATCGTGCCTCGGCCAAGGACTTCCGGCAAACCACCGGCTCCGGCATGAGCACTCGCGCCAATCCGACCGCCGACGACACCCGCGCCGACACCTTGCCATCGGGCTTCGTGCGTTATGAACACGACCTGGCCGACAGCCCTACCACCCTCTACGCGGGCCTGGGCCACTCGGAGCGTTTTCCGGATTATTGGGAGCTGTTTTCACCCAACACCGGTGCGGCTGGTTCGGCGAATGCCTTTGACGGTGTAAAGCCGGAGAAAACCACCCAGCTCGACTTCGGCGCGCAATACAAAGCCGAGGCGCTTGAAGCCTGGGCCTCGGGCTACATCGGCCGGGTGCAGGACTTCATCCTGTTCGACTACCGGCCAGGGATGATGGGCACGACTTCCCAGGCGCGCAACGTCGACGCTCGCATCATGGGCGGCGAACTGGGCGCGGCGTACAAGCTGACGCGCAACTGGAAAGCCGACGCCACACTCGCCTACGCCTGGGGCAAGAACAGCAGCGATGGCAAGGCGCTGCCGCAAATGCCGCCGCTGGACACACGCCTGGGCCTCACCTACAGCGAGGATGACTGGAGTGCCGGCGCCTTGTGGCGCGTGGTCGCCGCGCAAAATCGCATCGACCAGAACAAGGGCAACGTGGTCGGCAAGGACTTCGACAAGAGCGCCGGCTTCGGCGTGTTCTCGTTGAACGCGGCGTACCGCATCAACAAGCACTTCAAGGTCAGCACCGGCGTCGACAACCTGTTTGGCAAGGCCTACGCCGAGCACTTGAACCTGGCCGGCAACGCCGGGTTCGGCTACCCGACCAATGACCCGCAGGCCATCAAGGAGCCTGGTCGCACCCTGTGGACCAAGGTGGACATGAGCTTCTAAAAGCCTCGCGAGCAAGCCCGCTCCCACAGTTGGAATGCATTTCAAATGTAGGAGCGGGCTTGCTCGCGAAGGCGGCACAACTGACAAAAACTTTTAAAGCCTTTGCGGAGCACCTGATGAGCACTCAAAAAATCTCCTTTTACAACCTGGCCTGGCGCTGGCACTTCTACGCCGGCCTCTTCGTCGCCCCTTTCATGGTGCTGCTGGCCCTCACCGGCATCATCTACCTGTTCAAACCCCAGCTTGACCCGCTGATGTACGGCAACCTGCTCACCGTGCCAGCCGCCGAACACGCCCTGAGCGCCGACGAACAACTGCAACGCGCCAAGGCCGCTTACCCTCAGGGCTCAATCAGCAAATACCTGCCGCCGGCCAACGCCACCAGCAGCGCGCAGTTCGTGATGCATAACGGCGGCCGCGAAGTAACGGTGTTCGTCGACCCGTATCGCGGCACCGTGCTCGGTGAGCAGGACTCGAAATACAACCTGCAAGCCATCGCCCGTGCGCTGCACGGCGAGCTGATGATCGGCACCGTCGGCGACCGTCTGGTGGAACTCGCCGCCGGCTGGGGGGTGATGCTGGTGGTATCGGGCCTGTACCTGTGGTGGCCGCGCGGCACGTCTTCGGCAGGCGTTTTGTGGCCGCGTTTCAGCCGTCGTGGCCGGGTGTTCTGGCGCGACATGCATGCGGTCACCGGCTTCTGGGGCGCGTCACTGTTGCTGGTGATGCTGCTCAGCGGCATGACCTGGACCGGCTTCTGGGGCAAGCAATACGCTGACTTGTGGAACACATTCCCGGCGGCCATGTGGAACGACGTGCCGCAGTCCGATCAACAGGCGCGCGTGCTCAACACCGCCACTCAACAGACCGTGCCCTGGGCCCTGGAAAACACCCCGATGCCCATGTCCGGCGACCACGCCGAGCACATGAACCACGGCGCGATGCACTCAGCGCCGGCAGCGCCGACCCTGCGCCTGCAACAGGTGGTCGACCTGGCCACCGCGCGCAAGGTCGAGCCCGGCTACAGCATCACCTTCCCTACCACCGCCGAAGGCGTGTTCACCCTTTCGGTGTTCGCCGACGACCCGCGCAACGACGCCACCCTGCATGTGGACCAGTACACTGGCAAGGTGCTCGCCGATGTGCGTTGGGCGCACTACAACCTGGTCGCCCGCGCCACCGAAACTGGCGTGATGCTGCACGAAGGCAAGATGTTCGGCCCGATCAACCAGATCATCGTGTTGCTGATCTGCCTGATGATCCTGCTCAGCGCCGTCAGCGGTGTGGTGATCTGGTGGAAGCGTCGACCACAGGGCGGCCTGGGGGTTCCGCCGTTACGCCATGACCTGCCGAAATGGAAAACCGCGATGGTGATCATGCTCGGGCTGGCGATCATTTTTCCGCTGGTGGGTGCATCGCTGATCGTCGTGTGGGCGCTGGATCGCCTGGTGCTGTCACGCTTTTTTGGCCAGCATCAACCTATCTCAGGTTCACGATGAAGCGCACAAACGCCGTCATCAAAGCTCATCTTTTTGATGGCCGTACCAGGGCTCGCCTGCATCCGGATCTATCGCTGCCCATTCATCACCCAATGGCCCACGCTTTCTCCAGAAAGCATCAGTGACCAGCACCGACAGGCTGCCCAGTTGCCTCAAGCGACTGACCAGCGCACTCGGGGAAGGCGCGGGCCGGGCGCTGAGTATCGTCGACTCGGCCGCCGTCAGCGCCGGTATGTACTTGAGCAGGGCACCACCCTGGCAGGACAGGTAAATACGCTCGGCGTCGGGCTGGTTACTCAGCACCACAGACAGGTAGCTGTTCAGTACTTCGTTGGAGATGAAATTTGGTAACAGGACGAGGTCAAGCGGCTTGAGATGGGGTCTCGACGGGATTGACTTGTAGAAGGCATGCACCGCCGCAACTTTGTAAGTGCGCAGCACATTCTCAGCCGGTACGTCGAACCCGGCATGCCCCTTCCAGAACAGCAACTCCAGCGTACTGTTACCAAAACCGGGCCGGTCCTCCACGGGATCGATCGCGACAAACCCGGTCATTTTCGCAGGCATCAGCACCGCGCCTAAATACGGTTTACCGGCAAAGGGCGCGATCAATCGCTGAGCGTAACGGGCTGCGTCATCGGCATAATAAAACAACGGCCCGCAGAATGAATGGAAATGGGGGTCGGCAGTGAACGAATGCGGCGGCCTCTTGGGCCACCATAGCGTCGTGACCCGCTCCTTGCGCCCCCATATTTCACTGGTGACCCGGATATGCAACTCCCCCATGGCTGCCAGCCGGCGCACATAGTCGTGTACGGTTAACGAGCCATCGCGCAGTCGCGCCGAATCGTGGCTCACATTGCTTGCCCATTCGGACACGGGCGCGGTCTTGGGCACGGTATACCAAAGCAGTGCACGGTCAGCGCATAGCAGGTACAACGGCAATGCCTCGCCGTTGCGTCGCGTCGTCATGAATGACAACGCTTTGGAGATGGCCGAGGGCGCAAAGAAGTGCTGGGCCATTTCATCGTCGGCGGCAGCGATGGTTTCGGTCGACGCGCACAAGTACAAACCCGCTAACACATAGCCTTGGGGGAGTTGGCCCTTGACAAAGACCGGTTTCAAATCGTCATAACGGTCTCTGACAAGCGGCAGGGTCGTCATGTACAGCTCCTTGCCAAACGCCTTGAGCACATAACCGAAGGCAACCTGAGCCTGTGCGTTCCAATTACGGTAGACATGTCGAACCGCATCGAGTGCGCGGGTAAAGATCGGACCGCACGGTGAGTCGGCTCCAACATCGCGCACCTCCAATGGGGCCGCGCGGTACTGATTCGGCACAAACCCGATTTGTATCCGTCTGGGACTGCCCCACACTGCATTGCCTTCCACCACACGCAAATCGCCGGCCCGTGCCACTTGATCGATAAATGCCTGCGGTAACAGTGCTCCACTGCGCAGTTGTCGTTCGATGGAGTTATCACTCAAGTCGCCAGCGCCAGGGGTTGTAGCGACTAACTTGTTTCTCAACAGCCTTTCTTCGACATCGTCCGTCAACTGGTAACTGAGGATCGTGCCATTTGGCCCGAACACGTACTGGCGTTTAACGTGCGCTTCACGAGCCAGCAGCCGGCCCAAAACCGCCGTGGGGATCATGCTTTGATAAAGGGCTTTTTGAGAAGCTGACAACACTATCTGCACCTCCTGCTCCACCCGGGACTGGTAGAAAGCCACAAGGGTCGCGCCCCCTGGATAGAGCCCAGTCGCAATCACAGGGTCAGGGTAGATCCAGTCCAGTGTTGGACCTTGAGCCGGGACCACCAACGGTTCAGTCGCCACAAACAGGCCATTGGTCAGCCTGAGGATGACGCCGCCGTAGGTCCGGCGTTGCCTGCTGCCAACCGCAGCCGCGGCATGGCGTGCCGCATCATCCGGCGAGGCAAACGCCGGGCTCAGGCGTCGAGGCGCCAGTGTTTCATAGCCGCTCCACGTCGGCTTGACCTGCCCGCTCGTATCCCAGAGCTGACTGCCGCGCACCACGTAAAGCATGCCCTTGGCGATCCATTCCCGGACAAACTCCAACGCCGTTTTCTTGCCGGACTCCAACTGCGTGCTTGCGAGCCCCAGCAAGTTGTCCGCCAGGCCACCGACTTTCACGTCGATCAATGATGGCTGATAGCGCAAAAGCGCACCGTCCAAGTTGGAAAAGTAAACCGGCAGACTCTGTGCTCTATCGCGCAGGCCTTCGGTCAACGCGGCCAGCAACACTACCGGCGTTACAAAATACTGCGTCAACCACGCATTCGCCCCCTTCAGCCACGGCGGCGACCAATGCTGCGACCGGAACAAGGCGTGCATCTCATAGCCCTCGGGCAATATCGGTTCATTACGTAGGTTGCGAGAGAACAAGCGATTGAACTTAAACAGCCCACCTGCGTTGACGGCGCCTACCGCTTCGGTCGCAATGTACTGCGGCAGGTCTTTATGCTTAAGGATGTACGCATAGCAGGCAGGCTCGGGAGCTGTGCGTCCCTGCAAACGCGCATGCAGGTTACGCGCAGCATCATCACCACTGGAGAACACGGCACTATAGAGGACATAATCGAGTGGTCCGAACCTGGGTGCATAGATGAAGTTGGGCGACCAATCACTGTAGACAGCCCCACGTGGGCCCCACAACTTGTTGCCTTGGATGATTTTGAACTCCCCTGCAACCGCCAGTCGCCGCACCCAATCGGCCGGCCTGATCTCGCCGCGATCAAGTCGCCGCCCGAGTCGGTTCTCCCCGGCCGGTGGGCCAATATTGGCCAGCAGCAACTTTTCCTGGGGCGAATGGTTCGGGGCGAACTCCAACAAACAATCCTGCGCCCCGGACAAGTAGGCCACCCTTTCATCCGAGATGATCGAGTACATCTCGTCATCGGAAAACACTTGCAGGTTGATCAGCGCCTCTTCCTGCGTCCAGCCACGTTGCATGACCCAGTTCGGATGGACCATCGACAGCGCGGTATGCGAGCCGTAGCGTGCGTGCAGCTCATAATCCTCCATCGGGATCAGCGCCCCTTGGTCACCCGCGGGAAAAAACAGCGTGGACGAAAACGGATGTCCCATGCTCTCCAGGGGCGGCGTGACCACGAAACGGCCGTCTGCCCCCTTGAGCACATACCCGCCGTAATAGAGGCTGCGTCGGCTGCCGATTTGTTCATGGGCGTGCAGAGCCGCATCACGAGCGCTGAGAAACGAGCGCTCAAAGGCCAGCGGATACTCCGGGGCCAACAGCGGCGAGTGCGTATCCACACGCCCGACATCACGCCATAACTTACCCGCCTGCACCACCCACAGTTCAGTGGCTTCGATCACCCTGCGCAAATAGTTGCGCGGTGTCAGCGTACCGGCTACCCATGCAGCCTGAGCGCCATTGTCACTGATTACGCCGTCGCTATCTGACTTGAACAGTTCGGTGACCCGTGCTGTCGACGGCACCTTGAGCTTGAGCAACGCGTCGTCATGGGCACGCATGTAGAGGTCAAGACCGCGGCTGGGGTTTTGCTGGGCCAGCGTACTGTGCCCCTGACGAATAGCGGCCACCACTTGTGCAGGAGAAAAGAACGCACTGGCCAGCCAGCGCTCTTTCGCCGCCACGGCATCCTTCTCGTACCAGTCGTTGAAGTAAATGGCCTCCAGACGATACTGGACAGGCAACACCAACGCTCCGCCAGGCCCCTTTGGAAACAATGCATCCAGCGCAAACAAAGGCTCACGCTTGGGCGACGCGAGGGTCGCGATATAACGGTCCTCGCTGATGTGCTTGAGCACAACGCCAACGCGCGGCTCCGCAGGCTGTGCCGACCGTGTAGAGAGCGCCGCCGCCAGCGCCAACGGCACCTGGTCGAAGACGGCAGTGAACAACGGCTGCTCGGTCAGCGCTGATGACGTAAAGGGTTCGAAAACCACCCAATCGGCCGGCACTCGGCCCACGGAGCCACCCCACAATGCGGTAGGCACAACCAGGCTTAACGAACCAAAGCTGGAAACTTTTTTGACGAACTGATCAAAGCTGCCATACACCCCAACCGGGTTGTTGGGCGGTTTTCCAGCCTGCACCCACAACGCAAAGCTGAACTCCGCCGGCGAACCAGCGGGGGTATGGCGAATCAATGAACCATCCGGGCCGGACAAGTAGGATGACGGGAAAAAATCGCGGTCATGCACATCCCGGTAAAAGTCCACTCCAGACAAGAACCCCAGGAAAGCCTTGGCCATGCGCTCATCAAAACTGGGGTTTTTCTGCAGAATCGCAGCGTGCTGCGCGGGGTGCGAATGGTAGCTGGCGACACAGGTATAGCCCGCTGGCTGAAGATAGTAGCCATCGCTGCCAATGCCCAAAACCGCGCGCAGATCAAACTGCATACCCGCCCCCGCCACCGGCTGAGTCGCGAAATAGTCACCGGCGCGGCTGCGCACAATCACCCCGCCGTATTCGACGTCGCGCCGGTTGCCGATTGCCTGGTGTGCCCAGTAGGCGGCGTCCGCCTCATTCACAAACGCCGGGCTCAGCGGCGGCAGCTTGGCCGCCCCCCGGTTCGAACTCGCAGCGCGCTCTTCACGTGACAATCTGATAGCCATTTCAACTCCTTGAAAGAATGCCTGGGCATAGCGCCCGGCCCCTCATTCTTAGGGCGCGGCGCGTCTTTCAATCGGTAGATAAGTAGCCTGCGGGATCAGCGCTTACCGCTGTCCGGACGTTGGCAGCACGCACCATTACGGCACAGACGCGTGCCCACCCGCTGCAACCGGGAGCCACATTGGTGCGCTACGCACCCTTGCGCTACCCCCGCCACGCCATCTGTTCAAGGCTTTGGCGACTTCGGCACACCCCTTGCTATCACCTCTGCAACGTCCCTCATCTGCCACCCATAAAAATATCGGTCACGGAGATCGCACCATGAAGCGTCGCAGCTTGATCAAGGCTTTCACTCTTTCGGCATCCATCGCCGCCATGGGCATGACCTGGACGATCCAGGCTGCCGAGACCATCAAGGTCGGCATCCTGCATTCGCTGTCCGGCACCATGGCGATCTCCGAAACGTCGCTCAAAGACATGGCGTTGATGACCATCGACGAGATCAACGCCAAGGGCGGGGTAAACGGCAAGATGCTCGAACCTGTGGTCGTCGACCCGGCGTCGAACTGGCCGCTGTTCGCCGAGAAAGGCCGACAGTTGCTGACCCAGGACAAGGTCGCCGTGGTGTTCGGTTGCTGGACGTCGGTGTCGCGTAAATCGGTATTGCCGGTGTTCGAAGAACTCAATGGCCTGCTGTTCTACCCGGTTCAATACGAAGGCGAAGAGATGTCGCCAAACGTGTTCTATACCGGTGCGGCGCCGAACCAGCAGGCGATTCCGGCAGTGGAATACCTGATGAGCGAAGAAGGCGGCAGCGCCAAACGCTTCTTTCTGCTGGGCACCGACTACGTGTACCCACGCACCACCAATAAAATCCTGCGCTCGTTCCTGCATTCCAAAGGCGTAGCGGATAAAGATATCGAAGAGGTCTACACCCCGTTCGGCCATGCCGATTACCAAACCATCGTGGCCAACATCAAAAAATTCTCGGCGGGCGGCAAGACCGCGGTGATCTCCACCGTAAACGGCGACTCCAACGTGCCGTTCTATAAGGAGCTGGCCAACCAGGGTTTGAAAGCGACCGACGTACCGGTGGTGGCGTTCTCCGTGGGTGAAGAAGAACTGCGCGGCATCGACACCAAGCCGCTGGTGGGCAACCTCGCTGCCTGGAACTACTTCCAGTCGGTGGAGAACCCGGTCAACAAGAAATTCGTCGCCGACTGGAAAGCCTACGCGAAGAAACACAACCTGCCGGGCGCCGACAAAGCCGTGACCAACGACCCGATGGAAGCCACTTACGTGGGCATCCACATGTGGGCGCAGGCGGCTGAAAAAGCCAAGTCCACCGACGTCGACAAAGTGCGTGAAGCACTGGCCGGGCAGACCTTTGCTGCGCCGTCCGGCTTCACGCTCACCATGGACAAGACTAACCATCACCTGCACAAGCCAGTGATGATCGGCGAGATCCAGGCTGACGGGCAGTTCTCGGTGGTGTGGCAGACCCAGGAACCGATCCGGGCGCAGCCGTGGAGCCCGTATATCCCTGGCAATGACAAGAAGCCGGATTATGCGGTGAAAAGTAACTAAGCCCGACTCGGCCTAACTGTGGGAGCGAGCGAGCCCGCTCCCACAGTTAGGCCGCGCATGATCAGGACACTTTGTTATGCCCACTGCCCTCTACCGCTTCATTCTCGCCGCGCTGCTGTTGCTGCCCTTGGCAGCACACGCCAGCGATGCCGAAGACTTCCTGTCTGCCAACCCGACCCAACAAGCCAAGCTCCTGAAGGACTGGGCTGCGCAGCCTGACCCGGCGCGTATCGAGTTGGTGGACGCCTTGCAACAAGGCCAACTCACCGTCAACGGCGAGACCAAAACCGTCCGCCTGAACAACCGTCTGCGCGGCTTGATCGACAACGTACGGGCCAGCCAGCAACTGCTCGCCGCCGACCCCAAGGTGCGCCTCGCCGCCGCGCAAACCCTGCAAAAAAGCGCGCAACCTGCGCAGCTGAAATTCCTCGACCAGCAGGTCGCCGCCGAAACAGACGAGGACGTGCACACGGCACTCAGCCTGGCGTTGGCCAATCTGCAACTGGTCGACCCCGATCCCGTGGTGCGCCTTGCCGCCGTGCGCTTACTCGGCAACACCGGCGACCCGCTGGCCCGCACCCGCCTCGAGGCGCTGCTGGCCCCAGGCGTCGAAACCGATGCCGCCGTGCACACCGCCGCCGAAACCAGCCTGGCCCAGGTCAAACGCAAGTTGATGGTCGGCGAGCTCCTCGGCCAGGCCTTCAGCGGCATGTCCCTGGGCTCGATTCTGTTGCTGGCGGCCCTGGGCCTGGCGATCACCTTCGGCCTGCTCGGCGTGATCAATATGGCCCACGGCGAGATGCTGATGCTCGGCGCCTACTCCACTTACGTTGTGCAAATGCTGATGCAGCGCTACGTGCCGCAAGCCATCGAGTTCTACCCGCTGATCGCGCTGCCGGTGGCGTTTTTTGTCACCGCTGCCATCGGCATGGCGCTGGAGCGCACGGTGATTCGTCACCTGTACGGTCGGCCGCTGGAAACCCTGCTGGCCACCTGGGGCATCAGCCTGATGCTGATTCAGTTGGTGCGCCTGGTGTTCGGCGCGCAGAACGTCGAAGTGTCCAACCCCGAATGGCTGTCGGGCGGGATTCAAGTGCTGCCCAACCTCGTGCTGCCGTACAACCGCATTGTGATCATCGCTTTCGCCTTGTGCGTGGTGCTGCTGACCTGGCTGCTGCTGAACAAAACCCGCCTGGGCCTCAACGTGCGCGCCGTGACCCAGAACCGCAGCATGGCTGCGTGCTGCGGCGTACCGACAGGCCGCGTGGACATGCTCGCGTTTGGCCTGGGTTCCGGCATTGCCGGGTTGGGCGGTGTGGCGCTGAGTCAGATCGGCAACGTCGGCCCGGACCTGGGCCAGAGCTACATCATCGACTCGTTCCTCGTCGTGGTGCTCGGCGGCGTCGGCCAGTTGGCCGGGAGTGTCATGGCCGCCTTCGGGCTGGGCATCGCCAACAAGATCCTGGAACCCCAGATCGGTGCCGTGCTCGGCAAAATCCTGATCCTCGCGCTGATCATTCTGTTTATCCAGAAACGCCCGCAGGGACTCTTCGCACTGAAAGGACGGGTGATCGACTGATGAACCAGCCATTGATGCTTACGGCCGCGCAAAAGGCCGGCCCCAAGGCGACGATTGCCGTCGGCGCAGTGATGCTGATCCTGCTGCTGGCGCTGCCGTTGTGTTCCTTGCTGTCGCCGGAAAACCCGCTGCATGTGTCGGCCTACATCCTGACGCTGGTGGGCAAGATTCTCTGCTACGCCATCGTCGCCCTCGCGCTGGACCTGGTGTGGGGCTATGCCGGTATGTTGTCTCTCGGCCACGGTTTGTTCTTTGCCCTGGGCGGCTATGCGATGGGCATGTACTTGATGCGCCAGGCGTCCGGCGATGAGTTGCCGGCGTTCATGACCTTCCTCTCGTGGACCGAATTGCCCTGGTACTGGGTCGGCACCGAGCACTTCCTCTGGGCCATGTGCCTGGTGGTGCTGGCGCCTGGTCTGCTGGCACTGGTCTTTGGTTTCTTCGCCTTCCGCTCGCGGATCAAGGGCGTGTATTTCTCGATCATGACCCAGGCCCTGACCTTCGCCGGGATGCTGCTGTTTTTCCGCAACGAGACAGGTTTTGGCGGCAACAACGGCTTCACCAATTTCCGCAGCATTCTCGGCTTTGGGATTACAGAGCCGGGCACGCGGGCGGTGTTGTTTGTGGCAACGGTGCTGCTGCTGGTGGCGAGCCTGTACATCGGCTGGCGCCTGGCCAAGAGCAAGTTCGGTCGGGTGCTGACCGCCCTGCGCGACGCTGAGAACCGCCTGATGTTCTGCGGCTACGACCCACGTGGCTTCAAGCTGTTCGTGTGGGTGTTGAGCGCGGTGTTGTGTGGGTTGGCCGGGGCGTTGTATGTGCCGCAAGTGGGCATCATCAACCCCAGTGAAATGTCGCCGACCAACTCGATCGAAGCGGCGGTGTGGGTGGCCTTGGGCGGGCGCGGGACGTTGATCGGCCCGCTGCTGGGCGCAGGGGTGGTGAATGGCATGAAGAGTTGGTTCACCGTGGCCTTCCCGGAATATTGGCTGTTCTTCCTCGGGGCGCTGTTCATCATCGTCACCCTGTACCTGCCCAAGGGCGTTATCGGTCTGCTGAAGAAATGAGTAACGTCATGCTTGAACCTATTTTCGACGCAGGCAGCGGCCGCGATGCCATCGGCATTGGCCAGGCCGCCGGCAAGGGCCTGAACACCCGCCACGGCACCATCCTGACCCTGGAAGACATCAGCGTCAGCTTCGATGGCTTCAAGGCACTCAACGATTTGAACCTGTACATCGGCGTCGGCGAATTGCGCTGCATCATCGGCCCCAACGGCGCGGGCAAGACCACGCTGATGGACGTGATCACCGGCAAGACCCGCCCCAGCCATGGCACCGCCTGGTTTGGCGAAAACCTCGATCTCACCGGTATGAGCGAAGTGCAGATCGCCCAGGCAGGCATTGGGCGCAAGTTCCAGAAGCCCACGGTATTCGAAGCCCTGAGCGTGTTTGAAAATCTGGAGCTGGCGCAGAAGACCGATAAATCGGTGTGGGCCAGCCTGCGCGCACGCCTGAGCGGCGAGCAGAAGGACCGTATCGATGAAGTGCTCGACACCATCCGTCTCACCGCGTCGGCACAGCGCCCGGCCGGCTTGCTGTCCCACGGCCAGAAGCAGTTCCTGGAGATCGGCATGCTGCTGATGCAAGACCCGCAACTGTTGCTGCTGGACGAGCCGGTAGCGGGCATGACCGACGCCGAAACCGAATTCACCGCCGAACTGTTCAAGCGCCTGGCGGGTAAGCACTCGCTGATGGTGGTGGAACATGACATGGGCTTTGTCGGTTCGATTGCCGACCACGTGACCGTGTTGCACCAAGGCAGCGTGCTGGCCGAAGGGTCGCTGGAGCAGGTGCAGGCCGATGAGCGGGTTATTGAGGTGTATTTGGGCAGATAAATCGGCCAGCTTTGAGTCGCAAGCCGCTTGAAGCCTAACTAACGGAGTTCCAATGCTACAAGTACAACACCTGCACCAATACTACGGCGGTAGCCACATCCTGCGCGGGCTGTCTTTTGACGTGAAGATCGGCGAAGTCACCTGCCTGCTGGGCCGTAACGGCGTAGGCAAGACCACTCTGCTCAAATGCCTGATGGGTCTGCTGCCCTCCAAGGAAGGCGTGGTGAATTGGGAAGGCAAGGTCATCACCGGGGTCAAGCCGCATCAGCGTGTGCATGCCGGGATTGCCTACGTGCCCCAGGGCCGGGAGATTTTTGGCCGGCTGACAGTGGAAGAAAACCTGCTGATGGGGCTCTCGCGTTTTCCGGGCTCAGAAGCCAAGGAAGTGCCCGCCTTCATCTACGAATTGTTCCCGGTGTTGCTGCAAATGAAGCATCGCCGTGGCGGTGACCTGTCCGGCGGCCAGCAACAACAGCTGGCCATCGGCCGGGCGCTGGCCAGCCGTCCGCGCCTGTTGATCCTCGATGAGCCCACCGAAGGCATCCAGCCGTCGGTGATCAAGGAGATCGGCGCGGTGATCAAGAAACTCGCTGAGCGTGGCGATATGGCAATCCTGCTGGTCGAGCAGTTCTACGACTTTGCCGCGGAACTGGCCGACCAGTATCTGGTGATGTCCCGGGGTGAAATCGTGCAGCAGGGCCGTGGTGAAAATATGGAAAACGAGGGTGTACGCGGCCTGGTTACGATCTAACCTGTAGCGTCCTGACGATAAGCACACAACATGAACCTGCCCCTTACTTGCGCCCTGTTCACCCCCAGCTGGCACGCCGAGCTGGAACTCGGCTACGCGCGTTTCGGCGACACCACGCGCCCGGTGATGCGTCGCCACCTCGGCCCGCTGCGCGTGCAAAAACACCTGTACGCCGAAGGCCCCGAGGTGTGCCAGCACATCATCGTGCACCCGCCGGGCGGGATTGCCGGTGGCGATCGCCTGGACATCAGCGCCCACGTCGGTGCCGGTGCCTGGGCGCAGCTGACCAGCCCCGGCGCGGCCAAGTGGTACCGCGCCAACGGGCCGGCGTTTCAGCAGCTCGACCTCAGGGTCGAAGCCGGCGCGACGCTGGAGTGGCTGCCCCAGGAAACCATTGTATTCAGCGCCGCCCAGGCCGAACTCACCACGCGCATTGAGCTGCAAGGCGATGCGCGGCTGTTCTACTGGGACGTGGTCGCCCTCGGTCGCCCGGCCAGTGGCGAGCGTTTTGACCTGGGCCACTTCCAGTCGCACCTGGATATACGCCGCGACGGCCAGTTGCTCTGGCATGAGCGCCAGCGCATTGTGGGCGCCGACGGTTTGCTCGATTCACCTATCGGCCTGGACGGGCAACCGGTGTTTGCCACGCTGTTGCTGACCGCCGATATTGACCCTCAATTACTGGAAACCTGCCGCGCCCTGCCCAACGCGGTACGCGGCGACCTCACCCAATTGCCCGGCTTGCTGGTGGCCCGTTGTTTGGCCAGCGAAGCGCTGCTGGCACGGGGGTGGCTGATCGATTTATGGCGCGTGTTGCGCCCGGCCGTATTAGGCAGGGAAGCGGTATCACCGAGAATCTGGAGCACATGAAGATCAAACATGTGGGAGCGGGCTTGCTCGCCCCCACACGGGATCTCCATTGTTGATAAGAATGCTGCCTAAGAGAGACCTTGAACCATGGACCTGACCCCACGGGAAAAAGACAAACTGCTGATTTTCACCGCCGGCCTGGTAGCCGAGCGCCGCCTGGCGCGCGGGGTGAAGCTCAACTACCCGGAAACCATCGCCTACATCTGCGCCGCCTTGATGGAAGGCGCCCGCGACGGCCGCACCGTGGCCGAGCTGATGCACTACGGTACCACCCTGCTCAGCCGCGAGCAGGTGATGGAAGGCATCCCGGAAATGATCCCGGATGTCCAGGTCGAAGCCACCTTCCCCGACGGCACCAAGCTGGTCACCGTCCACCAACCCATTGCGTAAGAGGCCGGCCATGATTCGTGATGCAACCGAGCAGGACCTGCCTGCGATTCGCGACATCTACAACGATGCGGTGCTGAATACGACGGCGATCTGGAACGAACAACCGGTGGACCTGGCCAACCGTAAAGCCTGGTTCAGCGCGCGCCAGGCTCTGGGATATCCGGTCCTGGTGGCGGTGGAAAACGGCGAAGTCACGGGCTACGCCGCGTTTGGCGACTGGCGCCCGTTCGAGGGCTTCCGCTACAGCGTCGAACACTCGGTGTATGTGCGCAGCGACCAACGCGGCAAGGGCCTGGGCCCGCGCCTGATGGAAGGCTTGATCGAACGCGCGCGCACCTGCGGCAAACACGTGATGGTCGCCGCCATCGAAAGCAGCAACCAGGCCTCGATCCGCCTGCATGAACGCCTGGGGTTCATCACCTCCGGGCAGATGCCGCAAGTGGGTATCAAGTTTGGCCGCTGGCTCGACCTCACCTTTATGCAGCTTGCCTTGAATCCGGGCGCAGAACCGCCCCAGGAGTGACATCGATGAACGCGGCTCAACTGCGTCGAGTCCATGCTGAAAGTTTTGCCCACTACCGCCAGGGCTTGATCGAGCTGTTGCTGGACGCGGTCAAGCATGGTGCTTCAGTGGGTTTCATGGCCGATTTCGATGAGGCTCAAGCGCGTGCTTATCTGAACGGCGTGCAGGCGAGTATTGAAGACGCCAGCCTGCTGCTGTGGGTGGTGGTGCGCGACGAGCAGGTCATCGCCAGCGTGCAGTTGGCGCTGTGCCAGAAAGCCAACGGCCTGAACCGCGCCGAAGTACAAAAACTGCTGGTGCACAGCCGCGCACGGCGCCATGGCCTGGGCCAGCAACTGATGAACACCCTGGAACTCGCTGCCCGCCAGCACAAACGTGGCCTGCTGTACCTGGACACCGAGGCTGGCTCCGGCGCCGAAGCCTTCTACCAGTCGCTGCGCTACACCAAGATCGGCGAACTGCCCGACTACTGCCAAAGCCCGGACGGGCGCTACAGCCCGACCGCTATCTACTTCAAGACCCTGGGGCAACCTGCATGATTCCTGGCGAATATCAGATCCAGCCTGGCGACATCGAACTCAACGTGGGCCGGCGCACCGTCACCCTCAGTGTGGCCAACAGCGGCGACCGGCCTATCCAGGTGGGTTCGCACTACCATTTTTTCGAGACCAATGACGCGCTGACGTTTGACCGCGCGGCAAGCCGTGGCATGCGCTTGAATATTCCGGCGGGAACGGCGGTGCGGTTTGAGCCGGGGCAGGCGAGGACTGTCGAGCTCGTCGACCTGAGCGGAATGCGGCGAGTTTATGGGTTTGCGGGAAGAGTCATGGGCGAGCTTTAGGTCGACTGCAAGCATCAAGCTGCAAGCTGCAAGAAAGAGCAGCTTGTGGCGCCACACCTGCTTTTTCTTGAAGCTCGCAGCTTAAAGCTCGCAGCTCATATCCGAGGACCGAGGCTATGAAAATCACCCGTCAGGCATATGCCGACATGTACGGCCCCACCGTCGGTGACAAGGTCCGCCTGGCCGACACTGACCTGTTCGTGGAAGTCGAACAGGACTTCACCGTCTACGGCGAAGAAGTCAAATTCGGCGGCGGCAAGGTCATCCGCGACGGTCAGGGTCAAAGCCAATTACTCGCCCATGAAGTCGTCGACACACTGATCACCAACGCGTTGATCATCGACCACTGGGGCATCGTCAAGGCCGATGTCGGCCTGAAGAACGGGCGCATCCACGCCATCGGCAAGGCAGGCAACCCGGACATCCAGCCCGGCGTGACCATGGCCATCGGCGCCAGTACCGAAGTGATCGCCGGTGAGGGCATGATCCTCACCGCCGGCGGCATCGACAGCCATGTGCATTTCATCTGCCCGCAGCAGATCGAAGAAGCACTGACCAGCGGCGTCACCACCATGATCGGCGGCGGCACCGGCCCGGCCACCGGCACCAACGCGACCACCTGCACATCCGGGCCCTGGCACCTGGCGCGCATGCTCCAGGCCAGCGATTCGTTTGCGATGAACATCGGCTTTACCGGCAAGGGCAACGCCAGCCTGCCGGAGCCGTTGATCGAACAGGTCAAGGCCGGCGCTATCGGTTTGAAGCTGCACGAAGACTGGGGCACCACGCCCGCGAGCATCGACAACTGCCTGAGCGTCGCCGACCAATACGATGTGCAGGTGGCGATCCACAGCGACACCCTCAACGAGTCCGGCTTTGTCGAAACCACATTGGCCGCGCTCAAGGGCCGCACCATCCACACCTACCACACCGAGGGTGCCGGTGGGGGGCACGCGCCGGATATCATCAAGGCCTGCGGCTTCCCCAACGTGCTCCCCAGTTCCACCAACCC
Organism: Pseudomonas sp. EL_65y_Pfl1_R83; assembly: GCF_963970695.1. Lineage (NCBI taxonomy): Bacteria > Pseudomonadati > Pseudomonadota > Gammaproteobacteria > Pseudomonadales > Pseudomonadaceae > Pseudomonas > Pseudomonas sp. EL_65y_Pfl1_R83. Next base: position 91,838 of record NZ_CAXAQI010000018.1, on the reverse strand, counting down.
GACGCGGCCGTTCACACGCAATACCATCGACGAACATCTGGACATGCTGATGGTCTGCCATCACCTCGACCCGAGCATTGCCGAAGACGTGGCCTTCGCCGAAAGCCGCATCCGCCGCGAGACCATCGCCGCCGAAGACATCCTGCACGACCTCGGCGCATTCTCGATGATCAGCTCCGACAGCCAGGCCATGGGCCGCGTGGGCGAGGTGATCACGCGCACCTGGCAGACCGCCGACAAAATGAAAAAACAGCGCGGCGCCCTGCCCGGTGACGGCCCCGGCAACGACAACTTCCGCGCCAAGCGCTACATCGCCAAGTACACCATCAACCCGGCGATCACCCACGGCGTCAGCCATATCGTCGGTTCCATCGAAGTCGGCAAATGGGCCGATCTGGTGCTGTGGCGCCCGGCATTCTTTGGCATCAAGCCGACCCTGATCCTCAAGGGCGGCGCGATTGCCTCAAGCCTGATGGGCGACGCCAACGCCTCGATCCCCACGCCGCAGCCGGTGCACTACCGCCCGATGTTCGCCAGCTTTGGCAGCTCGCTGCACGCCACTAGCCTGACCTTTATCAGCCAGGCCGCACAGGACGCAGGCTTGCCCGAAGCCCTGGGTTTGAAAAAGCAGATCGCCGTGGTCAAGGGCTGCCGCGACGTGCAGAAAACCGACTTGATCCACAACGATTACCTACCGGATATTGAAGTCGACCCGCAAACTTATCAGGTCAAGGCCGACGGTGTGTTGCTGTGGTGTGAGCCAGCAGATGTGCTGCCGATGGCCCAGCGGTATTTCCTGTTTTGAATGTCAGCCCAGCGGCTGCACTTCAGCCCGCGATGGCCCAGGCTGGTCCCCGGCCTGGGCCACCACCTCACGTTGCGACAAGTCGAGCAGGGTTTGATAACGCTCCTGCTCCACCTGCCTGTAGAGCGCGTTCAAGGCATTCGTGTAATCCTGATCGAACTGTGGATGGGCGCTTTCCAGTGCATCCAGCCTCGAGTCACGGCTGCGCTGCCACTGCGCGAACGTCTCGGGGTATTTCTGCTGTAAGTAATCAACCCAGTAGCCGCGCGCGACCAGTTCGTGGAAAAACGCCTGGGTGCTCTCCGCGGCCAATACGCTCTGGACCGCAGCATCCAGCCGCTGCCTCGGGAGCGGCATGCCATAGTTCATATGCGCGGGCTGGCCCGGCAGGTCCAGTCTGGACTGCAATCCCACACGGTATTCCAGGCGAATCTCGGCCTCGTCCGGGTGGGCACGCCGTGCAATTTCTGCGGACGCCAACGCTTCAACCTGCCCTAGCCGAAACAATTGCCGGGACAGTTTCAACAGTGCCGGCCCCTTGAGATCCAGCCGCGACGGGTCGATCCCAAGCAGAGTGTCGTGCTCGTAAACCTTCACCTCCAGGCCGCTGAAGGTAAGAATACGTCCGTCGACGCAGGTGCCATGAGTATTAGAGATGCCGAACAGGGTTTGCCGCAGCTCAGTGTCAGCGCCCGCGGCCTTGAGTACCCGCCATACGCGTCGTGTCAGGTCGGCGCGAGCCACACTGAACTCCTTGGTGTGCTGCAACATCTTCAGCAGATTAAAAAACGCCGCGCTGTCCGGCTCCGCCTCTAACTGATCCCAAAGCCCGCGATGTTCTTGCAGCGTTTCAGGTTCCAGTGTTTCAAACCACGGATCGCGCTCTGCTGGCGTGGTTTGCACGGGTTCAAGCACTTCGTCGGGTTCGGCCTGCGCGTCCTCGTCTTCGCTGCCCGTCGGGCTGTCGAGTTCCTCAAGCATTTGCCGCAACTCGCGCCTGGAAAAGCCCAGCGCATGAGTGCGCTCGGTGCGCTCGGCATAGTCTTGCAGCCGCTCCAGCGCCTCGCGCGGCAATTGCATGTTGCCGGAAAGATCGGTACCGAACATCAATGCGTCATGGCCACCCTCAAGCGCAAGGGGCGGAATTACATCGATTTCATTGAGGCTCAGATTCAGTCGGTTCAAAGCCGCATGCTGCAAGACGCCTGCGGGCCACTCTGTCAGTCGGTTACTGGCAATATCGAGTGTTTGCAGATGCGGGAACGCCTGCATATCGAACGTTTCCAGGTTGCACTGGCTGAGATCCAGCCATCGTAGTTGTTGCATCGTGGCCAATGCGCGGTACAGGAGCGCGGGGTCTATCAGTGGGTTGCTCGACAGTTCCAGGCGCTGCAGATGTTCCATGCGGCTGACAGCCTCGGGCACCTCCACCAGCAGGTTGCCGTTGAGCATCAACGTACGCAGCTGAGGAAATGCGTGCAGAAAACCGTTGGAGCCGTCCTCGGTCAGCCTGACGCCCGTCAGGTTCAAGCTTTCAACGTGGGTGAAGCCGGTGGGCAATCCAGGCAAATCGCCGACCTGGACGCCCTCCAGTACCAGCGCGCGCTCAACGGCCTCGCCCGGCAACAGGCTGCTGCGCCAGGACTCAAGAATGCGTTGCGCCGCCCATCGGCGTGTCTGGGACGAAACCCGCCAGCCGTGACCGTGGGCTTCGCGGATAAACATCCAATCATTCAGTTCACGGGTCAACGTCTGCGACGCGCGCTCCCACTCCAGAACACGCAGGTGAATGCTCAGCTCGGTGGCGCCATCGGCCTGCAGATGCTGTGCCCAGGCGTGCAAGGCGTCAGGTTGCAGCGCAGGGTTAAGGCGTTGCAGGCGCTGCTCAACCGATAGCGCGCGGCCTGCGGCGTCCGATGTCAGAGGCAGTAACCGCTGGATAACCGTCATACCGGTCTCGATCGGTGGAAACGCGTCCGGAACGTCCTCCAAGGCAAACCGGCCCAGGGCGCCATGCGCCAGACCGTAAGCGTCCTCAACCCGCTGCTGCGCCGCTGCGAATGCCGACTGGGTGGCGGGGTCCAGCGGCGCCCCGGTCAGGTTGCTGGCAATGACCAATCCATCGCGGTCCAGAGCGAGCTGCGGCACGTGGGTGAGCTGGCTATCACGCAAATCCAGCCAAGACAGTTGCGTCAGGTTTTGCGCCCCGATCGGCCAACTCTGCAGTTTTGTGCGGCTAAGATTAAGCGCTTGTAAACCCGGCATGGCGCTCACATCCAGCGCGATGATCGGGTTATCTGCCAGGTTGAGGTGCACAAGCGACGGCAGCGCACCGGGCGCCAGCGGCGACTCGACGAGGGCGCAATCGCTGAGGTCCAGTGTGCGCACGTTGGCAAAATTCTGGATGAACCGGGCCAACTGTGCAGGCGGCACGCGTGCACCGATCAGTTGCAACGTCTCGACATGGGCAAAGCCCTCCGTCGCCAACTCGGGCAGTTCGCTCACGGCCAACGCACGCACGACCAATCTTGATGACCGTTGCGCGGTACCGAAGCGCTTGAGCAGGCCGTTGTACCAGCACGCCCGCAAGGTGAAGCGCAAATTGGAGCGCCGCATGCCTTCGCCCGAAGTGTCGAGGGTGTGGCTCCAGTCATCCAGTGTGCGGTTCAATTCGGCGTATTCGCTGCTCAAGGCTTCCATGGCATTAAACCGCGCCTGAAAGCCGCTCACCTGTGCCTTGAACGCTTCGAACAATGCCTGACGCTGCTCCATCAGACCCGTAAAGCTCAGCTCGTTGTGGCCCTGCCATTGCAGCCGGCTCAGCTCGCCCTCGCAGTAACTGCCGACCATTTGCTCCAGGTCCAACAGGTGTTCGGCGTGACGGGTCACGTAGGCGAACGCCGGTAGGAACTGCTCTCGGCTGATGTGCGACCAATTCGTGGTCAGCCCCGACCACAGCCGCTCACGCCCAGGCTGGAACATCTCGGGCGGCAGCGTACTGATCGATGAGCTGGAAAAGTCCAGACGTTCCAGCAGGGGCAATTGAAATACGCCGGTCGGGAACCTCCACTGGAAGCCCCTGCCGAGTTTTAACCTGCGCAGTTGGCTCAGACGGCTGACATCCAGCACCTGCCCGGACGTCAACGCACACTCCAGGCTGAGTTCCCGCAAACCGGTGAGATTGCCCAGGCGCATTATCTGCATCTGTTCCAACGGAAAGTTCGAGGCGATGCTCAAACTCGTCAGGTGCGGCATGTGCTCCAGCGTCGCGGGAACCGCACTCAGATCGGGAGTGTTGACCACCAGCCTGAGGGTTTCAACCTGCGGAAAATAGCCGAGCACCTGCTCAACCGTGGCGTTGGTGATCCCGCGACCGTTAAGGGTCAAGGTGCGTACATGGGAAAAGTCTGCGGTCAACGCCGGTAAGGGCTCGTCGGTAAATATATCCAGTTCGGCAAAATGCGCTCGCTCGGCCAGGGGCGAACGCCGCCAGCAGGCTTTGATCGCCTGAGCCACCTGTTGCTTGCCGCCCACTGCCGCGAAAAATCCCTGCATCAATTCGGCCGAAGGCGCGCTGGCCCATTGGTCGAGGGTACTCTCCAGCGTTTGCCATTCGCGCATACGATTGTTGAGCAGGTTGTAGATTTGCGATTCGTCGTCTCCTGTGGTCATGCGCCTGAGGATGAATCCATTGGCTTCGTCCTCCGTGAGTTGTGGATAAACCGCCCGCACCCGGCTGGCCAGCGACGCCATCATGCCCTCGCCGCGACCGCTGGCGGGGTAGCCGATCAGCCTCGGCGAAATTCGCTGCGGCGGTTTGAACCAGGGTTGACCCCGCACATGGCCTTCGACGATCTGCGCCGACGCCTGGCGATGCTCCACCGCGTAGTCGATGATTGCCCGACGTAACGCCAGGCTTTGGCTGACCTGCGGCATACCCAGCGCCTGACGCGCATCGTCCGGCAAGGCGTGCATGATCGAATCGTAAAAACTATCACCGTGCTGCGTGAGGCTGTTAAGGGCCTCGCCGCGCTCGTTGAATGCTTGGTAGCGCGGCCCCTTCTTGACCAGGTATTTGCGTTGCGCGGCGGTCTCGCTGCCGATGCTGTCAAGCAAAGCGCCGTCGATGCGGCCTTCGCGCACCTCAAGTCGCAGTTGGCCCGACCAACCCGGCAAATGTCCCAGGGTGTGCAAGGCCAAGCGCTTGCTGTCGGCCGAGGTCAGGTTGTCCATGTGCAGGCCAGCAAACGCGTGACCGACCCGGCCCTGGCGCACATACCAGCGCGCGCGCTCCTGCATCTCCAATGGCACGCGCCCGGTGTCGTGCAGGCGGATCAATTGTTCGGTGTCGGTGTCGTCGAGCAGGGTATGCGCGGCGGATTCGCTCAGGCCAGGGTAAAGCCGTTGCAGTTTGGCCACCATTGGCGGCGTGCGCCGGGTGCCGCTGTACAGGCTGTCGAATATTGCCGGTTGGCGGGTGCGGGCGTAGTCAGCCAGTTGTTTGCTGAACTCCAATGCGCGGTTATCGCGCACCCGGGCCGGCTCGCTGCCAAGCAGGCCGACCACTTCCGACTCATCCAGCGCCGCCAGGATATGCGACGGCAATTGACCGTTCAGTACATCGGCACGGCTGATGCGAATCGTCGGTCGCTGCTTCAAGGCATTGTCAATGCGCTCTACGCCATAGGTCTGCGAGCGTCCGCTCAGGCCCGGCCCGTCAAACACGCGCAGCGTCCTGCCCGCAGGCCAGCGCGGCAACTCGGTGACCAGTGGCAATACATACAGATAACGGCCATCGACCGCCCGGCCGCTGCTCACTTGCTCGATCACTTGTGCCACATCCCGCTCCACGCTGAACAAGCGCAAGGCGTCTGCCACTTCAGGCGGCGGCGGTTGGTTGTCCAAGTGCATTTTGCGCAACGTGTGATCGCCGGCCCCAGCGATGTCGGCGATGGTCAACAATTGGTCATCGGTGAAACCGTCCGTCACCGGCCCCATGCGGCGCAACAGCGTGACCCGGTCCCAGCTCGACGGCTGTTCATGGGTCAGGCGCCAAGCCCCGGCGCCATTGTGCGTGAGTGGCGGTTGATAGGCATCGGGGTCGGCAGGGTGCTTGATCCGCCAGCGTTGCAGGCTTTCGTCGTAGGTTTTTTCGTAGACCTTACCCGACTGACGGATGTAGGTCTTGCCCGCCTGATGGTACTGGCCCGCCGCGTTGGGCGTGGCATCCGCGAGCAATACGTCAGGGCTTTCGTAGCCGTCGAATGCAGGTTTCCACAGCCGCCCCTGCCCCCCAGGCAAGGTCACCGGTGCCAGCGCTTCGATCACCGGTTCGGGTTTGGCCGCAAGCAGTTTGCCCGCGACTTTACCGCCTGCCGCCATCGCCCCGAGCAGTGCCAGGTTTTCGGCCACGTCCACCAGGTGGACCTTGGCAGCCTGGCGGTCCCCCTCACTCCATTCCAACGAACCTTCAAGCGTTTCGTACAACAACTGGCCCGCCATCACCCCCATCATCACTTCACCCAGCACCGGGACGAACATCGAGACCGTGTTCAACACCAGCATGCCGATGTTGAGCAAGCGCGCCAGCTTCTCCGAGCGCACCCGCGCGTCCACGTCTGCCGTGGGGACGGCATGGCAGCGCGCGTCGCCGATCATTTTGTCGCGGTGTTGCTCGAAGAGGTATTGCCACAGGTCGACGTTAGCCGCCCAAATGCCGTGGCCCGCGCGCGTCAACGCGGTGGGCGCGAGAAAGGGGTCAGGGTTGGCTTCCCTGACAGGCTGTGGGCCGGGTGGCAGTTCCTTGATATCGGTGAATACGCGAAAGGGGTTGAAGCCCTGGGCCAACTCCTTCAACAACGATACATGAGGTAACAGGGCCTCGCCAAAAGAGCGGGCCGGTGCGTCTTCCGTGAATTGGCTGAAATACGCAGGTCGGTCGCCGTAAGCCACGAACTGGCTGAAAAACCGCTGGTAGGCCGTCGGGCTACCGTCATCTGGGGCTGTGGCGTCGCGCGCGGTAAAGCGCTGCTTGAAGGTGGCCCTCAGTTGCGCCCAGGTAAAGCGCTTGAGCGAGTGCTGCGGGTCGTTGGGGATGTAGAGAATGACGTCGTCGCTGTAGCGATATTTTTCGCAGATGACAAAGGCGAGGCAGCCGGTCATGCGCTTATTCATCAAACCAAGGTCGCGAAACCACACGGGCTTGCCGTTGACCTTGGGGTTGAGCGAGCCTTCGATCACGCTCTGCATCAAGCGGTAATCGGCAGGCTCGATATCGTTGTTCAGCAGTGCCTGCTCGGCTGCGGCAGCCAGGGCCGCTTTTTGGGCGCTGATGAATGTGTCGCGCAACGCTTGCTCCGCCCCCGGTTCGGCAGGTTGCAGGCAGTTTTTCAGGTAGCGCTGATATTTCGCACCCACGTCCAACGTGCGGCACAGACAGATGAACTGCGTCACCGTCAGCGGGGTGGCAAGTGTTTCGAAGTGGCCCGGCTTCGCCCCCGGCACCAGAAACCCCGACGAATGATGAAAGGCGCCCGCTTCGCATTCACGGGCTTCGAAACTGTGCAGTGCCGCCTGCAACAAGGGCAGGCGCGACACCTCGAAACGGCTGATCTCGATGGCGAGTATGCCGACCTCGATCGGTTTATTGAGGCACAACAAGGTGGTGTTGAGGTCCAGTTCGACCTTGTAGGTGTCTTTCAAGGCCTTGGCCAATAAGGGGGCGGCAAAGGTGTCGATGTCTTGCAGGGTCGACATGGCTTTGTCGAGCGCGGTCTGTGCAGTAAAACGCTGAGTGAAACACGCGCGCACGGTCTTGCGCTGGGACGCCGATGCCTGGCGATAGAAGTCGGGCAGTGCGGCCGGGGCTGCTTTTAGGGCAGTGCGACGTTCGGGGGTGGCGTTGATCAACCAGGCGGGGCTTGATTGCTCAAGAAAGGTGCGGTGCAGGCTCTGAGTAGTAGCCGGCTGCGTCGCCGAGAGGTCGGGCATGATGTCGCTCCTGTGAAATGGAGCGTCAGCACATCATGCCCACTCGGGCGTTCGACGGTAGATAAATGTAGCGATGAAGGTTTAGAAGTGTTCTCGTGGATTGAACGCAGCTTTTTTCGCCAATTCCTGCCACAGGGCGATGGTCTCGTCATCCGCCTGCTTGGGCATCACGGCCTTGAGCTGTATGTACAGGAAGCCGCGCTCCCCGGCCTTGTTCAACAAGCCATGCCCCTTGGCGCGCACGCGCTGACCATTTTGGCTGCCGGCCGGAACCTTGAGGTTGATCTTGCCGGTGAGGGTCGGGACTGCCACTTCCGTGCCCAGCGCCAGCTCCCAAGGTGCCAGCGGCAAGTTGATGATCAGGTTTTCACCTTCCACTTCAAACTTCGAGTGCGGCGCAAACTTGATGATCAGGTACAGGTCGCCATTGGCCCCACCGCCAATACCCGGCGCGCCTTGCGCCTTAAGGCGGATGCGCTCACCGTCGGCCACGCCGGCGGGGATCTTCACGTTCAGGCTCTTGGTGGTATTGCTCACATGCCGGCCCGAGGCGTCGTATTGCGGCACCTGGAAGCTGATCGGCTTGGACTCGGTCGACAGCGTCTCTTCAAGCGACACCGTGAGCTGCATCTCCACATCCTGGCCCTTGCGCCCCGCAGGGCGACGCTGGCCGCCACCAAAGGCATCGCCGCGGGAGCCGAAGATGGAGCTGAAGAAGTCCGAAAAATCCTCACCGCCGCCACCACCGCCATAGCCACCACGGCTCTGCCAGCCTGGCGGGCCCTGGAATGGCTGGCCATGCTGGCCGTATTTGCGCAGCTCGTCGTACTCGGCGCGCTTGTCGGCGCTTTTAAGCGCTTCATAGGCTTCGGACGCGTCCTTGAACTTGGCTTCGGCGTCTTTCTCCTTGCTCACATCCGGGTGATATTTGCGCGCGAGTTTGCGATACGCGGCCTTGATCTCTTTGTCATCGGCCGTCGGCTCGACACCCAGAATCTTGTAGTAGTCTTTGAAATCCATCGGCGGTTCACCCTCCTAAATCGAGATCGCACAGCCCGGGGCACAACGTGCGCTGTCTTGCACCTGTAGAGTCTTGTGGCCTGGGGGTACGTCAAAATGTTTTCGGCACTTGCCGTATGCAGCAGATATTGGGGCAAATCCCCAGGATTCAAGCTTGATTAAACGGATGGTCGGCCTACGCATCCGCCTTCGACTCGCATACACTGCGCGGCCGTTTTTCGACCGGAACCTGATAGACATGAAAAACCCATCCCCAGCCCGTGCCTGCGGTATCGACTTTGGCACGTCCAACTCCACCGTCGGCTGGATCCGTCCCGGCATGGAAACGCTTATCGCGCTGGAGGACGACAAAATCACCCTGCCGTCGGTGGTGTTCTTCAACTTCGAGGAGCGTCGTCCGGTCTACGGCCGCCTGGCGCTGCACGAATACCTGGAAAACTACGAAGGCCGGCTGATGCGCTCGCTCAAGAGCCTGCTGGGTTCCAAGTTGATCAAGCACGACACCAGCGTGCTCGGCACCGCAATGCCCTTCACCGACTTGCTGGCGCTGTTTATCGGCCAACTCAAGAGCCGCGCCGAAGCAAACGCCGGCCGTGAGTTCGAAGAAGTGGTGCTGGGCCGCCCGGTGTTTTTCGTCGATGACGACCCGATGGCCGACCAGGAAGCGGAAAACACCCTGGTCGACGTTGCGCGCAAGATCGGCTTCAAGGACATCTCGTTCCAGTACGAACCGATTGCCGCCGCCTTCGACTACGAGTCCACCATCGAGAAGGAAGAGCTGGTACTGATCGTCGACATCGGCGGGGGTACGTCAGACTTCTCGCTGGTGCGCCTGTCGCCGGACCGTCGTCACAACGACAACCGCCACGACGACATCCTCGCCACCGGCGGCGTGCACATCGGCGGTACCGACTTCGATAAACAACTGAGCCTGCAAGGCATGATGCCGTTGTTTGGCTACGGCAGCCGCATGAAAAGTGGCGCCTACATGCCCACCAGCCATCACATGAACCTCGCCACCTGGCACACCATCAACTCGGTGTACTCGCAGAAATCCCAACTGGCGTTGGGCAGCATGCGCTATGACATCGAGGACACCGGCGGTATCGATCGCCTGTTCAAGCTGATCGAACAGCGCGCCGGGCACTGGTTGGCGATGGAAGTGGAAGAAACCAAGATCCAGCTGACCCATGAAAACAGCCGCCATGTGGCGCTGGACCGGGTTGAGCCGGGGCTGAGCGTGGAGCTGAGCCGGGCGCTGTTCGAGTCGGCCATCGACGGCTTGCTGGAGCGCGTGCGCGGCAGTGTGACGCAGTTGCTCAACGATGCATCGGTCAGTGTGGCGCAGGTAGACACGGTGTTCTTTACCGGCGGTTCCAGCGGGATTCCGGCACTGCGTCACAGCATCTCGGCCATGCTGCCAAATGCGCGGCATGTGGAAGGGAATATCTTTGGCAGCATCGGCAGCGGGTTGGCGATTGAGGCGAGCAAGCGATACGGCTGCTGAAACACTGCGGTTCAAATGTGTGAAGCGGGCTTGCTCGCGAACAGGGAAGTGTCAGTCAAAGCTGCTCTGACTGATCCACCGCATTCGCGAGCAAGCCCGCACATTTTGACCTGCGTACATCTTCCCCCCTACTCGGTAGTGACGCCGTAGCGCTCCACGACTTCGCACAACTGTTGCGGGATGGGTGCGATTGGCCCCAAGCAAACGCAAACCCGCTTTTACTTGCAGCTTGCAGCTCGCCACTCGCAACTGCCCCTAAACCATCCCCCCCAACTTCAACTCACTCTTGAGATACGCATAGTAAATCGGCCCCGCCACCACCCCCGGCAAACCAAACGCGGCTTCAAACACCAGCATCGCCAGCAATAATTCCCACGATTTGGCACTGATCTGCCCACCCACGATCCGCGCGTTGAGGAAGTACTCGACCTTGTGGATAACAATCAGATACCCCAACGCCGCCACCGCCACCCAGATCGACAGCGACAGCGCGACGATGGTGATCAGGGTGTTGGACATCAGGTTGCCGATCACCGGCAGCAAGCCGAGCAGGAAGGTGAGCACGATCAGGGTTTTGGTCAGCGGCAGGTGAATCCCGCACAGCGGCAGCACCACGGCTAGGAATACAGCGGTGAATGCGGTGTTGAGTGCGGCGATTTTGATCTGGGCGAAAACAATGTTGCGAAAGGCCTGGACCAGCAAGTGCAGGCGATCAAACAGGGCGGCGGCCAAGGGCTTGCGTTTGGTCAGGTCGGGCACGCGCTGCAAGGCGATGATCGCGCCGAGCACCATGCCGATCAGCAGGGTGACGAACATATGCGCGGCATCCTTACCAACAAGCTGCAGTTCGCTCAGGTGTTTACTCAGCCAATCGCCGATGGCCACGCGGAATTCGGCAGCGCTGGCGGGCAGGTAAGCATCGAGAAACGGCGGCAGTTGGCCGCGCGCGCGGTCGACCACGCCCATGAATTTGTCGAGGGATGCTCCGGGATTTTCCGCTTCGTGGAGCAGGAAGCTGATGGCGCCGGCAAAGATCAGCGTCAGTACGCTGACGATCAGGGTGCCAAGCAGAGCCACCGCCAGCCAACGCGCGCGCCGGCCTTCGATCAGCCGTTGCAGTTGGGGGGTGAGCATGTTGACCAGCTCATAGACCAGCAGGCCGGCCAGCAGGCTGGGCAGCAATTTGAGCGGCAGTACCAGCAGCAATCCGCCGAAAATGATGATGTAGCTGGCCTGCAACAACACATGACGCTGAGAAAACGTTGGCATACAGCCTCAAAACGAACGGCGTTAAAGGATGGGCAGTCTGCCAGCCTTGGGGAAATCAAGCGAGAGGTCTTAGTGTTGTGAACACGGTCAGTGTGGGAGCGGGCTTGCTCGCGAATGCGGTGGTTCAGTCACTGACGTGTTGAACGAAAAACGGCTTTCGAGACCAAGCCCGCTCCCACAGGGGATTCGCGTACTCAGCTGCCTTTCAGGCAAGTACTCATAAAGGTTTTGCGCGCATCGCCCGTCAGCGTCTTGGTTTTCGCCGATGCATTGCAATCCTTCATCTTCTGCTGCTGCGGGGTCAGGGTCTTGGCGTCGTTGGCCGCCGGGGCCGACAGGCAGGTTTTCATGAAGGCCTTGCGCTCGTCGCCCTTGAGCGTCTTGGTGGAGGCTTCAGCGTTGCAGGTGGTCATTTTGTTTTGCTGGGCGGTGGCGGCAAAGCCCTGGGAACACAACAGCAGGCCCATCATCAACAGCGGAATTCGCAGCATCTTCATGGAGTTTCTCCCTGTTACCGTGCCGGAGAGCACGGCCTTCCAGCAGTGTAGTCAAAACCTGTTACATCTTCACCGACTGCGTATGTGCGTCCGCCGATACTGCTCCGGGGTACAACCCGCCTGGCGTTGGAACATGGCGATAAAAGCCGAGGCGGTGCTGTAGCCCAGGTCGAATGCCACATGTTGCACGCTGCGCTCGCTGTCGAGGGCTTCGATGGCCGCCAGGTAGCGCAGGCGCTGGCGCCATTCACCAAAGCTCATGCCGAGTTCGCGCACAAACTGACGCGCCAGGGTGCGTTCGCTCACGTGTACCTGCTCGGCCCAATGCGCCAGGGGGCGGTTGTCTGCGGGGTCGGTCTGCATGCCTTCCAATACTCCGAGCAACCCGGGGTGGCGGGCGTAGGGCAGAAAGCACTCGTGGATCGGCGCCTGTTTGAGCTGGTCCACCAGCACTTGGGCCAGGCGGATATCGGATGCGGTCTGCGGCATATGCACGTCGCGCTGTGCGAAGTCGCGAAGGATGGCCTTGAGGATATCGCTGATGGCCAGGGTGCAAGGCTGTTGCGGCAGTGCCTCGCAGAGTTCCGGGGCAAGGCCCACCGAGTGGTAGACAATCGCCTCGGCGTTGTAGGAGCTGTGTTCGGTGTGCGGTGGCACCCACACCGCGTATTGCGGCGGTGACATGAAGCGGCTGCCGGCCACTTCCATGCGCATCACGCCGCTGGCGGAGTAATCCAGCGAGCCCCAGAAATGCTGGTGCGGGGTGCATTCGGTGTCCGGGGCGAAATCCGAATAGCGCAAGTACACCGGGCTCGGCAGTTGGGGGAAATCCTGAAGGCGTACGTTGTGCTTGGCCATTTTGTCTGGATACAGCGGTCACTTGTCTGGATCGAAGTATAAGCCTCAATCCAGACAAGGCATAATCCTGCCTCATCAACACGCCTGGTTTCTTTCGATGCAATACGCTTATCCCCTGCTGGCCATTTTTATCTGGGCCGGCAACACCGTGGTCAACAAACTGGCGGTGGGCTCGATCTTTCCCGCTGAAATCGGTTTTTACCGCTGGTTGCTGGCCGCGCTGCTGTTTACGCCGTTCATGCTCAAGCCGGTGATTGCCAACTGGCCGTTGATCCGCCCGAATCTGGGCAAGATCTTCATCCTCGGCGTGCTGGGCATGGCGGTGTACCAGAGCCTGGCGTATTACGCCGCTACGCTGACCAGCGCCACCAACATGGGCATTATCCTGTCGCTGATGCCGTTGATGGCACTGACGGCGGCCATCATCAGCCTTGGCCAGCGCCTGACCTACGGCGCACTGACCGGTGCCGTGCTGTCGTTTGCCGGCGTAGTCGTGGTGGTGTCGGCGGGCAGCCTGGGCGCACTGCTGCAACACGGGGTCAACCTGGGTGACGGCATGATGCTGGTCGCCACCCTGGCCTACGCGGTCTACAGCACCCTGCTGAAAAAATGGCAACTGCGCCTGCCACCGCTGGTGTTGCTGTATTTGCAGGTGCTGGTGGCCGTGGTGGTGCTGTTTCCGCTGTTCCTGTTCTCGGCAAAAGCCGGCCTTGGCTGGGCGAATATTCCACTGGTGCTGTATGCGTGCCTGCTGGCCTCGATGCTGGCGCCGCTGGCCTGGATGCATTCGGTGAAGACCTTGGGCCCGAGCCGCACCACGCTGTTTTTCAACTTGCTGCCGTTGATCACCGCGCTGATTGCGGCGGTGGTGTTGAAGGAAAAGTTGGCGCTGTACCACCTGGTGGGCGGTTTGCTGACGTTGGGCGGGGTGATTTTGTCGGAGCGATGGACTACCCCAGTCAGTAATGCCTGAACACAGCCTGCTCTCACAGCTACACCCCAGCAGCCTTGAGCCTTTGTGCATGCTCGACAAACAACCGAATAGGCTCGGCACCCTTACCCACCAGGCCCAGCGATTGGTTGACGATATCGAAATGGTCCAAGGGGTAGTCATCACCGATCACCAACCCCAGGTGTGAGCTATAGCGCCCGACCATGCCATCGCACTGGCCCTTTTCCCGCACAAAGCTGCGGGCGAACAAACGGCAACTGCGATGCGTACCGTCGAACAGGTTACGACCACGGTCAGTGATGCCTGGCTGCAATGTGCCGGACCACGAGTAATAGCGCACTCCATTGACCTCTTCGGCGCCCTGCCCGCCCCAGGTCTCGGGCAATCCTTGTGGATATTGCTGATTGAACAGCGCCACACCCGCGCTGGTCAGGGACCTATGGGACGCCTGCAGATCCGCCTTGAAGCGCGGACCGCGATAGCCGGTTTCCAGCACGCCCATCACCCAGGCAACCAGGTGAAACAGCGCGCTCATGATCCGGCCCTTGGCGCCGTCGACGGGATAATGGGTGTGGATATGGTCGGCCAGCTCCGAACCATGATTAGGCGCAGCCACCGACGTCACCGACGCCACCCACTCCGGTCGCTTGGCCGCCGCATATCGCGCGGTGAGCGAGCCCTGGCTGTGGCCGATCAGGTTGACCTTGGCGGCTCCGGTGTCGCGGCGGATGCGCTCGATCTGCACCAGCAATTGCTCGCCGCGCACTTCGCTGGAATCGAGCGGCGCCACCTGCACTGGATACACTTGGGCGCCCCCCGCGCGTAGTGCAGGAACAATGCCGTACCAATAGGGAAACAGTCCCAGGCGCACAAAACCGAGCATGCCGGGAACTAGCACCAACGGGTAACACGTGGCTAACGACTTCGGCATGGTGCGAACGTCCTCGAAAATGAGCAGTTGCCCTGCAGCGTAGGCCAACCTCAAGTCATGTAGATGAAGCCCAGGGTAAATTCGATAAAACTTTTTGCTTCAGCCAACACTCACAATGTGGAGCGATCACGCCGTTAGAGCGTGGCGTAAAACCGGATTAGCACCAGGAGATTGAGATGACTGAAGCAAACTTGACTGACGTAGCAACCCTGCGCCAACGCGCCCGCCAGAACGTCGAAAACGGTGCCGTGACCGAAGGCTACGACGCCGACCGCGAAGAAATCATCCGCTTGCTCAACGGCTCGCTCGCCACTGAACTGGTCTGCGTACTGCGCTACAAGCGCCATTACTTCATGGCCAGCGGCGTCAAAGCCCATGTAGCCGCAGAAGAATTCCTCGAGCACGCCACCCAGGAAGCCGAGCACGCCGACAAACTCGCCGAGCGCATCGTGCAGTTGGGCGGCGAACCGGAGTTCAACCCGGATCTGCTGTCGAAAAACTCCCACGCTCAATACGTGGCAGGTAACAGCTTGAAGGAAATGGTCTACGAAGACCTGGTGGCCGAACGGATCGCGGTGGACAGCTACCGTGAAATCATCCAGTACATCGGTGACAAAGATCCGACCACGCGCCGTCTCTTCGAGGAAATCCTGGCCCAGGAAGAAGAGCACGCCGACGACATGGCGGATATTCTCGAAAGCCTGTAATACCAAAAAACCGGAATACCAAAAAGGGCGCGCTGGATAACCAGCGCGCCCTTTTTGTCTGTGTGGGCGGCGGTGAGTCAGCGTTGGTTTTTTTTCAAAATGACTCACCGGCGTCCAATGTGTCTAGCAACCACTGGCCACGCTGCCAAAGTGCCTGCTGTTTGGATTCAGCCATACGGTCGAGATTTTTATAAATCATGCTCATGCGTTGATTGCCGCGTAAGCGGTCACCGTGACGCATCAGAAAGTGCCAATACAGCGCGTTGAAAGGGCAAGCATCGTCGGTGGTGCTTTCGCTCACCTTGTAAGCGCAGCCACGGCAATAGTCGGACATCCGCTTGATGTACTGGCCACTTGCGCAATAGGGTTTGGAGCCCAGGTAACCGCCATCGGCGTGCATCACCATGCCTAAGGTATTGGGCAATTCCACCCAGTCGAAGGCGTCCATGTAGATGGCCAAGTACCATTCGCAAATCTGACTCGGTGCGATGCCGGCGAGCAGAGCAAAATTGCCGGTGACCATCAGCCGCTGGATATGGTGAGCGTAGGCATGCTCAAGGCTTTGGCTGATTGCTTGGCGCATGCAGTTCATCTGTGTCTCGCCTGTCCAGTAGAACGCTGGAAGCGAGCGTGTGTTGCCGAACACATTGCCATCGGCATAGTCAGGCATCTTCAGCCAGTAGACGCCTCGGACATATTCTCGCCAGCCGATCAGTTGTCGAATAAAGCCTTCGGCAGCGTTAAGTGCAATGCTGCCCGACTCGTAGGCTGACGCCACATCGCCGCACAACTGACGCAGATCGAGCAGGCCAATATTCAGCGCAGCGCTGATACGGGCATGAAACAGGAAAGGCTCGTCGCTGGCCATGGCGTCTTGATAGTCGCCGAAGGCTGCCAAGCCCCAGTCGAGAAAGTATTCCCACAGGGCCTGGGCGTCGGCGTGGGTGACCGGGTAGTCGAATGCGTCGAGTGAGCCGTAGTGACTGGCGAAATGTTTGGCCACCAACGCCATCACTTCCTGGGTGATCGGGTCGGGCGCAAATCGGGCGGGTGAGGGAGGCCTAACCCCCTTCGGTAGCGCCTTGCGGTTTTCTGCATCAAAGTTCCAGGCACCTCCGACCGGGCTGCCATCACCATTGAGCAACAATCCACTCTTGCGCCGCATCTCTCTGTAGAAGAATTCCATGCGCAGCTGCTTTTTGCCGTGTGCCCAATTGGAGAACTCGGTGCGTGTGCAGAGGAAACGGCTGTCGCAATGCCACGTTATGCCTAAGCCACAGTCCCTGAGCGATTGCTCCAAGCGCCAGTCGCCGCATTCGGTGATGTGTATTTCGTCTGCTTGCATCAGCGCCTGCCACCGGTGTAACTCGCTCGGCACTGACCCCGTGTTGTCTGGATCATCGAGCGCAACGTACTGCACTCGAACGCCCCGCTGCTGCAGCGTCTCGGCGAAATGGCGCATGGCGCTGAAGATCAGGGTGATTTTTTGCGGATGATGAGGGACATGGCTGGCTTCCTCCATCACCTCGACAAGCAGCACGGTATCGCTTTGGGCATCCAAGCCCTGCAATGAGGCGAGATCGAACGATAGCTGATCACCGAGGATCAGGCACAAACGGTTAGCGTTCTTCATCAATAACTCTGACCGGCGACGTAAGGCTGCCAGGAGTGGTTTGGGGGGCTGGCACTGCACAGCGCCCACCGCGACAGCGAACGCTGCCATCCGGATGAGGCAGCCAGGCCAAATGCGGACGCCAGCGGCAAAAAAGACGATAGCCCACGTTAAGAAATGGCCGGGTTAACCGCCACGATAACGGTGCTGCCCAGATACCGAGCCCCGCTGCTCGCCAGCTCCAGAGCGTAGCGTCCAGCCCAGTGACCCAGGTTCCATCGTCAAACCTGGCGCGCAGTGATGCCTCCATTTGTGCACGCGTGAACCCCAGCGCGTTGGCGTCGAAGGCAGCATCGCTGATATCCACAAACAGAAGGCGATCGGGTATAGCGCGCGCACTCAGAAGCTTGATTTCTCGAGCGCAAAGTGGGCACTCACCCTCAAAATAAAGCGTCAGTGGCCACCGCGAATTCTTGTACAATTACATGCACTCTGTATAAGTTTTATGCCACGATATGCTCAAAATCCATCGCTGACAACGGGCACCCACGCCGCTGTGAATTTAGTTTTTTGATCGAGCCTGCTCGGCGACCTCACCTGATAGCACATAGCTATCAACGCAGTGAGTATTGCTAACTGGATGGACCCTATTACGCCGACTTATCGTCAATGAACTCAACGTGAGCGGCTAATAGCACCGTTCGCGTCATCCGCACCAACTCAGCCCAGTGCAGGGCGAATTTCCGAGCTAGCCATGAAAAACACGCTTTCGTTGGCCACACGTATAGGGCTGAGCTTCGCAGCCATACTGGCGCTTCTCGTAGTGATCACTGCCATCAGCATTCAGCGCGTGGCGTTTATTGATTCCACCTTGGGCGACGTCAGCGAAAACGCTGCGAAGGTACAGCGCTACGCAATCAATTTCCGTGGCAGCGTGCATAACCGTGCCATTGCGATCCGGGATGCGGTGCTGGTGGCGAACAAAGCGGACCTGGAAAAACACTTGGATGAGATTCGAGCCCTGGAAAAGGCCTACTCCGACTCGGCGGCCCCTATGGACCAGCTGTTCAAGGGCACCAGCGTGACCGCCGAAGAGGTTCGATTACTGAGCGCGATCAAGGCCATTGAACAACAAACCCTGACATCTACCCAGGCGATAATCTCCCTGCGCCAAGCGGGCGATATTCCGGGAGCCCAAGCGCTGCTGATGCGTCAAACGTCTTTGGAATACAGCGAGTGGCTCAAGCGCGTGAATGCGCTGATCGACTATGAAGAGGCGTCAATCAAGGCGAAGCTTGGCGCGGTGCAAGCCACTGCCAGCCAGTTCAGTACGCTGATGATCATCGCGACCGGCATTGCCCTGTTGTTGAGCATTATGTTGTCGGCGGTGATTATTCGCTTCGTCAACTCCACGCTGGGCGCAGAGCCTACGGAAGTTGCATTAGCCATCGCGCGGTTGGCTGCGGGTGATCTGAATCAGACGATTGCCACGAAGTACCCCAATAGCGTGATGGGCGTATTAAAAGACGCACTTAGCCACCTGGCAGAGACTATCCAGCAAGTGCGCAGGGCGGCCCAAGAGGTCAATCACTCGTCGACTCAATTGTCTGCCACCTCATCGGCCAACAATGACCAGATTAGCCTGCAAACCCGTGAAGCCGAGCAGGTGGCCACCGCCATCACGCAAATGGCGGCAACGGTGAATGAAGTCTCAGGGTATGCCGCGCAGGCAGCTGAGGCGTCCCGGTTGGCTGATATAGAAGTGGAAAGCGGCAATCGATTGGTGGCTAGCACCACACTGGCCATCGAACAACTGGCCGTCACGCTGGAGCAGACCACAGGCACCGTGAACCAGGTGTCCAAACACAGCGAAAAGATCGAGTCAGTGATCGATGTTATCAACGCCATCGCTGCGCAAACCAACTTGCTGGCCCTGAACGCCGCCATTGAGGCTGCGCGGGCTGGAGAACATGGGCGCGGGTTTGCGGTAGTCGCCGATGAGGTGCGCTCGCTGGCCAACCGGACTCAGCGGTCGACCGAGGAAATTCGGAAGATGATCAGCACGCTGCAAGTGGGCACTGAAACCGCCTCGCAAACCATGCGTGACAGCTGCGAGCTGGCAAGCCAAAGCGTGGCGCAAACCCGCAGGGCGCAGAGTGCGTTAGCCAAGATTAGCGAGCAGGTGGGTGCGATCAGCGACATGAACGCCCAAATCGCCAGTGCCTCCTCGCAGCAGAACAGCGTGGCCGAAGACGTGGCGCAAAACATCAACCGTATTCACGGTTCCACCGTGCAGTCCGCCACCGGCTCACGCCAAGTGGCAACGGCGAGCATGGAACTCGCGCAGTTGGCGGATCGCCTTACTGCGAAAGTTGCGTTTTTCAGCGCTGCTTAGGCGTCACAAAGGACTCAACAAGCGGCTGACTTTGCCGATAGCCTTATTAAGACCCAACAGGCGGTTTCCCCCATGTTCAATACCAAAATCAAGAACCAGCTTCAATCTCAGACAGCCGAGCTGGCGCAGCTGCGACAACTGCGTGATGGACTCAGCCATGAAATGCTGACGTTGAGTATCGATTCGACATTTAAAATTACCGCCTGCAACGACAACTTCGCACAGGCCTTGGGCTATACCCAGAATCAGCTTCTGGGCCGTGCCATGGCCGATATCGTCCCCCAGTACGTCTCCAAGCTGCCGTGTTTTCACAACTTTCGAGCCGCCATCGCCGCAGGTAAATCGATCTCTGACGAATACCGTTACCTGCATGCTGACGGTTCGTTAGTGTGGATTCATGCTCATTGGCAGCCCATAACCGATGCGACTGGCCTGTTAAGTCATATCGCTTGCTATGCGACCAACATTACGTCCCGCGTAGAAAAAGCCTCGGAAAACGCCTCGTTCATTGACGCGCTGCTGCGTTCGACGGCGGTGATCGAGTTCGATCTATCCGGGCATGTGCTCACCGCGAATGATCAGTTCTTAAAAGCCATGGGCTACAACTTGAGCCAAGCGAAAGGCAGTCACCACCGTATTTTCTGCAAGCCAGAAGAAACCTCGTCGCAGAACTACAAGGATTTTTGGTCAACGTTGAACAAGGGTGAATTTGTTGCTGGCCGCTTCGAACGAATTGACAGTCGCGGTCAGACCGTATGGCTAGAGGCGACTTATAACCCGGTGTACGACACCGAAGGCACACTCTGCAAGGTCGTTAAGTTTGCGACGGTTGTCACCGACCAAGTGGCCCGTGAACAAGCCGTCAGTGAAGCCGCCCAAACTGCATTTGAAATCTCCCAGCAGACTGACGTGACGGCTCAGCGCGGCGCCGTCGTGGTGAACGACACGATGCACACCATGCGCAAAGTCGCTGTTGATATGCAGGCGGCCTCTGGCGGCGTTGAAGCGCTCGGCAAGCAGTCATTGTTGATCAGCTCGATCATTCAGACGATCAGTAGTATTGCCCAGCAAACCAACTTGCTGGCATTGAACGCTGCGATTGAAGCTGCGCGCGCAGGTGAGCAGGGGCGCGGTTTTGCGGTCGTGGCGGATGAAGTTCGGCAATTGGCTGGGCGCACCAGCACGGCTACCGAAGAAATTGCATCGGTTGTCTTGCAGAACCAGAAGCTGGTGGATGAGACCGTCGCCGAGATGGCAAACAGCAAATCCCAGGCAGAGCAAGGCCTTGAACTCGCCACCCAGGCGGGCCACGTCATTGTTGAGATTCAGGATGGCGCCAAACGAGTGGTCGATGCGGTGGGCAGGTTTGCGACCCAGGTTGCCTAGGGTCGCAACACCGCTGGCGCAGAATGTTCGCTAGCGCTGTTGCGACACGTCGTTTGATTAATGGGCAAGCGGGTGATTTTCAGCAATCACCCTTTGACTGTTTTCGGTGCTTTGCCTTCGCGCATCTGTTGCAGCAAAGGTGCGCACTGGTTAGGCGCGTCGGCGCTGGGTGCGATCAGTGCCAGCAAACCGGCCGCAGGCCCCGCGATCACACCCAGCGCCACCATGCCCGCGCCACGCAGCGCCAGAGGAATGGCTTTCACACCGGCATTCGGCTTGATAAACGGCCCGTTGACGTACAGCGGTGAACGCAGCGAGAACAGTCGAAAACCTTTCGATTCGGGGTTGATGGTCAAGTCCAGTTGCTCCGTGGCCATGTTCGCCGTGCCATCGATATAGATAATGGCGTTCTCGGTATCAAACACAAACAACCGCGTCGTCGCCAGGCCAGTCTTGATGCCGAAGTCCGCCGCGGCGCAATTGATCTTCACTTCCTTGTCGCCAAACAATCGGCCCACCACGTAGTTGCCCACGTTGAGCCCGGCGATTTCCATCAGGCCACGGCTGATGGCGCCGTCGTTGATCAGCATCTTCAGGTCACCGTTGGAGGTGCCCAGCAATGCCGCCACGGAGTTACCGCGACCGGAAATGTCGGCATCGCCGTTGAGTTCACCAAAGCTGGTTTTCATCGGTTCGAATGTCGGGAACAGCTGCTTGAGCTTGAAGTTACGCGCAGTCAGTTTGGCACGACCTTCCATCGGTGCGGTGCGCCCGTTCAGGCGAATCTGT
The DNA here is from genome assembly GCF_963970695.1 of Pseudomonas sp. EL_65y_Pfl1_R83. Taxonomy (NCBI): domain Bacteria; kingdom Pseudomonadati; phylum Pseudomonadota; class Gammaproteobacteria; order Pseudomonadales; family Pseudomonadaceae; genus Pseudomonas; species Pseudomonas sp. EL_65y_Pfl1_R83. The sequence continues at coordinate 70,120 of NZ_CAXAQI010000018.1, read as the reverse complement.
GCATCCAGCTTGCCGCCGGCCACGCCGAAACGCAGGGGCTCCAGGCTCAGTTCGCCGTCATTGAGCACCAAATGGGTGTAGAGGTCGGTGAAGGGTAGATCGGCACTGTGCACGATGCGCTTGCCGGTGAACGCCACATCGGCATCCATGACACGCCAGCGCTCCGTGCGGAACTCTTCCACCGGCAGCACTTTGGTCGCGGGTTGTTTGCTGCCGCCGCCACGGGCTTTTTGCTTGGCATTCGAGTCGGCGCCGATCAGGGGGGCGAGGTCGGTCATCAGCAGTTGGTTGGACACCAACGCGCCGCTGAGTTTGGGGCGCGGCTGGCTGGCAACGTAGCCAAGGCTGCCGTGAATATCGCTGTTACCGATCTTGCCGTTGAAGTTTTCGTAGCGGAACGACGCGCCGTTGGCTTCGTGCAGCTTGGCGATCAGATGGCCATCGGTGGAATAGGCCGGCGAATCCGGCAAGGTCACGCCGGTCAGTGGGTAGAGGTTGCCCAGGCTGGAACCTGCGAGTTTCAGGCGCAGGTCCAGGGCCCCCAGATTCAGCGGATCCGTGAGGGTGCCGGCCAGGGCGATGCTGGTGTCGGCAATCTTGACTTGAGCCTGCAAAGGAAACGGCTTGGCCGCGTCTTGCAACGCCAGCAGGCCGCCGATCTTTCCGGTGCCGTCGAGTTTCTGGCCGTGGTACTGGCCTTTGACCTTGAGGCCGAACGCATAGTCCTGCGGCGCCGAGCCTTTTTCTAAAGCCTTCTTGGCATCGGCGTCGCCGACGATTTCACCAAAGGGCACGGGTTTGCCCAGCGGGTCGATGATGACATCAAGCTGGGTCTTGAGGGTCTGGTCGTCGAGGGTCACGTGGCCCTTGTCGAAGCCGATGGCGCCAATGTCCACCACCCAGTTGGAGGGTTCGGCGTTCGGGTCCTTAGGGTCGAACTTGAAGGTCCAGTTGGCGCGGCCGTCGGCCAGGCGCTGCAATTGCGCACTCGGCTCAGTGAGGTCAATGCGCGGGATCACCACGCGCTGCACCAGCAACGCCAGCGGCGAAATGCGCAGTTCGACCTTTTTAAGCGTGACCATCTGCGGGGTTTTCGACCAGTCGGGGTTGCCCAGGGTCAGGTCTTCGGCAATCACATGGGGCCACGGCACCCAGGCGCGCCAACCGCCTTCATCGGGCTCACGTGCCCACACCACCGAGAGGTTGCCGTTGATGGCAAACGGTCGATGCAGCTCTTCGGAAACCTTGGCATTGAGGGGCGGCTTGATGCGGTTCCAGTCAAAGAACACCAGAACCAATACCACCCCGGCAATTAACAGAACGACGCTGGCGCAGCTCCAAGCGACGATTTTACGAGTGCGCGTCATTGCACGGGACTCCTGAATACGACTGGCTGGGTCACAGCCTTTATGGACAGCTTATACGACTACGACTGGCAAACCGTCTGGGGGTTTAACCCAATCGGTCACTTGCCGGGAAAAACATCAATTTCTGACCACTTCGACAGAATCCACCTACGACAGCGCACCATTGTTACCCACGGGCGTGTCGAAAATACCCACACCGGTGCAAAACCGCGGGCTTGAGAGGCCCGGCCTAGAGCCTCCGCTCAGAACAATCAATTCTGTTGATTATTACCATTGCGTTTATGAACTTTTATATCGACTTATCGAGAGTAGCATTAGCTCTGTACCCACTTTATCGCCCTCCCAAGGAGCAACCCATCATGAAACGCCAAGTACTCGCTACCGTCCTGTTATCCATCCTGGCTTCCAGCGCCTTTGCCTTGCCAGCCGCTGAACAGGCCACCCCACAAGTCAAAGCCGATGCCGTTCATTTCAGCCAGACCGTCGCTCGCAGCGGCTCGCAAGAAGAAGAGAACCGTGACTACGCCAAAGGCGCTGTTGCTGAAAATGGTTCGGAGCAAGCCAACAAACGCGCTTACACCGAAGGCCTGACCGAAAACGGCCGCGACCGCCTGGAAGAGAAAGGCCTGGTTGAAGGTGGTGCTGATCGCCTGCTGGAACGTAACGCTGTCGCCGAAGGTGGCCGTGATCGCCTGGAACAGAAAGGCCTGGTTGAAGGCGGTGCTGACCGTTTGCAAGAACTGCATCAAGCACAGAGCTAACCCCGTGGTGGCCCAGAAAAAAGCCCGATCTGTCGATCGGGCTTTTGCTTTACTGTAGATCGCGTCACGTACTTCCCGCGCCAAGTTCGACGCCGGCAAAGCTGTTTTGCTAGAGTGCGTCGCTGTACTTGCCAACAAAGTCTGCCCGCCCATGCTGCCCCGCGCCGAACAGAAGCAACAGACCCGCCTCGCCTTGATGGACGCAGCCCGCCATCTGATGGAATGTGGCCGTGGGTTTGGCAGCCTGAGCCTGCGCGAAGTGGCGAAGACAGCTGGCATCGTGCCCACCGGTTTTTATCGCCACTTTGCCGATATGGACCAGCTTGGGCTTGTGTTGGTGAGTGAAGTCGGCCAGACCTTTCGCGCTACGATCCGCCTGGTGCGCCACAACGAATTCGTGATGGGCGGCATTATCGATGCCTCCGTGCGGATCTTTCTCGATGTGGTTTCGGCCAACCGTTCGCAATTCCTGTTCCTGGCCCGCGAGCAATACGGCGGCTGCCTGGCCGTGCGCCAAGCCATCGCGGCGTTGCGCGAAGACATCACTCGCGACCTGGCGGCTGACCTCACCTTCATGCCCAAACTGCAGCACCTGGACGCCGATGGCTTGCACGTGATGGCCGACCTGATCGTCAAAAGTGTGTTCGCCACCCTTCCCGACATCATCGACCCACCAGCCCAAGCCCTGCCCGCCCACCTCACGCCGCAGGCGAAAATCACACAACAATTGCGCTTTATCTTTATCGGCTTGAAGCACTGGCAAGGCCTGGGCAGCACCGAATAACGCAATCAGCCTGCCGAATGGAAACGCTTGGCCATGGTGTAGTGCTTGTTCCAATAGCGGTTGCTCAGTGAATCGATACGGATGTTTTTGCCGCTGCGCGGTGAATGGATAAATTTACCCTCGCCTATATAAAGGCCCACATGGCTGACCTGGCCGCTTCCGTTTCCTCTGAAAAACACCGCGTCGCCGGGCTGGAGCGCGTTGCGCTTGACCGTCGCAGCCGTCGAACGTTGCATTGCCGTCGTGGTGCGCGGTATTCGGATGTTGGCTTGAGTCTTGAACAGATACACCAGCAGGCTGCTGCAATCGAAGCCCTGCTCTGCCGAGGTGCCACCCCATTTGTAAGGCGTACCCAGCAGTTCGTGGGCGCGGTCGACCACATCGTCGATAGTCGCTTTTTTGTGTGAAGCGCTGAAAGGGGGATGGCCGTTCAGATTGGCCGAAGCCGATGAAAGGGCGAAAGACAGACTGACAATAACCAGGCAACAAAATGACTTGAACATGATGAACGTCGCAGTGGAGTAAACACGGCGAACAGACTAATGATCTCGCAGGTAACCGGATGAATGCCGAATCCTCATGCCCTGTAGGGAAAATCTGAAAACGCCCATCGCGCGTGCAATCAGTAAAATCGCGCCCCACTTTGGCGCACGCAGAGAATCCTTCCTCGCTCCATTTAGTGGCGCTACCGCCCTTGCCTACAGGCAATTCCTACTCTCTATCGACATTGGCAAGGCCCTTGCTCTAGCTGTGCTATCGCTCATAGCTGGAAGCTTCCTGATGCTGGTGATCCACCGCCGAATCGCCCCTCAAGCCCTCTGGGCCGCCGAGTTGCTGCTGAATTTCGAAGCACGCAGCAAAAGTCGCCTGCGCTGTTTCAGTGCCGACGGTGAAGACGTCGGCCTTTTCCTGGAGCGCGGCCAGCCGCCGCTGCACGATTGCGAATTCCTACAGGCTGAAGACGGACGCGTCGTACGCGTATGCGCCCGACCTGAACATCTGCTGCACGTCACCTGCAGCAGCGCATTTGAACTGACTCGCGCGGCGTATCACCTGGGTAACCGCCATGTGGCGTTGCAGGTAGGGGACGGCTGGTTGCGCCTGCTAGACGACTACGTGCTCAAGGCCATGCTCGAACAGCTGGGTGCGCAGACCGAAACCATTGAAGCGCCATTCCAGCCGGAGCACGGTGCTTACGGCGGCGGCCACCATCACTCGCGCCATGGCGATGAAGATTTCAACTACCCACCCAAGCTGCATCAGTTCGGCGTGCGTCTATGAACCCAGCCTGGGCGCTGTTGCGTCTGGCCAGTCCGCAATTGCCGATTGGCGGCTACAGCTATTCCCAGGGCCTGGAAATGGCGGTGGAGAACGGTCGTGTCAATGATGCGGCCACTGCACGACGCTGGATAAGCGATCAGTTGCTGCTCAACCTTGCGCGTTTCGAAGCACCGTTGCTGCTCGCACATTGCCAAGCGGCCTTTGATGAGGATTGGCCGCGCCTGGCGCAATGGTGTGATGAGCATCGCGCCAGCCGCGAGACCCGCGAGCTGTATCAGGAGAGCCGGCAGATGGGCTACTCGCTGCAGCAATTACTCAGCGGCTTGCCGGAACTGGACGACGCCGCCCGCGCATTTCTTGAGCGGTGCGCCGAGCCGCATCTGGCCCTGGGCTGGGCCCTCGCCGCTCGCGCCTGGAGCATCAGCCCCGCTGATGCCCTGGCGGCGTGGTTGTGGAGCTGGCTGGAAAACCAATTGGCCGTGCTGATGAAAACCCTGCCCCTCGGCCAGCAAGCCGCCCAGCGCCTGACCAGCGAACTGCTGCCGCTGCTGCAACAAGCCCAGCAGGACGCCAGCCGCATCGACCCTACCCATTTCGGCAGCGCCGCTTTCGGCCTGTCCCTGGCGTGCATGGCCCACGAGCGCCAGTACAGCCGCCTGTTCCGTTCCTAGGAGAACACAGACATGAACTCACAACCTTTGCGTGTTGGCATCGGCGGCCCGGTGGGCTCCGGCAAGACGGCCCTGACCCTGGCGCTGTGCCTTGCGCTGCGTGATCGCTACAACCTGGCAGTGGTCACCAACGACATCTATACCCGCGAAGACGCCGATTTCCTGGTGCGTAACCAAGCCCTGGCGCCGGAGCGCATCATCGGCGTGGAAACCGGCGGCTGCCCGCACACGGCGATCCGTGAAGACGCCTCGATCAACCTCGAAGCCGTGGATCAGCTCAACCGCCGTTTCCCCGGCCTGGACCTGATCCTGGTGGAGTCCGGCGGCGACAACCTTTCGGCCACCTTCAGCCCCGAGCTGTCGGACCTGACCATCTATGTGATCGATGTGTCTGCCGGCGACAAGCTGCCACGCAAGGGCGGGCCTGGTATTTGCAAATCCGACCTGCTGGTGATCAACAAGATCGACCTGGCACCGCTGGTGGGCGCCTCGCTGGAGCTGATGAACAGCGACACCCAGCGCATGCGCAACGGTAAACCCTTTGTGTTCAGCAACCAGAAAACCGGTGTCGGCCTGGATGACATCGTCGCCTTTATCGAACGCCAAGGCCTGCTGACCGCCGCCTGACCAACCCTCAAGGAGCCTGTTTATGAGCCTCAAGAAACTCTTCACCGCCGCCGCCCTGCTGCTGGCCCCTGCCCTCGCCTTCGCTCACCCGGGCCACGGCGACAACGGCCTGGTGGCCGGCATCAGCCATCCCTTGGGTGGCATTGACCACTTGTTGGCCATGGTGGCCGTCGGTTTGTGGGCCGCCCAACAAAAAGGCGCCGCCCGCTGGGCATTGCCGTGCACCTTCGTGGGCACCATGCTGATTGGCGGCGTGCTGGGTTTTGAAGGCTTGGCACTGCCAGCGCTGGAAAGCGGGATTGCTGCATCGGTGCTGGCCCTGGGCCTGGCGGTGGCGCTGGCGGTGCGGCTGCCGTTGTCTGTGGCGGTGGGGGCGACAGCATTGTTCGCGCTGTTCCACGGCGTAGCGCACGGATTGGAGCTGCCGGACATGTCCAACCCTTGGGCGTATGCGGCTGGGTTTGTGGGCGCAACGGCAGTGTTGCACGCGGCGGGTTATGCGGTAGTGCGTTTCCTGCCGGCGGCTGCGGCGCCGTTGGTACGGGTTGCGGGGGCGGCGTCGGCGGCGACTGGGGTTTGGTTGCTTGCCAGTTAAAAGCCGCAAGCTACAAGCTGCAAGTAGACGCCGATTTGCGCCAACTTGCAGCTTGTAGCTCACAACTTACAACTGCCCCTCTGCTACCATGCGCGCCTACACCCCTGCCGTGACGACGCCCGCCAATGCCCAGCGCTTCCCAACCCTCCTTGAACACCGTGCTCACGCACTTCCACAGCCTGATCGTGCCGCTCTGGCAAGGCCCGGGCTGGAACGCCGAGCTGGCGCTGCCCTATGAGGCGCTGGATGCCGATCACCGGCCGCTGCCCCCACAACGCTACCGCGCCATGGCCTGCGCGCGGCAGCTGTACCTGTTTGCCTGTCTGATCGACGAGCCTGGCGCAGCCTTCGCAGAGGAGCGCGCAGCTGTTCTGTTCCGTTCACTGCAACAGCACTTCCACGACGCCGAGCACGGAGGCTGGTTCTACAGCATCGATCCCAACGGCCAGCCGCTCGACAAGCGCAAAGACCTGTACACCCACGCCTTCATCATCTTCGCCTGCGCCCATTACTGGGCCAAGGTGCGTGCGCCGCTGGTGGAATCGGTGCTCAATGCGGCCCTGGAAGTGGTCGCCGAGCGGTTTTCCACAGGCGACGGCCTGTATGAAGCCGTGCTGGAGCGCAACTGGTCATCGCTTAAATCCGGCCCGCTGCAAAACCCGTTGATGCACTTGGCCGAAGGTTTCCTCGCCACCCTCGCGGTGCGTGAAGATGCCCACGTGCAGGCAGCCCTGCTGGCACTGGCGACAGCCATGCAACAGCGTTTCATCGACCGCCAGCACGGCGTGATGATGGAAAAACCGCTGGGCGCTGTGGATAACTGGTTCGAACCGGGACACCAGTTCGAGTGGTTCTTCTTGCTGGAATCTTCAGATGTACTGCGCGGTACGCCGCTGCATGCGTCGCTGACCCGGGCTTTCGCCTACGCCGAGCAACAGGGTGTGGATAACGTCAGCGGCGCAGTCAGCGGCATGCTGGCGCTGGACGGCACGATGCGTGACGGCACCCAACGTATCTGGGCCCAGGCCGAATACCTGCGGGCACTGACCTTGCGGCCGGACAGCGAAGCGGTGCTACAGCGCCAATTGCTGGCGCTGCAACAGCATTTTCTGCATGAGAAGGGTTGGAATGAATGCCTGGATGCCGAGGGCGTCGTGAGTCGACGGGATATGCCGTCGACTACGCCTTATCATTTGGCAACGTGCTATCAGGGTCTGACCCGGTATCTGGCCTGACTTTCAGGGCCTCTTCGCGAGCAAGCCCGCTCCGACATTTGACCGCGTCCTACCTTTGGAATGCAGGCGAATGTGAGAGCGGGCTTGCTCGCGAAACAGGCGGCGCGGTCTAGAGCTTTACTTGGCCCCGCGCTCAATCGCAAACCCAGCCCAAGTCTGGCTCACCGGCATCAACTCCAACCGGTTGATATTCACATGCGCCGGCGTATTCATGACCCAAAAAATCGTGTCAGCAATATCCTGCGGCTGAATCGGCTCGGCACCGGCATAAGTCGCGTCATACCGCGCCTGGTCACCACCAAAGCGCACCAACGAAAACTCGCTCTCGCACAGGCCGGGCTCAATGTTGGTCACGCGCACGCCGGTACCTTGCAGGTCGCAACGCAGGTTCAACGAGAATTGCTTAACAAACGCCTTGGAGCCGCCATACACATGGCTGCCTGGGTACGGGTAGCTGCCGGCGATGGAGCCCAGGTTGATGATCCCGGCGCCACGGCCATGCGCGATCAGGCGCGGCAGCAGCAGGCTGGTGGTGGTCAATAAGCCCTTGATGTTGGTGTCGACCATGGTTTCCCAATCGTCGAGGCTGCACTTGGGCGCCGGGTCAGTGCCCACGGCCAGGCCGGCGTTGTTGATCAGCCCGCGCAGCTTGGCGAACGACGGCGGCAGGTTGGCGATGGCGTCTTCCATGCCCTTGCGATCACGCACGTCCACAACCAGGCCATGCACTTCGGTCTGCTTTGAAAGCTCTTCGACCAGCGCATTCAGGCGGTCGGCACGCCGGCCAGTCAGCACCAGTTTCCAGCCGGCGTCAGCAAAACGACGAGCACAGGCTTCGCCGAAACCTGAGGTTGCGCCAGTAATAAACAGCGTGTCGGACATGGTGTTCTCCTTGCGGGCATCGGGAAAAAATCAGCCAGCAGAATGCCCTGACGCCGCAGTGGCGGCAACCGCTAAGCGCATAACTTCATGCGTGACTGATCACTTTTTAACCATTGCGCGCAAAGCCTCATGAACCGTGGCTTGCAGCCATATACGCGCAGGTTATCCACAACTGCGCCCACAGTCTTTGGGGGCAAGTGCAAAAAGCCCCAGGCCTCTATACACAAGGGTTACAAGGGGGTTTAGAAAGTTTTTTGCTTGACCTTAGACGGGGCGTATGTAGACCCACCGACAGGCCGGAAATCAGAACGATGGCTCCAGGCCAGTCATTCCGGCCTCTGCGGCCGTCTTTCCAGAGTTTAGTCACAGACTTATCCACAGGCTGGCGGGACATATTTCGGTCATATACCTGTGTCTATAAACAGGTTGACAAAGCCCTCGGGCGGTTGCGAAAAAGCCGCTGATCAAAAAACAAGTGACTCGCTGCAAGTCACGGTTTTAAAGGCTTTCAGCCAGCTACTACCACGTTACCCACAGCCGGTTCCACAGTGGATGGGGACAAGTCAAAAGTGTGACAAAACAGGGATTTGTGGCGGCTATATGTCGCGCTTTAGAGGGCGGCTGGATTTGTTTTCCACAATTTCCAGAACGGTCTGTGGATAGCACTAAAAAGACTGCGGGAGCCGCTTTTATGTGGGCTCCCACAGTGGGTGCTGCGTCGTTATTTAGATTAGTGCCCGCCGAGGTAGGCGTTGCGCACTTCCTCGTTTTCCAACAATTCCTTACCAGTACCCGTCAGGCGAATCTCACCGTTAACCATCACATACGCCCGATCCGACAGACGCAGCGCATGGTTGGCGTTCTGCTCCACCAGGAAAATAGTCATCCCGGTCGCCGCCAACTCGCGCAGGGTCGAGAAGATCTGCTTCACCACAATCGGCGCCAGCCCCAGGCTTGGCTCGTCCAGCAGCAACAACTTTGGGCGGCTCATCAACGCGCGGGCGATGGCGAGCATTTGCTGTTCGCCACCCGACATGGTCATAGCGCGCTGGTTGCGCCGCTCCTTGAGACGTGGGAACAGCTCGAACATGCGCTGCATGTCTTCCTGCGCGAACTTGTCGCCAATCGGGATGGTGCCCATCAGCAGGTTTTCCTCGACGGTCATGTCGGGGAACACCCGCCGCCCTTCCGGCGACTGCGCAATGCCGTTGGAGGCGATGTAGTGCGATGACTTGTGGGTAATGTCGACGCCGTTGTAGAGGATCTGCCCCGACTCGGCCCGTGGCTGGCCAAAGATCGACATCAGCAGCGTGGACTTGCCCGCGCCGTTGGAGCCGATCAGGCTGACGGTTTCGCCTTCGTTGATATGCAGCGAGACTTTTTTGAGGGCCTGGATCGGACCGTAGTACACGTCCAGGTCCTTCATTTCGAGGATAGGTCCGCTCATACCAGCTCCTCTTCGTCGGCGCCCAGGTAGGCGGCAATCACTTTCGGGTCGTTTCGGATCGCTTCCGGCCCGCCTTCGGCGATCACGTTGCCGTGGTCCAGCACCACGATGTGGTCGGAAATACTCATCACCATGCCCATGTCGTGTTCGATCAGCACTACCGTGAGGTCGTGTTCGTCGCGCAGCAGGCGAATCATCGCACTGAGGGCTTCGGTTTCCTGGGGGTTGAGGCCAGCTGCCGGTTCGTCGAGGCAGATGATCTGCGGCCGCGTGCACATGGCACGTGCGATCTCCAGGCGGCGCTGCTGGCCGTAGGAGAGTTCGCCGGCCAGGCGATTGGCACAGTCCACCAGGTCCACCACCTCCAGCCAGTAGAAGGCGTGGTCAAGGGCATCGCTTTCGGCTTTGCGGTAGCCCTTGGTGTTGAGAATGCCGGCGAGCATGCTGCGGTTGACCCACATGTGCTGGGCGACCAGCAGATTTTCCACCACCGACATTTCCTTGAAAAGGCGAATGTTCTGGAAGGTTCGCGCCAGGCCAGCACGGTTCACCAGGTGGGTGCCGCCGAACATCTTGTAGTAGACCCGACTGAGGAAGCTCTTCGGCGAGACAAAGTCGACGGCTTTGAAGCGCTCGCCGAGCAGTTGGATCACGTTTGTCTGCTTGCCACGCACATTGAGTTCAATCTTGCCGCCGCTGGCTTTGTAGAAGCCGGTGAGGCAGTTGAACACCGTGGTCTTGCCTGCGCCGTTGGGGCCGATCAGGGCGAAGATCGAGTTGCGTTCGACCTTGAGGCTCACATCGCTCAAAGCCTTGATGCCACCGAAGTGCATCATCAGGTGCTCCACCTGGAGGACGACTTCCTTGCTCATGGCGCTACCCCCTTACGTGGCGTCACACCGGAACGGCTGATCCGCATCAGGCCGCGTGGTCGCCAGATCATCATCACCACCATCAACACGCCAAACAGCAGCACGCGGTATTCGGAGAAGCTGCGCAGCAGTTCAGGCGCGACGGTCAATACGAAGGCCGCAATCACCACGCCTACCGTCGAACCCATGCCACCCAAGACCACGATGGCCAAAATCAGCGCCGACTCAAAGAAGGTAAATGACGACGGGTTGACGAAGCCCTGGTAGCTGGCAAAGAACACCCCGGCCAGGCCCGCGGTAGACGCGCCGATGGTGAACGCCGAGAGCTTGACCAGTACGTGGTTCAGGCCCATGGAACGGCAGGCGATTTCATCTTCGCGCAGCGCTTCCCAGGCACGGCCGACCGGCATGCGGGTCAGACGATGCTTGATGTACAGCACCAGCATCACCACGAGGAACAACACGATGTAGATAAAAATGAACTTGAAATTAGGGCTGTAATCGATGCCGAAAAACTCATGAAAGGGCACCCCGCCATCCTTGGCCTTGCGCACGAACTCCAACCCCATGAAGGTCGGTGACGGCACGGGCATGCCATTCGGACCGCCGGTAAACGACAGCCAGTTGTTAAGCACCAAGCGGATGATCTCACCGAAGCCCAGGGTCACGATAGCCAGGTAGTCACCGTGCATTCGTAATACCGGAAACCCGAGGATGCACCCCGCCAGCGCCGCCGCGATGGCCGCCAGTGGCAGCACCGTCCAGAAACCCAGGCCCAGGTATTGATAACCCAGCGCCAGGCCGTAGGCACCGATGGCGTAGAACGCCACGTAGCCCAAGTCGAGCAAGCCAGCCAGGCCTACCACGATGTTCAAGCCCAACCCGAGCAACACGTAGATCAGCCCGAGGATCACCACGGTCAGCAGGTACTTGTTGGCGAAGATCGGGAACACGATAGCGATCACGATCAGTGCCGGAATGATCCAGCGCAGCCGCGATTTATAGTCCGGTTTCTGCACGTGCACGCCGGAGCCGCTGCTCTCTAATCCCTGCAGGATTCTTATACCCTTGGGCGTTTGCAGGAACAGGCTCATGGCGAACCGGCCGAGCATTACAATCGCGACCATCACGCCGACGCGGGCCGGTTCCAGGTTGAAGCTGTAGCCATCGAGGACAACACCGACGATGGGCCCGAAGATGATCAGCGAAATCAGCCCGGCAAGGACTGCATCGACCACACTTTTCTTGATATCGATTGGTTTGGCAGCAGACATGTTTACACCTTAGCCACGAGTGGGCGACCAAGCAGGCCCTGAGGACGGAAAATCAGAATCACCACCAGCAGCGAGAAACTGAACACGTCTTTGTAGTCAGAGTTGATCAACCCCGAGAACAGCGACTCGGAGATACCCAGGATAATCCCGCCCAACATCGCCCCTGGCAGGGAGCCGATGCCGCCGAGTACCGCTGCGGTAAACGCCTTGATGCCGATGATGAAGCCGGCATAGAAATCGAAGGTGCCGTAGTTGAGGGTGATCAGCACGCCGGCCAGGGCCGCCATGGCGGCACCGATGACGAACACATAGGAGATCACCCGGTCGGTGTTGATGCCGAGGATCGAGGCCATCTTGCGGTCTTGCTGGGTCGCGCGGCACATGCGGCCGAGCTTGGTGTACTTGATGATGTAGGTCAGCAACGCCATCCCGGCAAACGCCGCCACGAGAATGAACACCTTGGTGTACGTGAGCTGCACGAACCCGGTGCCGATGTCGACACGCCAGGCGCCTGCCAGCAAGGTTGGAATACCTTGTTGCTTGGCGCCCTGGGCGATCTGCGCGTAGTTCTGCAGGATCAGGGAGATCCCGATGGCGCTGATCAGCGGTGCCAGGCGGGTGGAGTTACGCAGCGGTTTGTAGGCGACACGCTCGATGACCCAACCGTAAACGCCGGTGACGACGACGGTGAAGACCAAGGTGCCAAGAATGAGCAGCGGAAAGGATTCGATGCCGAAGTAAGCCAGCAGTGCCAGACTGATCGCCGCGAGGTAAGCGGAAATCATATAAACCTCGCCGTGGGCGAAGTTGATCATGCCAATGATGCCATAGACCATTGTGTAGCCGATGGCGATCAGGCCATAGACCGACCCGAGGGTCAGGCCATTGACCAGTTGCTGCAGGAAAATACCATCCATAACGCAATCTCACGCGGTGAGCACCTGCACACCGGTGGGTGTGCGGCGCTTCTGGAGGAAAAGACAGATATCGATCACGACACCACTCCCCTGTGGAAGCGGCGGTTCGACGCTTCGACTTGCTCGCGAATGCGGTGTATCAGTCAACACATTTGCTACCTGACAGACCGCTTTCGCGAGCGAGCCCGCTCCCACATTGGTTAGGTGCTGACTAGCCTTACTTCTGCTTTTCCAACTGGTGGTATTTACCTTCCTTGTCCCACTGGTAAACCACATAGTCGGAGACTTTCAGGTCGCCCTTGGCGTCCCAGGTCTTCTCGCCCATCACGGTTTTCACAGGGTTGGCCTTGAGCCACTTGGCGGCGTCTTCGCCTTTGTCGGACTTGGCGCCGTTGAAGCCGGCGGCCAGGGCCTGGAGCGAAGCGTAGGCGTACAGGGTGTAGCCTTCAGGCTCGTAGCCGGCTTTGCGGAACTCTTCCACCACGGCCTTGCTTTCGGGCAACAGGCGCGGGTCGGCGCCAAAGGTCATGTAGACGCCGTCCACGTATTGCTTGCCGCCTGCGGTGGTGACCAATTCGTCGGTCACTACGCCGTCATCGGACATGAACTTCACATCTTTCAGGCCGGCTTCACGCAGTTGGCGAACCAGCGGACCGGCTTCCGGGTGCAGGCCGCCGAAGTACACGACATCTGCGCCGGTAGAGCGGATTTTGGTGACCAGCGCACTGAAGTCTTTCTCGCCACGGGTCAGGCCTTCTTCCAGCACCGGCTTGACGCCGCGCTTGGTCAACTGGGCAGCAGTGGCGTCAGCCAGGCCTTTGCCGTAGGTGTCCTTGTCATTGATCACGGCAATTTTCTTGCCCTTGAGCACGTCGACGATGTAATCGCCGGCGACGATGCCTTGCTGGTCGTCACGCCCGCACATACGGAACATTGCGCTCATTCCGCGCTCGGTCACTTGTGGGTTGGTGGAACCTGGGGTGATGGCGATCACGCCCGCGTCGTTATACACCTCGGACGCCGGGATGGTGTTCGACGAGCAGAAGTGCCCGACCACGCCGATCACTTTGTCCTGGTCGACCAGCCGGTTGGCGACGGCTACGGCCTGCTTGGGTTCGCAGGCATCGTCGCCGGCAACCAGCTTGATCTGTTCACCGTTAATGCCGCCGGCCTTGTTGATCGCATCGGCTGCCGCTTGGGCACCCTTCATGTACTGCTCACCGAATGAGGCGTTGGCGCCAGTCATCGGCCCCGCAACGCCAATCTTCACATCAGCTTGAACAAACGCAGAAACACCCAGCGCCGCTGCAACGGCGAGGGCCAGGAAACCTTTCTTGTAAAACGTCTGGGACATGAGTAGTGCTCCGATATTTTTGATTTTTGGCACGACAACTTGCGTTCAAACTTTTCACTGAAAGCTCAGAGCAAGGCGCGTGCCACTACGTTTTTATTCTTCAAAAAGACACGGTGTCATTGTTATTGCAGGTGTTTCAGCGCCATTCGCAAGGACGTGCAACCGTCTAGCATCAGAAGGTGCAACCAGCGAATCGAAAAAGTACAACCTCGACAGGTCGCACCTGCAACCAACCCCATAAACGACAGTTCCTACAGCTGTAACAAACGACGTAACGGAACTGCACATTTACAGTGCGTGACTGCTACGACTTGCACCAATACAGATTAGTAGCCGACTAAGAAAATGCAGGCTTTTGAGCGGTACTTCGCTGATCAGATCACGATCCTCAGACATTGGCCTGCGTGATACAGCGAAAACCCGGCCTCATAAAGACAGCTGCGCAGACCGACCCCGGCCAGCGGTTGCATGGGCGCGAAGGGAATCGGCAATGCCTGTGGATTCTGGTGACACAAGTAGTCGGCGAACGCCTTGCCGACCACGCTGGCGGTGGTCACGCCGCGTCCGTTATAGCCCGTTACTGCCACCAGGCCAGGGGCGGGTTCGAATAGGCGCATCAAGTGGTCCGGGGTGAAGGCAATGCAGCCGGTCCAGGTATAGTCCCACTGCACCGATTTGAGGTACGGGAAGTAATGCTGCCGCACCCGATCGGCCCACGCCTCGAGGAACCAAGCCGGTTTCTGGTTTCCGTTGCCCAGGCTACCGAGTAACAGACGGCCATCGGCATCGCGGCGAATGCTGCTCAGCACTTGGCGCGTATCCCACGAGCCTTGCCCGCCGGGAAGGATTTGCTGGGCGGCGTCCCCCGTCAGCGGGGCCGACGCGACCTGGTAGTAGTAACCGGGGAAGAAATTGCGCCGCAGTTCGGTCCATTCGCCTTCGGTATAGGCATTTGATGCGATGACCACCTGTCCAGCCTGCACTGAGCCTTGGGCCGTCTGCACCGACCAGCGCGCACCTTGGCGCTCGAGTTGGGTGACCGGGGAATGGTCGAACAACTGTCCGCCTAGGCCGACAGCCGCATTCGCCAAACCACTGGTGTAAGCCATTGGATTCAAGGTGCCGGCGCGCCGATCCAGCAAGGCTGCCGCGATTTTCTGAGTGCCAGTGGCTTGCTCGCATGCCTGGCCGGTGAGCAATTCCACAGGCGCGCCCCGGCGCTTCCATTGTTCTTCACGACTGCGCAAATCCGCTTCGCCACGGGCGTTGTGCGCCATGTGCAACGTGCCCTCGCGGCGCAATTGGCAATCGATGTTGTATGTGTCGATCAGGCTGAACACCAGCGACGGCGCCGCGCCCAGCATGCGGTTAAGCTGGCTGCCCACCGCCTCGCCGAAACCGGCTTCGATCTCGTCCGGCGGGATCCACAGGCCGGCGTTGACCAGCCCGACGTTACGCCCCGAGCCGCCATGGCCGGTGCGATGGGCTTCCAGCACGGCAACGCTTTTACCCTGCTCCAGCAAGTGAACGGCCGCCGACAGCCCGGTGATCCCGGCGCCGATCACGCACACATCCACGTTGACCTCGCCCTTGAGCGCGACGCGATCCGGCCTGCCAGGGGTGAGGTGTTCCCACAAACATGTTTCGCGCAGTGCCATTGCCAGACTCCGATGAGACCTAACAAACAACCATTTCAGGTTTGTAAACCCAATCAACTGTGGGAGCAGGCAAGCCGGCCTCCCACATTTTGACCTCACTCCGACTGAGAGATCAGTCGAAGGTAATACCTTGGGCCAATGGCAGCTCCAGCGAGTAATTCACCGTATTGGTCTGCCGACGCATATACCCGCGCCACGCATCCGAGCCCGACTCACGCCCACCGCCCGTCTCTTTCTCACCGCCAAACGCACCGCCGATTTCCGCGCCGCTCGGGCCGATGTTGACGTTGGCGATGCCGCAGTCACTGCCCACGGACGACATGAACTGCTCGGCTTCGCGCACATCGGTAGTGAAGATGCATGACGACAAACCTTGCGGCACGGCGTTGTTCAGACGCAGGGCTTCAGCGAAATCGGTGTAGCCAATCACGTAAAGAATCGGCGCAAATGTTTCAGTGCACACCACGTCGCTTTGCTCAGGCATTTCCACAATGGCCGGCGACACGTAGTAGGCGTTAGGGAATGTGTCTTGCAGTTGGCGCTTGCCGCCGAACACCTTGCCGCCTTCGCTCAAGGCTTGCTCCAGGGCGTCCTGCATGTTCTCGAAGCCGTGTTTGTCGATCAGTGGGCCGATCAGGTTGCCTTCCAGCGGGTGGCCGATGCGCACCTTGGAATAGGCGGCCTTGAGGCGGGTGACGATTTCCTGCTTCACCGATTCGTGAGCGATCAGTCGGCGCAGCGTGGTGCAACGCTGACCGGCGGTGCCGACGGCGCTGAACAGGATCGCGCGCACGGCCATGTCCAGGTCGGCGCTTGGGCCGAGGATCATTGCGTTGTTGCCGCCCAGCTCCAGGATGCTACGGGCAAAACGTGCGGCGACTTTCGGTGCCACTTCGCGGCCCATGCGGGTGCTGCCGGTGGCGCTGATCAACCCGACGCGCGGGTCATCCACCAGTGCGGCGCCGGCGTCGCGGCCGCCGATGATCACTTGGCTGAGGTACTCGGGAGCGCCGTCGAATTTTTTCAGCACGCGCTCGAACAGCGCCTGGCAGGCCAAGGCGGTAAGCGGGGTCTTTTCCGAGGGTTTCCAGATCACCGCGTTGCCGCACACCAGCGCCAGGGTGGTGTTCCACGCCCACACGGCGACCGGGAAGTTGAAGGCGCTGATCACGCCGACCACGCCCAGTGGGTGCCAGGTTTCACGCATATGGTGGCCCGGGCGTTCGGAGGCGATCGTCAAACCGTACAGCTGGCGCGACAGGCCGACGGCGAAGTCACAGATGTCGATCATTTCCTGCACTTCGCCCAGGCCTTCCTGGGTGATCTTGCCGGCTTCCCAGGACACCAGCTCGCCGAGATCGGCCTTGTACTCGCGCAACACATCACCGAACTGACGCACCAGTTCGCCGCGGCGCGGTGCGGGCACGTTGCGCCAAGCCTGGAATGCATGCTCAGCGCGACTGACCTGTTGCTCTACCTCGGCGGCGCCTTCCCAGTTCACGCTGCCGATACGGCTGCCATCGATCGGCGAATGCACGGGTTGTTTCCCCGACTGGTACAGCGCCGGGTTTACCCCGAGACGATCAAGCAATGCGGCAACCATGGGTCACTCCTTCAATGTTCAAAACAGTAAATAGCGCCGCCGACAGACACGGCGATCCAGGGCTTATTTGTAGCTGGCCCAAGACGTGCCAACAAACGACGATTAGGCGAGATATCATTCCGTTTATTCATGCAAAGAATAAAAAGAGGCGTGCCGTGCTCAATAAAAGACATTTGCCCTCAATCACTGCCTTGCAGTGCTTCGAAGCCGCCACCCGCCACCTGAGTTTCACCCGCGCCGCCGAGGAACTGAACCTCACGCAGAGCGCGGTGAGCAAGCAGGTGGCGCAGTTGGAAGAGTTGTTACAACACCTGCTGTTTCGCCGGGTGCGCCGCCGCTTGCAGATGACGCCAGCGGGCGACCTGTACCTGGTGGAAGTGCGCAAGATCCTCACGCAGGTGGAGATGTCCACTCACTACCTGCGTTCCTACGGCGGCGAGACCGAAGTGTTGCGGGTGTCTACGCCCTACACCTTCGGCGCGCGCTGGCTGGTACCGCGCCTCAAGGGATGGCGGCTGCGTCACCCGCAGATCCATCTGGACCTGTGTAATGAGCAGGCGCCGGACGAGCTTTTGCAAGGCAAGGCCGACATGGCCTTCTACTTTGGCCAGGGCTCACGCCCCGGCACCGAGAGCCTGAAGCTGTTCAGCGAAGAGCTTGTACCTGTCTGTGCACCGGAAAGCCTGCCCGCGCAGCCGTTCACCGACCCCACGCAACTCAGCGATCTGGTCCTGCTGCAAAACGCCTCACGGCCGCAGGGCTGGCATGACTGGTTCGCCAGCCAGGGCTATCAGACAGAGCACAGTTACCACGGGCCACGATTCGACACGTTCTATATGTGTATTCGTGCAGCGCAGGTGGGCTGTGGCGTGGCGTTGTTGCCGCGCTTTCTGGTGGAAGAAGAGTTGGCCGAAGGCAAGCTGGTGATCCCCTGGCAGCATGCGCTGCCGAGCCAGGATGCGTATTACTTGGCCTACCCCGAACATTCGGCGGAAGTGCCCAAGGTGCGTGAGTTTGTGAAGTGGATGATGGAGCAGGTGCTGTAGCGCCTGCGATGGCGCCAGTGGCCTTACCGAAAAAATCACTGGCAAAACAACACAGGTCTATGCGCCACTAGCCCTCTTCCCTAATTGTGCGTAAAGGTCGGCGCCCATTGCCGACCCGTCTGGAGATTCCCGCTATGAGCGAGAGTGTGTTTGCCGATCGCATCGTGCAGAACTTGCTCGACACCGACTTCTACAAGCTGACCATGATGCAGGCGGTGCTGCACAACTACCCCAACGTGGAAGTTGAATGGGAGTTTCGTTGCCGAAACAGCGAAGACCTGCGCCCGTACCTGGCGGAGATCCGCTACCAGATCGAACGCCTCGCCGAACTGAGCCTGAGCCCGGACCAGCTGGGTTTCCTGGAACGCATCAGCTTCATGAAGCCGGATTTTTTGCGCTTCCTCGGCCTGTTCCGCTTCAACCTGCGCTACGTGCAAACCGGCATCGAGAACGGCGAGTTGTTCATCCGCCTGCGCGGGCCGTGGCTGCATGTGATCCTGTTTGAGGTGCCAATGCTGGCCATCGTCAGCGAAGTGCGTAACCGCTACCGCTACCAGACCGTGATCATCGAACAGGCCCGCGAGCAGTTGTATCGCAAATTCGACTGGCTGACGGCGAATGCCAGCAGCGATGAGCTGTCGGAGCTGCAAGTGGCCGACTTCGGCACGCGCCGGCGCTTCTCGTACCGCGTGCAGGAGGAAGTGGTCAGTGTGCTCAAGCACGATTTCCCCGGGCGTTTTGTCGGCACCAGCAACGTGCACCTGGCCCGCGAATTCGATATGAAGCCGCTGGGCACCATGGCGCACGAATGGATCATGGCGCACCAGCAACTCGGCCCACGCCTGATCGACAGCCAGATCGCCGCACTGGATTGCTGGGTCCGCGAATACCGTGGGCTGCTGGGCATTGCCCTGACCGATTGCATCACCACCGACGCGTTCCTCGGCGACTTCGATTTGTACTTCGCCAAGTTGTTCGACGGCCTGCGCCATGACTCCGGCGACCCGGTGCAATGGGCGGAAAAAGCCATCGCCCATTACCATAAGCTGGGCATCGAGCCGATGAGCAAGACACTGGTATTCTCCGACAGCCTGTCGCTGCCCAAGGCCCTGGAGATATTCCGCGCACTGCGGGGTCGGATCAATGTGAGCTTTGGCATTGGTACCAACCTGACCTGCGATATTCCAGGTGTGGAGCCGATGAGCATCGTGCTTAAAATGACCGCCTGCAATGGCCAGCCCGTCGCGAAGATCTCCGATGAAGCGGGCAAGACCCACTGCACCGACCCGAATTTTGTCGCCTACTTGCGTCATGTTTTCAAAGTACCTGCCATCTCTAGCAAGGAGTGAATCATGCAAGCCGTACAGCGTGAGATTGCTGAACAGCTCAAGGTCCAAGCGCCGTTCAAAGACCAGGCCGCCCTCGAGGCCGAAATCTCCCGGCGCGTGACCTTTATCCAGGACTGCCTGCGCAATGCCGGGCTCAAAGCGTTGGTGCTGGGCATCAGCGGTGGCGTCGACTCCCTGACAGCCGGCCTGTTGGCCCAACGCGCGATGCAGGAACTGCGCGCCAGCACCGGTGATGACGCCTACCGTTTTATCGCCGTGCGCCTGCCCTACGAAACCCAGTTCGATGAAGTCGACGCCCAGGCCTCGGTGGACTTTATCGAACCGGACGAGCGCCACACCGTGAACATCGGCCCGGCAGTGAAAGCCCTGGCCAATGAAGTGGCGGCGTTTGAAGGCAAGGCTGCCGTATCCCGCGATTTCGTGCTGGGCAACACCAAGGCGCGCATGCGCATGGTGGCGCAGTACACCATCGCCGGCGCGGCCGGTGGGCTGGTGATTGGCACCGACCATGCAGCAGAAGCGGTGATGGGCTTTTTCACCAAGTTTGGTGATGGCGCGTGCGATCTGGCGCCATTGAGCGGGCTGGTGAAGAACCAGGTGCGCGCAATTGCACGGCACTTTGGTGCGCCGGAATCATTGGTGGAGAAAGTGCCGACGGCGGACCTGGAAGACCTGTCGCCGGGCAAGCCGGATGAGGCGTCACATGGCGTGACCTACACCGAGATCGACGCGTTCCTGCACGGCGAGCCGGTGCGTGAGGAAGCGTTTCGGATTATCTGTGAGACGTATCGCAAGACTGAACACAAGCGGGTGATGCCGTTTGCGCCGTGAGGTGAGCCAGATAGGCTTGTGTTGACTGTCAGACCGCTATCGCAGGCAAGCCAGCTCCCACAGTTGACCGGGTTCCAGCATGAGAATGCGGTTGAATGTGGGAGCTGGCTTGCCTGCGATGAACGATGACTCGGTTCAACTGACCGCCCACAAAAAAGCGCCCTTCGGGGCGCTTTTTTTTCGACCGGAGTCGGCTTACTTAACGGTCACAGTACCTTTCATCATCGAGATGTGGCCTGGGAACGAGCAGAAGAACGCGTAATCAGTACCGGCGGCCAGCTTCGACACGTCGAAGGTTACCGAGTCTTTCTCGCCAGCACCGATGATCTTGGTGTGGGCGATGATGCGGTCATCGCCTGGCTTGAGGTAGTCTTTGTCGATGCCGGCGGCCATGCCGTCAGTGGCGACTGACTGCATGGTGGCGGCGCTGGTCAGCACCCAGTTGTGGCCCATGACGTTTTTCGGCAGGTTGCCGGAGTGAGTCAGCTCGACGGTGAAGGTCTTGCAGCTCTTGTCGATTTCGATGGCTTTGGTGTTGAAGGACATTTGGTCAGTGGAGTCGACGGTGACCTTGCACTCTGCAGCAAGCAACTGGCCGCTCGCCAGAGTGAGCAGGGAAACAGCAACGAGTTTGGCAAACATGTGAATCTCCAAGGCAGGGTTTAAAAACGCGTATTGCGACAAGGGTGCCTGAAGCAGGCCGAAATGCTTATGATCTGAATCAACAGATTGTATACAACTTTAGGCTATCAGACCTATCAACACAATCTACCAGCCAAAGTACCGGCACCTGCTTATGATCGGCTCATTCCCCCCTGGAGCCTACGCCATGCACCTCAACCAACTGTTCAACGGCCTGCTGGCTGCCTACGCCTGCGGTAAGTGAGGCCCAAGCGCGCTGCTAAGCTGCTACCATAGCGACCCAAGGCAGCTGCCCGCCGCCCACCCTCACCTTCGACCCTAGAGGATCGCCCATGGCCAAACCTAATTACTCCTTCGCCAAACGTCAGAGAGACTTGGCCAAGGAACAGAAGAAAGAGGAAAAACTGCAACGCAAGAAAGCCGCTGCTGACGAAGAAGCGGGCGCACTGAACCCGGATGCGGAAGGTGAAGTGGCAGTAGACGAAACGGAAACACCGAAAGATCCGGCTGAATAATTTCCTTTGTGCTGAGCCGGCCCGACCGGCTCGGCACAATCCACCTCTACTCCAGCGGCATCACCGTCACCCGAACCTCCGGGTCATGGCTCCCTCCCCCCAGAATCACCCCTCGCAACGGCGACACATCGGAAAAATCCCGGCCCCAGGCCAGGGTGATGTGCTCCAGAGCCGGCTGCACATTGTTTGTCGGATCAAAATCCACCCAACCTGATACCGGGCAATACACCGAGACCCACGCGTGGGATGCATCGGCGCCGATCAGCCGTGGCTGGCCGGGTGGTGGCTGAGTAAGCAGGTAGCCGCTGATATAGCGCGCCGCCAGGCCCCGTGAGCGCAGGCACGCCAACATCAGGTGAGCAAAGTCCTGGCACACACCGCGCCGGCGCTCCAGCACTTCCACCAACGGCGTCGCGACCTGGGTGGCTTCGGCATCGAAGGTGAATTCGCTGAAGATCTTTTCCATCAGCGCCTGCACGCCCAGTAGTAACGGCTGGCCAGGCGGGAAACAGCTTTCGGAGAACTCGACGAAGGTCTGCTTCAAGTGCACGTAGGGCGATTCGAAGCGGTAGCGGCAGGCTTCGATCAGCTCAGGTGACATGGGATGGCTGCTGTAGGTCAGGCTGTCGCGGGTCTGGTCCCAGGCCGGCGATTGTTGGAAATCCAGCACCGGTCGCGCCAGCACTTCCACGGTCAGCCCGGCATTCACCAGCAATTCGTCATGGGGACGTTCGAACGCAAGACGGGTGATCGGGTTGCCGAACACATCCAGCTCATCACGGCGCGACGTTGGTTCCGGGCTGATCTCCAGCTGCTGCGAGCTGCAACGCTGCCAGGCGCACGGCCGTGGCCACAGGTGCGCCAACTGCTGGGCCAGGGACACCGGGCTGTCGTAGTGGTAATGGGTATCGTGAAAAATCTGGTAGCGCGCACTCATCACACCGACACCGTTTGTTGGCTGACATCATCCACATGGGCAAAGTGGCGCAAGGCCAGGCGATCCGACACTTGCCCACTTTCATCGGCCACCGCTTGCAGCAGGTCGGCCAGGCCGTCCAACGCGGCACGCACGCTGGATTCGCCAAACAGCGGGTTCTCCAGGCAGCCCAGGTCGAAACGCGACAGGCGCTCCACCAACGGCGCGAGACCGGTTTCCCGGGGTACGCCGAAATCGTCGTTGAGACGCCGCAGGGTACGGCTCACCAGTTTGAGCTGGAACAACACCGCATGCGGGTTCTGCTCGTCCAGCAGCAACAGGTCGAGCACCGGGATCAACTGCGGCACCGCCAGGTAGCGCGAGCGATAGGTGATGCTGCTGTTGCCCAGCTCCAACAACCACTCCAGCCCGGCCTGATCGAACACCGCCACACCCCGCAGGAATGCGGCAAGGCTGCTGCTAAGAAATTGCAGGCGCTCGATGCGCCGGCCCATCATCAAAAAGCGCCAGCCTTCATCGCGTGTCATGTCGTCCAGGGCAAACCCGGACAGCGCCGCCAGGGACATCACCAGGCGGTTGAGGAAATCCAGCAATTCGCCAAAGTCCGGCGTCTCGCTTTCCAGTTCCAGGGCTTCGCGCTGCAGCTCCACCAGGGCCTGCCAGTTTTCCCGGGATAGCTTGCCGCGCACCTGGGACGCCGCCCACTGCAAGCGTTGCAGGTTGGCGCGCAGGCTCGAGGGCCAGTCATCACCGAGCAAGGCCGCGAGCAGGCGCTCCGGCAATTCGCCCTCTTCTGGCAGAAGGCGCAGGTTTTCGCCCAACTCGACGGCCGCCTGCAAGGCCAGCGCGTCATCGCCATCGACATACCGCGCCAGCACAACGCGCAACCAGCGAGCGCTGTCATCACAGCGCTCGCAGTAACGACCAAACCAGAACAGGTTTTCCACTACCCGCGACGGCAGATACGGATCGCGGCGCACTAGGTCATGGGCACCAATGGCGCGTTGCGCACGCCAGTGTTCGCTACCGGCTGCGCGTTCGCCGAGCACCCAGGTGTCTTTGCTGGCGCCTCCGCGTTGCATCGACACCACTTCGGCATCGGCCTCGGCGGCCACGCGGGTCAGGCCGCCGGGAAGCACACGATAACCGTCGGCGCTGGCCACGGCATAAACACGCATGCCGATGGCGCGATGTTGCAGGTGGTCATCCACGGTGTGCCACACCGGTGCCTGGGACAATTGCGCCAGTTCCTGGGCGACGTAGGCGTACGGCCGCGCGCGCATGCGTTCGGCCAGGGCTTGGCGCTCTTCGTCGCTCAGGTCACGGCCGAACACCGGCGAGAAACTTTGCGACGGGAAAGCCGGCTTTATCAGCAGCTCCGGCAACTTTTCCAGAGCTTCGGCCAGCACCGGCGCTTCACCGCACCACCACGTGGCAATGGACGGCAGGATCAGTGCTTCACCGAACAGAAACTCGTTGATCTTCGGCAGAAAGCCGAGCAAGCCGGGCGACTCCAGCACACCGCTGCCCAAGGCATTGGCCACCAACACATTGCCTTGGCGCACCGCATCGAGCAGGCCGGGGACGCCGAGGGCTGAATCGGTGCGCAGCTCCAGTGGGTCGCAAAAGTCGTCGTCGAGACGACGCATGATTGCGTGCACCCGGCGCAGGCCGCTGAGGGTTTTCAGGAACACCGTGCTGTCACGCACGGTGAGGTCGCCGCCTTCCACCAGCGGGTAGCCGAGTTGGCAGGCGAGGTAGAGGTGTTCAAAGTAACTTTCGTTGAATCGGCCCGGCGTGAGCAGAACGATCAGTGGCTGTTGATCATTCCCGGGCGCCTGTCGGACCAATGTTTCCTGGAGCGTACGGAAGAACCCCGTGAGGTGCTGCACCTGCAGATCACGGTACAGCTCCGGGAACGCGCGGGACACGATGGTGCGGTTCTCCAGCGCGTAACCAGCACCCGACGGCGCCTGTGTGCGGTCGGCGGTGACCCACCAGCGGCCATCCGGGGTGCGCGCCAGGTCCACGGCGTACAGGTGCAGGAAAGCACCGTCCGGCGGCTGGATGCCCTGGCACGGCCACAGGAAGTTGTTGTGCCCAAACACCAGTTCGACCGGCAGCAAGCCTTCCTTGATCAGGCGCTGCGGGCCATAGAGATCGGCCAGCACGGCATTGAGCAGCCGTGCACGCTGGGCAATACCGGCCGACAGGTGCTGCCACTCATCGGCTGCGAGCACGTGGGGCAACAGGTCAAGTTCCCATGGGCGGTCGGCGCCCTTGGGGTCGGCGTAGACGTTGTAGGTCACGCCGTTTTCCTGGATCTGCCGGGTCAGCAGCGCCTGGCGTTGGGCCAGTTGCGCGGGTGTGCTGCGTTTCAGGTGGTCGAGCAGGCGCTGCCAATGGGCACGCACCGCGCCGCTGTCGTCCAGCAGTTCATGATAGGTGCCCGCGGTCAGCGGGTAACGGTCGAGCAAATCGGACATGGAACGCTCGGCAGAGGCAAGGGGGCTCAGATTAACTCAACAAACACTGCAAATCCCTTCGCGGGAGCGGGTTTGCTCACGAATGCGGTGGGTCAGTCAATACCTGTATCGGCTGATCTACCGCATTCGCGAGCAAGCCCGCTCCCACATTAGGACCGGCGTTTAGTCATTTTTATTGGGGAAACGCCGTAAGTCCAAGGTCATCGGCAACTCATCGTTAATGACGACTGCCGGCACCGGAAGCTTCCCAGGGCTATGCCCCAACCGGAAAAACCTCGCCATGCGCCGGCTCTCCGCTTCATTGGCATTCACCGGCAAGCTGTCGTAATTGCGCCCGCCCGGATGGGCGACATGGTACTGGCAGCCACCCAGCGAGCGTTGCATCCAGGTATCCAGCAAATCGAACACCAACGGCGCATGCACCGCGATGGTCGGTTGCAGGCAGTTGGCCGGTTGCCAGGCACGGTAACGCACGCCCGCCACAAACTCGCCGACTCGCCCGGTGGGTTGCAAGGGCACCGGAATGCCGTTGCAGGTGAGCAGGTAGCGCTGCGGCGGCAGCCCGGTCAATTTCACCTGAAGGCGCTCAAGGGACGAATCGACATAACGCACCGTGCCGCCCACGGCGCCCTCCTCGCCCAGCACATGCCAGGGTTCCAGGGCCTGGCGCAGCTCCAGTTCGATACCGCTGACGGCATAGTCGCCGACTTTGGGGAAACGGAACCCCAGATGCGCCGCAAACCATTCGGCGCGCAGCGGGTAACCGGCGGCGTTAAGTTCGACGATCACGTCGGCAAAGTCTTGCTCGATGAAGTGCGGCAACAGGAAACGGTCGTGCAGCTCGGTGCCCCAGCGCGCCAGTTTCGGCGGGGCATAGGGTTCACGCCAGAAACGCGCGACCAAAGCGCGCAGCAGCAGTTGTTGGGTCAGGCTCATGCGCGCATGGGGCGGCATCTCAAATGCACGCAATTCCAGCAGGCCCAGGCGGCCGGTGGCGCCATCCGGCGAGTAGAGTTTATCGATGCAGAATTCGGCGCGGTGGGTGTTGCCCGTCACATCGATCAGCAGGTTGCGCAGCAGGCGGTCCACCAACCATGGTGGGCACTCTTCGCCGGGCTCCGGCATTTGCGCGAAGGCGATTTCCAGTTCGTACAGTGCGTCGTTGCGCGCCTCGTCCACCCGTGGCGCCTGGGAGGTCGGGCCGATAAACAGCCCGGAAAACAGGTAGGACAAGGAGGGATGGTTATGCCAGTAGCTGATCAGACTGCGCAGCAGGTCGGGCCGGCGCAGGAAGGGTGAGTCCTTGGGCGTCGCGCCACCGAGCACAAAGTGGTTACCGCCGCCGGTGCCGGTGTGGCGCCCGTCGATCATGAATTTCTCGGTGGTGAGGCGGGTTTGCCGCGCTTCCTCGTAGAGAAATTCGGTGCGCTCTACCAGCTCATCCCACGTGGCGGACGGCTGCACATTAACCTCAATCACACCTGGGTCCGGCGTGACGCGGAAGTTGCTCAAGCGTGTATCAGCCGGCGGCTCGTAGCCTTCCAGCAATACCGGGCAATGCAGCTCTTCGGCGGTCGCCTCGATGGCGGCCACCAGTTCCAGGTAGTCCTCGGCGCGCTCCAGCGGCGGCATGAACAGATAAAGGCGCCCGTCCCTAGCCTCAGCGCACAGGGCGGTTCGGGTCAGCCAATCGGCAGACTCGTCGACCTTTGGCACGCGCTCATCGCTGGGGGCGGGTTCGCCGTGGCTTTGCAGCTGGGTGGTGGTCGGCAGCGTCGGCTGATCCTGGTTGGGGTCGGTTGGATGCACAAACGGATATTCC
Organism: Pseudomonas sp. EL_65y_Pfl1_R83; assembly: GCF_963970695.1. Lineage (NCBI taxonomy): Bacteria > Pseudomonadati > Pseudomonadota > Gammaproteobacteria > Pseudomonadales > Pseudomonadaceae > Pseudomonas > Pseudomonas sp. EL_65y_Pfl1_R83. Next base: position 43,164 of record NZ_CAXAQI010000018.1, on the reverse strand, counting down.
GCCGCCGTGACCCAAGGCTGCGAGGCCAACGGCAGGCGATAGCCCAGCGGCGAATCCCCCGGCACCAGGCGGCAATGGTTATCGCGCAGGTACCAACGACCACTCTGCCAGCGATCATTCGCTGCCGTACGCGCCAGCGGCAGCACTTGGCCGATGACTTTATCCAGGCGCTGACTGAACACTTTGCGCAGGCGTTCGCGCTCCAGGTCGTCGCTCAGGCGCGGGTCTTGGGCGGTGACGTTTTGCGGCAGCGCGCCTTCGCGCCACAGGTAATAGAAATTGTCTTCGAAGGCCGGGAACACAAAGCGCGCCGGCAGCTTCAGGCGCTCGGCGACACTGGCCAGGAAGCGCCCGGCCATGACGCCGTCCGCGCCGTAATCTTCTTGTTCATCGGCAATCAACGCGCTGTTGTGCCAGATCGGCACGCCGTCGCGGCGCCAGTAGCAGTTGAGTGACCAGCGCGGCAGTTGTTCGCCGGGGTACCACTTACCCTGCCCGAAGTGCACCAGCCCCTTGGGCGCGTAGTGTTTGCGCATACGCTGAAACAGCTCGGCGGACAGGCGACGCTTGTCCGGCCCGAGCGCGGCGGTGTTCCACTCAGCGCCGTCGGGGTCGTCGATCGAGACGAAGGTCGGCTCGCCGCCCATGGTCAGGCGTACATCGTCTTTGAGCAGGTCGCCGTCGATCTGCCGGCCAAGCGCCTGGATCGCCAGCCATTGTTCTTCGGTGTAGGGCTTGGTAACGCGCGGGGCTTCCCAAATCCGCTCTACGGACATTTCGTGGGTGAATTCGCACTCGCATGGTTCCACCAGACCACTGATCGGTGCCGCTGAAGAGGGATCGGGACTACAGGCCAACGGTATGTGACCTTCACCAGCAAACAACCCGGAGGTGGCATCCAGGCCGATCCAACCGGCGCCGGGCAAATACACTTCGCACCAGGCATGCAGGTCGGTGAAGTCCACCTCAGTACCGGACGGGCCATCGAGGGCTTTGACGTCGGCGGTCAGCTGGATCAAATAGCCGGACACAAACCGCGCTGCCAAGCCGAGGTTGCGCAGCAACTGCACCAGCAGCCACGCTGAATCGCGACAGGAGCCGGAGGCGTTTTCCAGGGTGAATTCCGGCGTTTGCACGCCTGGTTCCATGCGGATCAGGTAGCCGATATCGGCCGCCAGACGCTGGTTGAGGCCGACCAGAAAATCCACGGCAGGCAACGGTGTGCGGTCGATGCCGGCCAGGTAGGCGGCAAACTTCGGCGTCAGCGGCAGCGTTTCCAGGTACGGCGCCAGCTCGCGCTGCTCATCGGCGGCGTAGCTGAAAGGGATTTTTTCGGCGTAAGGCTCAAGGAAAAAGTCGAACGGGTTGAACACCGCCATCTCGGCGACCAGGTCGACTTCGATGCGCAGTTCATCGGTCTTTTCCGGAAACACCAACCGCGCCAGGTAATTGCCCTGGGGGTCTTGCTGCCAGTTGATGAAATGCTGCTCGGGCAGCACTTTCAGCGCGTAGGACAAAATCCGCGTGCGGCTATGGGCCGCCGGGCGCAAACGCACAATCTGCGGGCCGAGTTCGACCGCGCGGTCGTAGCGGTAATGCGTAACGTGGTGCAACGCGACATGAATCGACACGGCGGCCTCCTGCGAGCCAGGGCATGGAAACAAAGCGCGCAAGACTTATGCCAGAGCGGCCGTCATTGCGCTTTATCGTGGGACCCGGTGCAGTACAGCACCAAAACGGCGCCAGTGGGGGTACCGTGGTGCAAGTGACGCACATATTTGTGGCGCGTGCATGAGGATGGGTGGTGAATATACCCAGTCATCGGTGTTTGTGTTGGGCAATTATGGCCTGGCGAAGGCGGCGGACTTCGACCAGCTTCTGGCGCATTTCGCGGTGGCGTTTGCTGTTGAGTAGCAGTAGCCCCAGCAGAGGGAAGAGCAGGCTTAATCCATAGGACAGCGGATGCGGACCAAAGGCGATAGTGGGCAGTACCGCCACCACACAAAGTGCGAGCAGCGACACCAGCGGCCATACCCACTGCGGTCGCCCGCGTGCGATCATGAAATTGCAGTGCACGATGCACCACGTCAGCGCGAGGCCGCCCAGGAAGGAATACTTGAGGTTGTCGTCCATCGGCAAGCGTGGGAAATAACTATCGAAAATCAGCGGTACCGCAAACACAAGGCTGAACACCGCCGCGAAAATCGCGCCCATGAAGACCGGAAAATACTGCGTCAGAAAACTACGAATGCCCGGTAGCTCATTCATCGCTCATTTCCTCATACAGACCAACGGCAATGGTGCGCACATTGCCCGAAATTGCGCTGCCGGTAAAACCGATGGCAGCGCCCAATGCATCCTGTATCTGGGTCACCGTCGCATGCTTGACCTGGGCGGGCGTGAAACGCTTGGTCGCCTCGCGGGACAGTTGCTTCAACTTGAGTAGTTTGGCGCTCATGCGCGGGTCCTGGATGCTGAGCAGCTCTTTCGTAAGCTTGGCGCGCTCTTGCCGGGTTAATCCTCGCAACACGTCCCGCACACTTTTGCCGGTGGTCGCCTGGTTCAACCGCACCAGTTTTATTGTGGTCAACGTCGATGCACCGACCCCGATCAACGACGCCGCATCCAGCGCGATCATTGTGTACTGGTACCACTGCGAGCTATCAAGTTTGTCATTTTTGGAGGGGTCACTGATCTCATTGCTGACGCGATAGCCACTGGCAAAACACTGGAGCGTGCTAGCCGTAGCAGCGGTATAACCGATGGCCGTAATCACACTGCTGGCGCCCGCCGTGAAAGGCACAGCGACGGTGCCGCTGAGCACGACGATCCAACCGATGATCGCGCCCGCACAGGATAAAGAGGTGTTGATCGCCTCCCTCACCAGGCGCGATTCGCGGGGGTTGTCCTGGACCTGTTGCGCAAACTGTGCCGGGGCGATGTATTTCTTTGCCTCACGCAAAATAATGCGCTTGGGGGCAATGCTGCAGATCGGCTGAAACTCGCGCAGGGTGATCACGTTGAAATCGGCGTCAATATACACGACGCCTGCGCCAACGATACCTGGGTCGGCGTCGATGGCCGCAAACAGGCGCGGCAGGTTGATCTGGCTTTCAATGCGCTGGCGCTCCATGAATTGGGAGCGATTGGAGTCCATGCCGATGCCGGCCAGGGGGTTGCGAATGTGTGTTCTTCCTTGAAAGTTAGGGTGGTCAAACGGGCCTCATCGCAGGCAAGCCAGCGATGGCGACCACATCATAGTCCAAGCGAGAATCGGAAAAGATCGCCATCTGATCGTCCCTATGAACGGGAAAACAGCGGGCGAGGAAACCATTTGTCGAAGGCGACTCCTTCACATGCGACTACTTGATCGGACCGCCTGCCGAATGCGACGGATTCCCACGAGTTTCGTGCGCATCTCTCGTTGAACCTTGCTGTTAAGTGTCAATAATCCGAGCAATGGGAATAACAGCGCCAACCCATAAAGGACTTTGTGAGGCTGGAATTGAACCATCGGAACTACAAACAGTAGACAGGCGATGTAGATACCGACCATTACCCACACCCAGGAGGGTCGGCCCCGCAAAATCATAAAGTTGCTATGGACCGTCAACAGAATGAGCAGCGCCCCGGCAGACATGATCTTGAGCCCCACTTGAGCAATGGGCGCATCACGAAAATAGGTGATGAACGCCAGCGCCACAGCCAACGCCAAAGAAAAACACGCAGCAAATACGCCGCCCATAAACGTCAGAAAGTATTGCCTGAAAAAGTCGCGTAGCGTCATCAATTCGCTCATTCGCTTACCTCCTCGTAGAGTCCAATCGCGATGGTGTTGACGTTTCCGGAGTAGGCACTCCCGCCAAACCCAACGCTTGCGCCCAGGACGTCTTTGATCTGGGTAGTGGTGCTGTGCTTGAGCTGCGTAGGGGTGAAACGCTTGGTGAGTTCGCCCGACGCCTGCCTCAATTTGATCATCTTCGCGGTCAAGCTGGGATGGTTGATGCTCAGCAGCTCTTTCGTCAGCTTGGCTCTTTCCTGGCGATTCAAACCGCGAAGCACATCACGCAGGCTCTTGCCCGTCGATGCTTTGGCGGCCCTGACCAGCTTGACCGTCGTCAGGGCCGAAGCGCCCACGCCTGCCAGTGATACGGCGTCCAGCACGATGGACGAATTCTGGTACCAGCCTTCACTGTCGAGCGAATCCTTGACCTCAGGTTTGGCGACTTCCAGCGCTGTTCGGGCAATGCCGTTAAAGCACTGAAGCGTACTCGCGCCGGCAGCCGCATACCCCACTACAACGATGACGGAACTGGCGCCAGCGCTGAAAGGCACCAGAATGGTTCCACTGGCGATCGCAGCCCAACTGATGACCGCCCCCAAGCAGGAAAGTCCGGTATTCACGGCTTCGCCAATCAGTCTCGATTCTCGAGGATTGCTCACGACATGTTGAGCAAACTGCGTTGGCGCAATGTACTTCTGCGCTTCACGCAAAATGATGCGCTTGGGCTTGATGCTGCAGATGGGCCTGAATTCGCGCAGGGTAATGACGTTGAAGTCGGCGTCGATGTATACGACGCCTGCGCCAACGATACCTGGGTCGGCGTCGATGGCCGCAAACAGGCGCGGCAGGTTGATCTGGCTCTCGATGCGCTGGCGCGCCATGAATTGCGAGCGGTTGGAGTCCATGCCGATGCTGAGCAGGGGGTTGCCCAAGGGGTGATCTTCCTTGAAATAGGTGGTGTCTGAACTGACGCCTTCGCGAGCAAGCCCGCTCCCACAGTTGACCGGGTTTCAACATTGGAATGCGGTCCATTGTGGGAGCGGGCTTGCCTGCGATAGCAATCTAATGCGAGCCACCTTAACAAACAGCCTACCCACCCGCTAGAAAGCAAAACGCCAGCACGAGGCTGGCGTTTTGCATGTTCAGGCCGCGATCAACGCAGCACGACCGGGTTGCTGCCGTCGCTGCCACGTGGCGGCAGGCCGGTGTGCTGAGTGAGGATCTGGGTGGTGGTTTCCTTGGCGACCTTGTGGCTGCCGGCTGGCGTCGAGTTCTAAACGGCGCCGTCGTCAGTGCAACGGTGCATGCGCTGCTGTGTGGCGTGCGTATGAGTCTAGGTGGTGAAGCTACCCCGTCAGCGGGCTTTGTGCTTGGCGATCATGGCTTCGCGCAGGTGGCGGATTTCCAGTAGCTGACGGCGCATTTCCCGATGGCGTTTACTGTTCAGCAACAACAGTCCAAGCATTGGGAACAGTAACCCTATGACATAGGCAGCCATATGCGGCCGATAGCCATAGGTTGGTAATACGATCAAAAAGCACACCACGTAGAAGGCGACGATGGCCCAAACGCCCCAGGTCCTCCCCCTGATCATGACGAAGTGGCTGAACGCCAAGAGCAGCCCCAAGACAACCGCCGCCACAAAGGAATAACGCGCTCGCTCTGGTTCACCGCGAAAAAAGGTACTCGATGCCAATGAAATGGCAGCGGATAGGGAAAAACAGGCAAGGAAAAATGCGCAAATAAACGCAGGGAAGTACTCAGCCAAAAAAGCTTTTAACGAGACTTGGCGCACCATCACTCAAGCTCCTCGTATAACCCTACTGCAATGGTTCGAATGTTGCCGGACAAGGCACTCCCGGTGAAACCAATGGCGGCACCGAGGGAATCCCTGATCTGCGTAACGGTAGCGTGATTGATCTGCGTCGCCGAATAGCGCTTCACCAACTCACCGGAGCGCTGGCGCAACTTCAACAGCTTATTGCTCAGGCGTGGGTCTTTCAGGCTTAGCAACTCGTTGGTGAGCGCCTTACGTTGCTGCCGGGTCAAGCCCTTGGACAACTCGTACCAGCTTCTACCCGTCGTTGCTTTTCGAGCCTGCAACAGTCGAACAGTTGTCAGGGAAGAGGCGCCGACGCCCAACAGCGAAGCCGCGTCCAATACCGGCATTGCATAGCGATACCATTCCTCGTTGTCCATATCGTCGTTGGCGGTCGGGTCGTTGAGTTCGTTGAACGTTCTCATGCCTCCAACCACGCACTGCGCGGTACTGGCCGCCGCAGCGGTGGCGCCGAGGCCCGCCACTACCAGGCTCGCGCCACCCGTGAACGGTACGGCGACAGTGCCGCTGAACACCACAATCCAGCCCAGAATCGCACCGGCACAAGACAAGGTCGTATTGACGGCCTCCCCCACGAGTCGAGACTCACGCGGATTATTGGTCACCTGATCGGCAAACTGTGCGGGGGCTATGTACTTCTGCGCTTCACGAAGAATGATGCGCTTGGGCTTGATGCTGCAGATGGGCTTGAATTCGCGCAGGGTCACGACATTGAAGTCGGCGTCGATATACACGACACCTGCGCCGACGATGCCGGGGTCAGCGTCGATGGCCGCAAACAGCCGTGGCAGGTTGATCTGGCTTTCAATGCGCTGGCGGGCCATGAATTGCGAGCGGTTGAAGTCCATGCCGATGTCGAGCAGGGGGTTACCCATGGGGTGATCTTCCTTGAAATAGGTGGTGTCTGAACTGACGCCTTCGCGAGCAAGCCCGCACACAGTTGACCGGGTTTCAACATTGGAAGGCGGTCCACTGTGGGAGGTGACTTGCCTGCGATAGCAATCTAATGCGCGCCACCTTAACAAACAGCCTACCCACCCGCTAGAAAGCAAAACGCCAGCACGAGGCTGGCGTTTTGCATATTCAGGCTGCGATCAACGCGGCACGACCGGCTTGCGCGCAGGCTTCTTGCCTTTGCCCTTCGCCGCATCGGTGCGTTCTTTGGCCGCCTGCTTATTACGCGCCATGGCCGCAGCCTTGGCTTGCTCACGTTTGTCCCACGGGTTGCTGCCGTCGCTGCCGCGCGGTGGCAAGCCGGTGTGCTGGGTGAGGATTTTGGTGGTGGTTTCCTTCGCAACCTTGTGGCTGCCGGCCGGCGTCGAGTTCTTGCGACGCGCGCTCTGGTAGCTGTCGGTGCTCGGCTGATGCAGCGGGATCAGTTGCTCCTTGCCCGGCCCGATCAGGTCGGCGCGGCCCATGCGGGTCAGCGCTTCACGTAGCAGCGGCCAGCCTTTCGGGTCGTGGTAGCGCAGGAACGCCTTGTGCAGACGGCGCTGATCTTCGCTCTTGACGATGGTCACCGCGTCGCTCTTGTAGGTGACCTTGCGCAGCGGGTTCTTGCCCGAGTGGTACATCGCGGTGGCGGTGGCCATCGGCGACGGGTAAAACGCCTGCACCTGATCGGCGCGGAAGCCGTTGCCCTTGAGCCATAGGGCCAGGTTCATCATGTCTTCATCGGTGGTGCCGGGGTGGGCAGCGATGAAGTACGGGATCAGGTACTGCTCTTTACCGGCTTCCTTGGTGTACTTCTCGAACATGCGCTTGAACTTGTCATAGCTGCCAATGCCCGGTTTCATCATCTGGTTGAGCGGACCTTCCTCGGTGTGTTCCGGCGCGATCTTGAGGTAGCCACCGACGTGGTGGGTGACCAGCTCCTTGACGTACTCCGGCGACTCGACGGCGAGGTCGTAGCGCAGGCCGGAGGCGATCAGAATCTTCTTCACACCCGGCAACGCACGGGCGCTGCGGTACAGCTGGATCAACGACGAGTGGTCGGTGTTCAGGTTCGGGCAAATACCAGGGAATACGCACGACGGCTTGCGGCACGCGGATTCGATTTCCGGGCTCTTGCAGGCGATGCGGTACATGTTCGCGGTCGGCCCGCCGAGGTCGGAGATCACCCCGGTAAAGCCCGGGACCTTGTCGCGGATCTCTTCGATCTCGCGAATGATCGACTCCTCGGAACGGTTCTGGATGATGCGGCCTTCGTGCTCGGTGATCGAGCAGAAGGTACAGCCGCCAAAGCAGCCACGCATGATGTTCACCGAGAAGCGGATCATGTCGTAGGCCGGAATCTTTTCCTTGCCGTACACCGGGTGCGGGACACGTGCGTAAGGCATGCCGAACACGTAGTCCATTTCTTCGGTGGTCATGGGAATGGGCGGCGGGTTGAACCACACATCCACTTCACCATGTTTTTGCACCAGCGCGCGGGCGTTGCCTGGGTTGGTTTCCAGGTGCAACACGCGGTTGGCGTGAGCGTAGAGCACTGCGTCGCCACGGACTTTTTCCACCGACGGCAGGCGGATCACGGTTTTGTCGCGGGTCATGCGCGGGCTGGCCAGGATCTGCACAACCTTGGCTTCGTCCGGATCATCAACCGGACCTTTTTCCTGCTCAATGGCGCAAGCCTGGGTGTCCTGGGTGTTCACGTACGGGTTGATGATTTTGTCGATCTTGCCCGGACGGTCGATACGCGTGGAGTCCACTTCGTACCAGCCAGCCGGGGTGTCACGGCGAATGAACGCAGTGCCACGCACGTCGGTGATGTCTTCGATCTTGTGGCCCCACGACAGGCGCTGGGCAACTTCGACGATGGCCCGCTCGGCGTTGCCGTACAACAGGATGTCTGCGGCGGCGTCGATCAGGATCGAGTTACGAACGCGATCCTGCCAGTAGTCGTAGTGAGCGATGCGGCGCAGGGAGGCTTCGATGCCACCGAGCACGATCGGCACGTTCTTGTAGGCTTCCTTGCAACGCTGGCTGTACACCAGGCTGGCGCGGTCCGGGCGTTTGCCGGCCATGCCGCCGGGGGTGTAGGCGTCGTCGGAGCGGATCTTCTTGTCGGCGGTGTAACGGTTGATCATCGAGTCCATGTTGCCGGCCGCGACGCCAAAGAACAGATTCGGCTCGCCGAGCTTCATGAAGTCGTCTTTGGACTGCCAGTTCGGCTGCGCAATGATCCCGACGCGGAAGCCCTGAGACTCCAGCAGCCGGCCAATGATCGCCATGCCGAACGACGGATGATCAACGTAGGCATCACCGGTGACGATGATGATGTCGCAGGAATCCCAGCCAAGCTGATCCATCTCCTCCCTGCTCATTGGCAGGAATGGCGCAGGACCGAAACATTCGGCCCAGTACTTGGGATAGTCAAATAACGGCTTGGCTGTTTGCATGACGGTGACCGGTGTTGAGATGAAAAATCGCGGGCGCGGAATATAGCACAAAATTTGACCAATTCCGACCTTTGCAGTCGGAATTGGAGGCGTTCATTTACTCGTCTTCGAAGTTGTAACTGCCTGGCGCAAGGTTTTCGAACCGGGTGTATTTACCGATAAACGCCAGGCGCGTGGTGCCGATCGGGCCGTTACGCTGCTTGCCGATGATGATCTCGGCGATGCCCTTGTGCTCGGTTTCCGGGTGATACACCTCGTCGCGGTACACGAACATGATCACGTCAGCATCCTGCTCGATCGCTCCGGATTCCCGCAAGTCGGAGTTGATCGGGCGCTTGTTGGGCCGTTGTTCCAGGGAACGGTTGAGCTGGGACAGCGCCACCACTGGGCAGTTGAATTCCTTGGCCAGGGCTTTCAACGAGCGAGAAATCTCGGAAATCTCGTTGGTTCGGCTGTCACCGCTGGAGCCGGGGATCTGCATCAACTGCAGGTAGTCGATCATGATCAGGGCAATGTCGCCATGCTCACGCACCAGGCGTCGGGTGCGCGCGCGCATTTCCGAAGGGCTGATACCGGCCGTGTCATCAATGAACAGCTTGCGGTCGTTGAGCAGATTGACCGCCGAGGTCAGGCGCGGCCAATCATCGTCTTCCAGGCGACCAGCACGTACTTTGGTCTGGTCGATGCGGCCCAGGGATGAAAGCATCCGCATGATCAGCGATTCACCTGGCATCTCCAGGGAGTAAACCAGCACCGCCTTGTCACTGCGCAGAACGGCGTTTTCCACCAGATTCATCGCGAACGTGGTTTTACCCATCGACGGACGACCCGCAACGATGATCAAGTCAGACGGTTGCAGGCCGCTGGTCATGCCATCAAGGTCGGTGTAGCCGGTGGACAGGCCCGTGATCGCGTTGTCGGTGTTAAACAGGGTATCAATACGGTCGATGGCTTTGGTCAACAGGTCGTTGACGCTGACCGGGCCGCCCGTTTTCGGCCGCGCTTCGGCGATCTGGAAGATCTGCCGCTCGGCTTCGTCGAGGATTTCCTCGGCTGTACGCCCTTCCGGGTTGAAGGCACTGTCGGCGATTTCAGTGGCAATGCCGATCAATTGACGCAACGTTGCCCGCGCGCGGACGATCTGCGCATAGGCCTTGATGTTGGCGACCGACGGGGTGTTTTTTGCGAGCTCACCCAGGTAGCCGAGACCGCCCACCTGTGAGGTCTGACCTTCCTTGTCCAACTGCTCGGCAAGGGTCACGACGTCGATGGGGGAGTTCTGATCGGCCAGCTTGGCGATGGCGCGGAAGATCAAGCGGTGGTCATGGCGATAGAAGTCACCGTCCGAGACTTGATCCAGCACGCGCTCCCAGGCGTTGTTGTCCAGCATCAAACCACCGAGCACGGCCTGTTCGGCCTCGATGGAGTGCGGCGGCACCTTCAGGGCAGCGGTTTGCAGATCGTATTGCTCGGGAGCTGAAATATCGTTCATGGCCACTTGGAATTAGGGGTGTGTAAAAAAACAAAAGGCACGACCTGTAAACAGGATCGTGCCCGATGTTAACCGGCTGTCACGCAAGGTGCCAGCCAGTTGGGTCTTGCTTAAGCAGCTACCACGACAACGCGTACGGTGGCTTCAACTTCGGCGTGCAGGTGCACGGCTACGTCGAATTCGCCTACGTTGCGGATGGTGCCGTTCGGCAGACGAACTTCGCTCTTCTGCACTTCAACGCCGGAGGCGGTCAGTGCATCAGCGATGTCGTGGGTGCCGATCGAACCGAACAGCTTGCCTTCGTCACCGGCGGTGGCAGTGATAGTCACTTCCAGCTCAGCCAGTTGGGCAGCGCGAGTTTCGGCCGAAGCTTTTTTGTCTGCTGCTGCTTTTTCCAGCTCAGCACGACGCTCTTCAAACGCAGCCAGGTTGGCAGCGGTTGCAGCGGTGGCTTTGCCGTATGGCAGCAGGTAGTTACGACCGTAGCCGGCCTTAACGTTCACTTTGTCGCCCAGGTTGCCCAGGTTGGCGACTTTTTCCAGAAGGATCAGTTGCATGTGAAAATCCTCTAACTTTTAACCTTCACCGTTCGCGTTATCGGCGTCTTTCGGCGCCAGACGACCGCGAAAATCAATCAGGCCGTCGACAATGGCCAGAACCACGAGTAACGGATAGATCAGCTGCATGAACAGCAACATCGTTACGTACAACCCCACCAGCCAAAACTTGGCCAGGCGCTTCTGCGCGACCAGCCCGTGAATCAGGGCCAGTCCGGCGAACATCAGCGGTACGCTGCAAAACAGCACCATCAAGGCCATCTGCGAACCGAGGTTCGGTCCGATAACCATGAGTGCAAGCAGCAACATCGCTGAGCCCACGGGAATTCTGATACTGCGAAACTCGCGACCAAAACCACCCGGGTTGTACAACAACGCCTGCCAATATCGCCCAAGCATCAGGCTCAACAAGCTGACGATCTGCATCATTACCGCCATCAGGCCGATCAGGGCCGGTGTAATCAGTGTTGCCAGTCGCGCTCGCTCATCTACCGACAACTGCTGGTAGAGTTCCCCGAGGGCCATCGGCAGGATCTTGACGATCTCTTGCGACAGCGCCTCGATTTGCGGGCGGAAAGCCGCGTCAATCAACACCGAAAACACCAACCCCAATGCCACGCTGACCAGCAGCGTGCGGACCCAGGACTCACTTGCGCGCAACACCAACGCAAGGCTCGACGACCCCAGCAGTACCAGAAGTACCTTGGGTTCGCCCAGTTGCAGCCACCAGATCAAGGCGGCCAACACTCCCAGGGCCAGGACGCCAACGGCGCCCTGCAAACCGCGCCGCAGGAGCACAAGGCATCCAGCGGCAGCACCCAACCAATACAACAACGGCAATGCTGCACATCCAGCCACTACCAGAGTGGCCTGCACACGACCGCGCATGATGAACTCAGCTAAGGCGCGCATGCATTCAATCCCTTACTACTTGTCGACTGCCCGGTCTCAGCGGCCGTGGCTGTCGGTGTAGGCCAGCAGGGCCAGGAAGCGGGCGCGCTTGATAGCGGTGGCCAGCTGACGCTGATAACGTGCTTTGGTACCGGTGATACGGCTTGGAACGATTTTGCCGGTCTCGGATACGTAGGCTTTCAGAGTGTTGAGATCTTTGTAATCGATCTCTTTCACGTCTTCAGCGGTGAAGCGGCAGAATTTACGACGACGGAAGAAACGTGCCATTTGATAGGCTCCTTAAAAGGTCCGTGGATTACTCGTCAGCGTTATCGCTGTTGTCGCTGTCATCACTATCAGCGCTATCAGCGCCTTCGTGCTCAGGACGGTCGCGACGCTCACGGCGCTCACTGCGGTTTTCTTCAGCCTTGAGCATCTCGGATTGGCCGGTAACGGCTTCTTCGCGACGGATGACCAGGTTACGGATCACTGCATCGTTGTAGCGGAAGTTGTCTTCCAGCTCGGCCAGGGCCTTGCCAGTGCATTCAACGTTCAGCATCACGTAGTGAGCCTTGTGAACATTGTTGATTGCATAGGCCAGTTGACGACGGCCCCAATCTTCCAGACGGTGGATTTTGCCGCCGTCTTCTTCGATCAGCTTGGTGTAACGCTCTACCATGCCGCCGACTTGCTCGCTTTGATCCGGGTGGACCAAAAAGATGATTTCGTAATGACGCATGAATGCTCCTTACGGGTTGTAGCCTGCCGCTCAAAAACGGTCAGACAAGGAGTGAATGACACTTATGGATCTTGCCAAAGGGAGGCACATCGGTGCCCGCCAGGAAGGCAAGGGGCGCAATTGTAGAGAAGGGGGAGGAACGGCGCAAGGTGATTGGTGATTATTTGAACAATCCTCCAAACACCCTAAAACAGATATGGGAGCGGGCTTGCTCGCTCCCACATTTTCGACCTGCGCCAGACTTGGTTATTTCTTAGGCTTGGTTTTGGCCTTGGCGCCACGCTGGCGCTGGGCTTCAAACAGGCACACGCCGGTAGCAACCGACACGTTCAGACTGCTGACACTACCCACCATCGGCAAATGCACCAGGTAATCGCAGTGCTCACGGGTCAGGCGACGCATGCCCTTACCCTCGGCACCCATGATCAAAATGGTCGGGCCGGTGAGGTCCTGGTCATAAATGCTGACCTCAGCCTCGCCTGCCGTACCCACGATCCACAGGCCACGCTGCTGGAGTTTCTCCAGGGTGCGCGCCAGGTTGGTCACAGCCACCAGCGGAATCACTTCCGCCGCGCCGCAGGCCACTTTACGCACGACTGGCGTCAGGGTGGCCGACTTGTCTTTAGGCACAATCACTGCCAGCGCGCCGGCAGCATCCGCCGAACGCAGGCAAGCGCCGAGGTTATGCGGGTCGGTCACGCCGTCCAGCACCAGCAACAGCGGGGCACCTTCGGTACGGTCGAGCAGCTCGTCGAGCATGGCTTCGCCCCAGACCTGACTCGGACTGACGTCTGCAACCACGCCTTGGTGAACGCCCTCAACCCACACGTCCATTTCCCGACGCTCAGCCTGACCGATAGCCACCTTGTTTTGGGTGGCCAGTTCGACCAGCGCTTGCACGCGTGGCTCGCTGCGACCTTCTGCCAGCCACACTTGCTTGACGCGCTTAGGGTGGTGACGCAGCAGTGCTTCTACGGCATGCACGCCGTAGATTTTTTCCAGACTCATGACTTGGCCTTAGGTTTGCGCGACCCACCGCTTTTCGCGGGGGTCGAACCCGCTTTGGGCGGGCCTTTACGGTGCTTACTTGGCTTGCTCGACGGGTTTTCGTCCCCGCGAGACTTTCCCCCAGACACCGCTTTACCACCGCTTTTGGCTTCGTTGAGCAACTGCTGCTTCAACTCGCGGCTTTTGCGCAATTCGGCGTTTTTCGCCGCTGCGTCGCTTGGGCGGTAGGCCTCAGGAGCCTTTTCCTTGGTAGACGAGCGACGACCCGCCTTGGCTGGCGCAGGCTCGGCGGCTGCCGCTTTCGCGGAAGTGCCCCTGCCTTTGCCGGCTGGCGCAGTAGGTTCGCTGCCACGTTTTTTACGGCTGCCCGGCGCCTCGGCAGGCTTCTCAGGCATACCGAAGTCGATCTTGCGCTCGTCAAGGTCGACGCGCATGACCTGCACTTCAACCGTGTCACCCAAACGGAAGCTACGACCGGTGCGCTCGCCCGCGAGGCGGTGATGCACAGGGTCAAAGTGGTAGTAGTCACCCGGCAAGGCGGTGACATGCACCAGACCCTCGACGTAGATATCGGTCAGTTCAACGAACAGACCAAAGCCAGTCACCGCTGTGATCACACCCGGGAACGACTCACCCACGCGATCCTTCATGAACTCGCACTTGAGCCAGTTCACTACGTCGCGAGTGGCTTCGTCTGCACGGCGCTCGCTCATGGAGCATTGCTCGCCCAACTGTTCCAGCGCCGCTTCGTCGTACGGATAGATCCGCGCCTTCGGAATGGTCATCGCACCGGCACGCTTGACGTGCGGGGTGTTTTGCTTGGAATGGATCACGCTACGGATCGCACGGTGAGTGAGCAGGTCCGGGTAACGGCGAATTGGCGAGGTGAAGTGGGTATAGGCTTCGTAATTCAGGCCGAAGTGGCCTTGGTTATCAGCGCTGTACACCGCTTGACTCAGGGAACGCAGCATCACGGTCTGGATCACGTGGTAATCCGGACGGTCCTTGATGCTCGCGAGCAGCGCCTGGTAATCCTTCGGCGATGGGCCATCTTTGCCTTTGTGCAGGGACAGGCCCAACTCACCGAGGAATGCACGCAACTTCTCCAGACGCTCCGGCGGCGGACCGTCGTGCACCCGGTAGAGCGCAGGAATTTCGTGCTTTTTCAGGAATTCAGCAGTGGCCACGTTGGCCGCCAGCATGCATTCCTCGATCAGTTTGTGAGCATCGTTACGCGTGGTCGGGGTGATCGCGGCGATCTTGCGCTCGGAACCGAAGACAATTCGGGTTTCCTGCGTTTCAAAATCGATCGCGCCACGTACGTGACGGGCACCCAGCAACACCTTGTACAGCGCATAGAGCTGCTTGAGGTGCGGAACCACGCCGGCGTACTCGGTACGCAGGGCCTTGGCTTCGCTGGTTTTCGGCGTTTCCAGGATGGTGCTGACCTTGTTGTAGGTCAGGCGCGCCTGGGAGTGGATCACCGCTTCATAGAACTGGTAGTCGGTCATTTCGCCGGTTTTCGAGATGGTCATCTCGCACACCATGGCCAAACGGTCGACTTTCGGGTTCAGGGAGCACAGACCGTTGGACAGCTGCTCAGGCAGCATCGGGATCACGCGCTCAGGGAAGTACACCGAGTTGCCGCGCACCTGGGCTTCGTTGTCCAGGGCCGAACCGATTTTCACGTAGCTGGACACGTCGGCAATGGCGACAAACAGCTTCCAGCCACCCGAGAACAGGCGCAGCTTGCCAGGCTTGGCTTCGCAGTAAACCGCATCGTCGAAGTCGCGGGCATCTTCGCCGTCGATGGTGACGAACGGCAGATGACGCAAGTCGATGCGTTTTTCTTTGTCTTTTTCTTCAACTACCGGCTTGAGCTTGGCGGCTTCTTTCAGCACAGCGTCAGGCCAGACGTGAGGAATATCGTAGGTGCGCAGCGCAACGTCGATTTCCATGCCCGGCGCCATGTAGTTGCCGACCACTTCAACGATATCGCCCTGTGGCTGGAAGCGCG
Source organism: Pseudomonas sp. EL_65y_Pfl1_R83 (assembly GCF_963970695.1). NCBI lineage: Bacteria > Pseudomonadati > Pseudomonadota > Gammaproteobacteria > Pseudomonadales > Pseudomonadaceae > Pseudomonas > Pseudomonas sp. EL_65y_Pfl1_R83. The sequence continues at coordinate 27,438 of NZ_CAXAQI010000018.1, read as the reverse complement.
GAGTTGGCCAGTGGGTGATTTTCACCTCGACGAACTGACCGACCTTGGCAGCGCCATTGCGGCCCGGGGTAATCAGCACTTCTTGCTGGACCTTCGGGTTATCCGGCACAACAAAGCCGATACCGCCTTCTTCGAAGTAACGACCGACAATGGACTCGTGGGCGCGGGACACCACTTCAACGATCACACCTTCACGACGACCACGACGGTCCAGGCCGGAAACGCGGGCCAAGGCACGGTCGCCGTCGAACACCAGGCGCATTTGCGCCGGGCTCATGAACAGGTCGTCACTGCCGTCGTCCGGGATCAGGAAGCCGAAGCCGTCACGATGGCCGGCAATGCGACCCAGGATCAGGTCGAGCTTATCCACAGGCGCGTAGGTGCCACGGCGGGTGTAGATCAGTTGAGCGTCGCGCTCCATGGCACGCAAACGGCGGCGCAGGGCTTCGAGCTGGTCTTCGGTGGTCAGACCGAATTCTTCAACCAGTTGCTCACGGCTAGCAGGCGAACCCCGATCAGCGAGATGCGCCAGGATCAGTTCACGGCTAGGAATAGGGTTTTCATATTTTTCCGCTTCACGAGCGGCCTCGGGATCGAGGGACTGCCAATCGGCCATTAGAGAGTTTTCACCTTGTCTATATACGGGTTAGTTTGGCATACGCGTATTGAAACGGGAAATTTCAGGCACGAACAAGCCGTTAAAAGCACTTTACAGCTTCCGAAATACAGCTTGCACGCCCGGCGGTGATATTTTCCAGTTTTTTTTGATAGCGGGGGTTTACAGTACAAATACCACTCCGTATAGTGCGCGCCATCGACGACGGCAACGTTGTTGATGCTGCCCAGGTGGTGAAATTGGTAGACACGCCAGCTTCAGGTGCTGGTGATCGCAAGGTCGTGGAAGTTCGAGTCTTCTCCTGGGCACCAAATTCAGATCAAACCCGCGAAAGCGGGTTTTTTCGTTTCAAGTCTTTGATTTTTAAAGCAAAACCCGATTTATTTTTTCGAATCAGGGGTTTACAGATCAAAAACCCCGCCGTATAGTTCGCCCATCGACAGCGGCAACGTTGCTTGATAATGCCCAGGTGGTGAAATTGGTAGACACGCCAGCTTCAGGTGCTGGTGATCGCAAGGTCGTGGAAGTTCGAGTCTTCTCCTGGGCACCAAATTCAGATCAAACCCGCGAAAGCGGGTTTTTTCGTTTCCGGGGATTGAAAACATTAGCGTGGAAACTTCCCCCGCGATTTCGCCCTCGTCCGCACTTGAGAAGTTTTATCGTTTATCCTTGTAAGTATTTGTTGAATACAAGTGAGGAACAACCCGGATGATGATCCGCGATACCCATCTCAAGACATCCCTTCTGCGTGGCCTGACCATCACTCTGCTCGGCCTGACCCTGCTCTCGCCCACTGCCTATTCCGCCGACAAGGTCTCCCTGACCCTGTACAACGGCCAGCACAAAGAAGTCGGTGATGAACTCGCCAAGGCCTTCGAAGCCAAGACCGGCATTCACGTCAACGTACGCAAAGGCAGCAGCAACCAACTGGCCAGCCAGGTCGCCGAAGAGGGTGACCGCTCCCCTGCCGACGTGATCTACACCGAAGAATCGCCACCACTGAACAAACTCGGCGAACAAGGCCTGCTGGCCAAAATCGACGCGAGCACCCTCGACGTATTGCCCAAGGATTATGTCGGCGCCAATGGCGACTGGATGGGCGTGACCGCACGCACCCGCGTCGTGGCCTTTAACCCAAAACTGATTGCTGAAAAAGACCTGCCGAAATCGGTGTTGGATTTCGCCGGCCCCGAGTGGCAAGGCAAGGTTGGCTTCGTGCCCACCAGTGGCGCATTCCAGGAGCAGGCCGTGGCGATCATCAAGTTGCACGGTCGCGAAGCCGCCGAAGAATGGCTGACCGGCCTGCGTGCCTTCGGCAAGGTGTACAGCAATAATATGGTCGCCCTCAAAGCCGTGGAGAACGGCGAAGTGGCCACTGTGCTGGTGAACAACTACTACTGGTTCGCGCTGAAGAAAGAAAAAACCAACCTGGACTCCCAGTTGCACTACTTCACCAATGGCGATGCCGGCGGCCTGATCACCGTGTCTTCGGCTGCAGCGCTGAAATCCAGCAAGCACCCCAAGGAAGCGCAGCAACTGTTGGCGTTCATGGCCAGCGAAGAAGGCCAACGCGTGATCACCAACACCTCGGCTGAGTACCCGCTGCGCAAAGGCATGGAATCCAAGCGCGGCCTCAAGCCTTTCAGTGAGCTGCAACCTCCGAAAGTCACCCCTGCCGACTTGGGCAACGCCGAAGAAGCCCTGGAACTGGAACGTGACGTTGGCTTGAACTGATGAACCCATCGCTATCCGCCCCTGCCACGCGCAGGGGGTTCAGCCCAAAGCGCAAGCGCCCTTCTATCTGGCTGTTACTGCCCGTGCTGTTGCTGGTTGGCCTGAGCCTGCTGCCGCTGGCGTATGTCGGGCTGAAGGCCTGGCAGGCCGGCTGGGCGGAAGCGGTGCACCTGCTGTGGCGCCCGTACGTGTTCGGGCTGCTGCGCAACACCCTGGCGCTGATGGTCGGCGTGACGCTGGCATGCGGCGTGATCGGCCTGTCGCTGGCCTGGCTGCTGGAGCGCAGCAACCTGCCGGGGCGACGCATATGGGGCGTGATTTTATGCCTGCCGTTTGCGGTGCCGGCATTTGTCAGCAGCTTTACCTGGGTCTCGCTGAGCGCCAACTTCGAAGGGCTCGGCGGCGCGATCCTGGTGATGAGCTTGTCGAAATACCCGCTGGTGTTTTTGCCAGTGGCGGCGACGCTGCGCAACCTTGATCCCTCACTGGAAGAGTCGGCCCGCACCCTGGGGCTGAATCGCTGGAGCGTGTTCTTGCGCGTCACATTGCCTTTGCTATGGCCATCGCTGCTGGCCGGGGCACTGTTGATCGCGCTGCACATGCTGGTGGAATTCGGCGCGCTGTCGATTATCGGACTGCAGACCTTTACCACCGCGATCTACCAGCAATTCGAACTGGAATTCAGCAATGCCAACGCCGCGATGCTCTCGGCAGTGCTCCTGGTGATGTGCCTGACGCTGTTGTGGTTGGAGTTGCGCGTGCGCGGCAAGGGCCGACATGTGCGCATAGGCCAAGGCGCAGCGCGGCACGCCGAGCAGGTTCGACTAGGTAAGTGGGCACCGCTGGGCCAGGCGTATTGCCTGGTACTGGCGATCATCGGCAGCGGCATACCACTGGGGATGCTCGGTTACTGGTTGGCAGTGGGCTCTTCCGCCGCATTCCCGGTGGATGAGATCAGTGAAGCGTTGTTGTCTTCGTTGGCACTTTCTCTCGGCGGTGCGGCGCTGTGCTTAGTATTGGCGGTGCCAGTGGGCCTGCTAGTAGTGCGTTACAAAGGCCAACTGGCAATCTGGGCCGAGCGCCTGCCGTATCTGCTGCACGCCCTGCCCGGCCTGGTGATTGCGCTGACGCTGGTGTATTTCGCCCTGCATTACGTGCCGGCGCTGTATCAGACATCGGCACTGTTGTTGATCGCTTATGCGTTGTTGTTTTTGCCACTGGCCCAGGCGCCGATTCGTACAGCACTGAACAAGGCCGCGCCGCAGCTGGAAGAGGCCGCACGTACGCTGGGGGCGTCGTCGTTCAGTGCGTTTTGCCGAGTGACGCTGCCCATTATTTTCCCGGCATTGGGTGCAGCGTTTGCGCTGGTGTTTCTGGATGCGATGAAGGAATTGACGGCGACGTTGCTGCTGAGCCCGACCGGGTTGAATACATTGGCGACGGCGGTGTGGGCGCATACTTCGAATGTCGAGTTTGCGGCGGCGGCGCCGTATGCGGCGTTGTTGATTCTGGTGTCGGGGTTGCCGGTGTACCTGCTGACGACCCGGATGTATCTGAGCCGCTGAGACCGCTATCGCGGGCAAGCCCGACACCCACATTTGGAATGCATTCCAAGGTGGGAGCCAGGCTTGCTCGCGATGACGCCGGAACAGGCGACGCTAGGCCCGGAACTGTCCCAGGCTTGCCTTCAATTGCGCCGCCAACCCATCCAGCACCTTGCCACTGGCCGTCGTCTCCACCACCGCCTGCGCAGCACGCTCAGCCTGGGCATGGATCACTTCAACGCGACCACGCACCGCATGCGCGCCCTGCGCCTGATGCTCAGCCGCGCGCGTCGCCAAGCCAATCGCCGCATGCACCTGCTCCACCGAGGCCTGCATCGTCTGCTGCAAGCGCACGCTATCGCGCAGCACCAGCAAACCTTCATTGGCCTGGCGTCCGGCCTTGCCGATGGTTTCCACCGCCTCACGGGCGCCTTGCTGCAACGCCACGATATGCGCCTGGATATCACCGGTGGAGCTTTGGGTTTTACTCGCCAGCGCGCGCACCTCGTCTGCCACCACGGCAAAGCCGCGACCGGTCTCACCCGCGCGGGCTGCTTCGATCGCCGCATTGAGCGCCAGCAGGTTGGTTTGCTCGGCGATGCCGTGAATCACGGTCAGCACCACCTCGATCTGCTCGCTTTGCTGGGCCAGACGCTCAATCACTTGGGAGCCTGCCTGCACCTGGCCCGCCAGCGCCTCGATCAAACTGCCGACCTGCGCCGAAGTCCGCGAGTTCTCATCCGTGGCCTGGCGAATATCCACCACCTGCTGCAACGCCGCCTGCATCGCATGGCTTTCGGCTTGCGCTTCGTCTGCCATTTGCGACAGCGCGCGCAAGCTCTCGGCCACTTCATCACGCTGCAAGCCCGCCGCCGCATCAGCACCGGCATTGCGCAAGGTCATGGCGCCGATTTCCACGCCAGTACGCTGGGCCACATCCCCCGCCTCGCGGACGATAGGCTGCAACTTATCCACAAAGCGATTGACCGCCGAGGCCATGTCGCCGATTTCATCCTTGCTGCTGATCTGCACACGCTTGGTGAGGTCGCCCTCACCCGCAGCCAGGTCATCCATGGCTGCGATCAGCAGCTTCAAGCGGTTGACGACACGGCGCCCCAACACGATGGCGATCAGCAGCAATACACCAAAACCGACCAGCGCGAGCCCCATGCCGATGCGCCAGCGTAAGGTGCCAGCAGCCTCCTGAACGGCGCTGGTGGTATTGGCGGTCATCTGGGTGGCCGTGGCTTGCGCGGATTGCAGGCGGGCGCCCATGGCGGCCGCGCTATCAGCCGACGCGCCTTTGAGGCTGTCGCCGACCAGTTGATCGCCGCTGGCAATCAGCGCCGCGAAACGCTTGTCCAGTGCCTGCAGGTCGGCTTCAACCGACACGGTCGAAACACCCATACGGACTTTGCCAATTTCTACCCCATTGGGGCTGATAGACGCCTCGACGTAGTACACGGAAGGGTCGTTCTTGGCCGCGTCGAGCACCTTATCCAATGCGCGATCACCCACTCCCTTGGCCAGCAGCGCCTGGTTGATCGGATTCTCGCGATTCAGGTAGCGGGTCAAATGCTCACCCGCGGCGTCGTCATAAACTACAAATAGTACGTTGGGATTGCGCTGCGCACGGCGCGCAAACTCCGACAACGTCGGCACGTCGCTGTCCCACATGGCGCGAGGCGCTACAGAGGCCAGTAGTTGCGCCATGTCATTGGCAGAGTCTTGCAGGTCTTTTTCCAGGGTCGCACGCAGCTGCTTCTGCTCTTCTTGCAGGCGGGTCGAAAGCCCTGCTGTCAGGCGCTGACGGGTGCTGCTAGACAAGCTATCCAGACTGGACGTGACTTCTTTACCAGCCTGCGCCAGTTCGCCAGACAGTTTCTGGCTATCGATGCCCAGGCGATTGCCCAGATCAGCCTCCAGCGCCGTGACCGTGCTGCGTGTGAGAGCAACCGCTACCAGCACTTGCACCAAAAGAGCGATACCTAGGGTAACGAACACCGGCCGCAACAGACGGCTTTGTAACAATGAGAGAACGGCAGACATCGGGAATCCCTCGACCACGGGTGCCATTAATTTGATAGCACCGCGAAAGAGAGAACCAAAGCAAAGGTCGTGCCGCTAAGGCGACAGAAACGACAAAGGGCTCCATTAGGAGCCCTTTGCTTTTTACATCAACAGCTTATTAAGCGAACGGGTGACGCAGAACGATGGTTTCGTTGCGGTCCGGACCTGTCGAAATAATGTCGATGGGTGCGCCGATCAGCTCTTCAACACGCTTGATGTAGGCACGAGCGTTAGCTGGCAGCTCTTCCAGGGTTTTGGCACCCACGGTCGATTCGGTCCAGCCCGGCACTTCTTCGTACACAGGCTGCAGGCCCACGTAGCTGTCAGCGTCAGTCGGGGCAACGTCCTTGCCTTCTGCATCTTTATAGCCGATGCAGATATTGATGGTTTCCAAGCCGTCGAGTACGTCCAGCTTGGTCAGGCAGATGCCCGAGATGCTGTTCACATCGATAGCGCGACGCAGGATAACGGCGTCGAACCAGCCACACCGACGAGCGCGGCCGGTGGTTGCGCCGAACTCGTGGCCTTGTTTGGCCAGGTGCGCACCGACTTCGTCGAACAACTCAGTCGGGAATGGACCTGAGCCTACACGGGTGGTGTAAGCCTTGGTGATGCCCAGGATGTAGTCCAGGAACATAGGACCAACGCCCGAGCCAGTCGCAACGCCGCCCGCGGTAGTGTTGGAGCTGGTCACGTACGGGTAGGTACCGTGGTCGATGTCCAGCAACGAACCCTGGGCACCTTCGAACATGATGTCCTTGCCAGCGCGACGCAGATCGTGCAACTCAGCCGTCACGTCCAGCATCAGCGGCTTGAGCAGCTCAGCGTATTCCTTGCACTCGGCCAAGGTCTTTTCAAACTCGATGGCCGCCTCTTTGTAGTAACCCACCAGCATGAAGTTGTGGTAATCCACCAGTTCACGCAGCTTGTCTTCGAAGCGCGGCATGTTCAGCAGGTCGCCAACACGCAGGCCACGACGAGCCACCTTGTCTTCATACGCAGGGCCGATGCCGCGACCAGTAGTACCGATCTTCAGCTCGCCACGGGCCTTTTCACGGGCCTGGTCCAGCGCTACGTGGAAGGACAGGATCAGCGGGCAGGACGGGCTGATACGCAGGCGCTCGCGCACCGGTACGCCTTTCTCTTCCAGCTTGGTGATCTCGCGCAACAGGGCGTCAGGTGCAACCACCACGCCGTTGCCGATCAGGCACTGCACGCCTTCGCGCAGCACTCCCGACGGGATCAGGTGCAAAACGGTTTTTTCGCCATCGATGACCAGGGTGTGGCCAGCGTTGTGGCCACCTTGGTAGCGCACTACGGCGGCAGCATGTTCGGTCAGCAGATCAACGATCTTGCCTTTGCCCTCATCACCCCATTGGGTGCCCAGGACTACGACATTCTTACCCATAACACTTGTCCTCATTCGCGCAAACTTGGTGCCGGCGATGGCCGGCAGGAAAACTCAAGAAGCCAGTGGCGATACTTGCCAAAGCCCGTTCTGCAGAATCAATTGCCGGTCGCAGTCCGCTTCACGGGCGGCGGCCAATGGCTGACCAGGCAAGGCCTGGACAACGCGCTGACCTTCACTGCGCAACTGGCAAACCTGCTGCCAGAGTGCTGCGTCCGTACTGTCGGGCATCCAGATGCCACCAGACGGCAGCTCGACCTCAGCACGCCCCAGGGTCACCAGGGTTTTCAAATCGGTGGAAAAGCCGGTGGCCGGACGCGCACGGCCAAAATCGGCGCCGATATCGTCATAACGACCGCCTTGGGCGATGGCTTGGCCGACGCCTGGTACAAACACCGCGAACACCACACCGGTGTGGTAGTGATAGCCGCGCAACTCACCCAGGTCAAAATACAGCGGCAGCTGCGGGAACCGTGCCGACAACTGCTCGGCAATCGCCAGCACATCGTCCAGCGCAGCCAGTACTGGTGCCGGCGCATTGGCCAGGCGCTCACGCGCAGCCACCAGCACTTCACGGCCGCCGCACAGGTTCACCAGCGCACGCAGCATGTCGGCCAGATCGGCAGGCACGCCAGCGGTCAGGGCAATCACTTCATCGATGGCCTTGCGTTGCAGGGCATCGAACAACTGTTGTTCCACTTCACCGGACAAACCGGCTGCGCGGGCCAGGCCACGGTAGATACCCACGTGGCCCAAGTCCATGTGGACATCAGGTACTTCAGCCAATTGCAGCATGGCCAGCATCAAGCTGATCACCTCAACGTCGCTGCTCGGGCTGGCATCGCCGTACAACTCGGCACCCAATTGGATCGGGCTGCGCGAAGACGACAGTGCACGCGGTTGCGCATGCAGCACGCTGCCGGCATAGCACAGGCGGCTAGGGCCTTCGCGACGCAGGGTGTGTGCATCAATGCGCGCCACTTGCGGCGTGATGTCGGCACGAAAGCCCATTTGCCGGCCCGATTGCGGGTCGATGACTTTGAAGGTGCGCAGATCCAGGTCCTGGCCCGCGCCGGTCAGCAGGGATTCCAGGTACTCGATATGGGGGGTCACGACAAACTCGTAACCCCAGCTCTGGAACAGATCCAACACCTGGCGACGCGCTACTTCAATGCGCGCAGCCTCCGGTGGCAGTACTTCTTCGATGCCATCTGGCAGCAGCCAGCGGTCTACCGTTGCCATTACGCCATTCCCCTATGATCCGGGCGGCCAGCCCTCGGCCGAGCCTTGAGTAGAGCAGAAAATACCCGCCCCTTGCATAAACCACGCGCAAGAACGACGTGACGAACGACCTATCACCGGCCTCGTCGGGCACTTTCCTCGAAAAACCTGTAACGCCTGCCGAATCAAACATGCAGACGCAAAAAAGCCGGGAATTTCCCGGCTGCCGCATCATACACCCGTTTTCTGAAAGGATCACCCCGCCAGGCGTTTTAGCCGCCCGACGGGAGTGACACCTACAGAATCACAGGCTGGTTACTTGGACTTTTCCAGGTAGCGGAAGAAGTCGCTGCTTGGGTCCAGCACCATGACGTCGGTTTTGTTCGCGAAGCTTTCACGGTAGGCACGCAGGCTACGGTAGAACGCGTAGAACTCCTGGTCCTGGCCGTAGGCCTTGGCGTAGATCGAAGCAGCTTGGGCATCACCATCACCACGGGCCTCTTCAGACTCGCGATAGGCTTCGGCCAACAGTACACGGCGCTGACGATCGGCATCCGCACGGATACCTTCCGCCAACTCGTTACCCTTGGCGCGGTGCTCACGGGCTTCACGCTCACGCTCGGTGCTCATACGCTCGAACACGCTGCGATTCACTTCCTTCGGCAGGTCGATAGCCTTGACCCGAACATCAACCACTTCGATGCCCAGCTCTTTTTCCGCCATCGTGTTCAGCGAACGCGTGATGTCAGCCATCAGCGCATCACGCTCACCGGATACCACCTCGTGCAGGGTGCGCTTACCAAACTGGTCACGCAGGCCCGACTCCAGACGGCGCGACAAACGCTCGTCAGCAATCTGCTTGAGGCCGGAGGTCGCAGTGTAGAAGCGCTCGGCATCCTTGACGCGCCACTTGGCGTAGGCGTCAACCATCACGGCTTTCTTTTCCAGGGTCAGGAAGCGCTGTGTCGGAGCATCCAGGGTCATCAGGCGGGCGTCAAACTTACGCACCTGGTTGACGTAGGGAACTTTCACATGCAAGCCCGGCTGGACATCCGCCTGGACCACGCGACCGAATTGCAGCAGCACCGCACGCTCGGTCTGAGCCACGATGTAGAAGCAGTTCCAGGCAGCGATGACCACGACGACGCCCACAATCAGGGCGGTCAGCGATTTATTGCTCATCAACGACTCTCCCTGGTACGTGTTTGCTGTTGAGACAAGTCAGCGGCCGCACGGGCGCTCGCTTCGTTGGCAGCGGCATTGGAACCGGTGGACGGTGCGCCGGTGCTGCTACGACCACCTTCGATCATCTTGTCCAGCGGCAGGTAGAGCAGGTTGTTCTGCCCGCCTTTGCTGCCAGTCACGAGAACCTTGCTGGTGTTGCTGAAGACTTCCTGCATGGTGTCCAGGTACAGACGCTCACGCGTAACTTCCGGCGCCTTGCGGTACTCGGCGACCAGTTTGGTAAAGCGATCCGCCTCACCCTTGGCACGGGAGACCACTTCGTCGCGGTAACCATTGGCATCCTCAAGGATACGCTGGGCCTGACCACGGGCTTCCGGCACGACGCCGTTGGCGTAGGTTTCAGCCTGGTTGCGCGAACGCTGCTCGTCTTCACGGGCACGGATCACATCATCAAAGGCTTCCTGCACTTCGCGCGGCGCGGCTGCGTTCTGTACGTTGACCTGGGTGACGGTAATACCGGTGCGATAGGTATCGAGGAACCGTTGCAGGCGCTCCTTGATTTCGCTGGCCATCAACTCACGACCTTCGGTAAGCACCTGGTCCATGGCGGTAGAACCCACCACGTGGCGCAGGGCGCTTTCAGTTGCGTGTTGCAGGCTGATTTCCGGCTGGTCAACGTTCAGCACGTAGTCCTGCAGGTTGCTGATCTTGTACTGCACGGTCAGCGGCACTTCGACGATGTTCTCGTCTTCGGTCAGCATCTGGCCCTGCTTGGTGTAGGCACGCTCACGCGTGACATTCTCCATGTACTTCTTATCGATCGGCGGGAAGTAGATGTTCAGGCCCGGACCGACGGTTTCGTAGTACTTGCCGAAGCGCAACACCACGGCTTGCTCCTGCTCGTCCACCACGTAAACGGCGCTGTACAGCCATACGGCCGCCAGCACGACAAGACCCAGGCCAAGCAGGCCATAGCCACCGCCCTTGCTTGTGCGACCGCCGTCGTCACCACCACGTTTTTTCCCACCACCGAACAACCCATTCAGGCTTTCCTGCAGCTTTCGGAAGGCCTCGTCGAGATCTGGTGGCCCTTTGCGGTCGCCATTATTGCGGCGTTTACCACCCCAAGGATCCTGATTATTCGAGTTGCCACCCGGCTCATTCCAAGCCATAGCGCTCTCCATCTGATAAAGCAAAGACGCACCCACGGCGCGCCGACCAATGCTACAGAATGCCTGCCACCGCGGCACAACCGCTTTGGGAGGCTTTTATTGCAAAGTGTGTTGTTCGATGAACTCTGCCGGTATAGCGCCTTCACGGCTGACCAGCCGATTCAGCTCCGAGCGCGGCAATCGAACGGCCAGCAAGCTGACCCCCTCTTCGTCGTGTTCTTCTTTCTGTACCGCGCCCAATTCGAAAAACTGTGCACGCAGTCGAGCAAAACGCTGCGGCAAGCGCAAGGTGCCAACGAACAAATCGCCGCCGAGCAATTCGGCAATGGCTTGTTCAAGCAACTCAAGACCACTGCCATCACGCGCCGATAGCCAGACCCGCTGGGGCTTGCCGTTCTCGTCGCGCTGGATTTGTGGCTCAACCCCTTCAAGCAAATCGAGTTTGTTATAGACCTCGAGGATCGGCAAGTCCTGGGCACCAATCTCGCCCAGCACCAGCATCACCTGTTCAATCTGCAACATGCGATCCGGTTCAGCCGCATCAATCACATGCAACAGCAGGTCGGAATTGCTCGACTCTTCGAGCGTAGACCGAAATGCCTCGACCAGCTTGTGCGGCAGGTGACGAATGAAACCCACGGTATCGGCCAGGACAATCGGCCCCAGGTCGTCCAGATCCAGACGGCGCAAGGTCGGGTCGAGGGTCGCGAACAGTTGGTCGGCCGCGTACACGTCCGATTTCGTCACGTTATTGAAGAGTGTGGATTTGCCGGCGTTGGTATAGCCCACCAGGGACACGGTAGGGATATCCGCACGGGAACGGCCACGTCGCGATTGCTCGCGCTGGCTGCGCACCTTCTCGAGGCGACCCTTGATCTGGCGCAGGCGAACCCGCAGCAGACGTCGGTCGGTTTCGAGCTGGGTCTCACCAGGGCCACGCATGCCGATACCGCCACCTTGACGCTCAAGGTGAGTCCAGCCGCGAACCAGCCGGGTACTCATGTGGTCAAGCTGGGCCAGTTCAACCTGGAGCTTGCCTTCATGGGTACGGGCGCGCTGAGCGAAAATATCCAGAATCAGACCGGTACGGTCGATCACGCGACACTCGAAAACACGTTCGAGGTTACGTTCCTGACTGGGCGTGAGGACGTGATTGAAGATCACCAGATCAGCTTCTTCAGCGTGGACCAAGTCGCGAAGCTCCTCGACCTTGCCGCTGCCGATCAGGTATTTGGCGGTTGGCCGATGACGCGGCACGTTAAAAAACGCAACGGTCTCGGCGCCGGCCGAATTTGCCAACTCCTGAAACTCCTGCGGATCTTCGCGCGCCTCAGGGTCCTGTCCATCCAAGTGAACGAGGATTACTCGCTCACCACCACCGTGGCGCTCAAAGAACAAAGGAGACTCCTATCAGGCGTTACCTGGCTCAGCGTCAACTGCATCTTCACCTGCTGCGCTAGGCAGACGGATTGGACGAACAGGGACGACTGTCGAGATAGCGTGCTTGTAGACCATCTGGCTGACGGTGTTTTTCAGCAGGATCACGAACTGGTCAAACGACTCGATCGTGCCTTGAAGCTTGATACCGTTGACCAGATAGATGGAAACACCCACTTTCTCTTTACGTAAAGTATTCAAGTAAGGGTCTTGTAGCGAATGCCCTTTTGACATGTGCCGCACTCCTTTAAGGATCAATAATAAAAAATCGGAAAATAGATAACTTATGGCCGTCACACCCCCAAGGATAGACGGCTATTGCAAGGACTCAGCTCAATATGGAGACCGTTCCCAAGTATTTCAAGGCGCGTGACAGATTGTCGCTGTCCAGGCTGTCCAGCCAGTGCAAGTCGCTCCAGCTGCGCAACCAGGTGAACTGGCGTTTCGCCAATTGGCGCGTGGCAATGATGCCGCGCTCCTGCATTTCGGCTGACGTCAGCTTGCCATCCAGATGATCCCAGACTTGGCGATAGCCCACAGCACGTATCGAAGGCAACCCTGGATGCAGGTCACCTCTGGAACGCAGTGCTACGACCTCGTCGACAAACCCCTGTTCCAACATAATTGTGAATCTTTGTGCAATTCGATCATGCAGCACCTGGCGATTTGCCGGAGCGATGGCCAGATTCGCCACAGTATAGGGTAATTGTGGCTGTCCAGATGCGCCTGCGTCAGCACTTTGCGCACTTTGTTTCAGCCGATGTTCAGTCATGGTCTGGCCGCTGACACGCCAGACTTCCAAGGCACGCGTGAGGCGCTGGGGGTCATTGGGGTGGATGCGTGCAGCAGATACCGGGTCCACGACCGCCAACTGCTCGTGCAGGGCTTGCCAGCCAAGGCGTACAGCCTCTTCCTCAAGCTCGGCGCGCACCAAGACGTCGGCGGGCGGCATGTCCGCCAGGCCTTCCTGCAAAGCCTTGTAATAGAGCATCGTGCCACCTACCAGCAGCGGAATATTGCCGCGTGCGGTGATTTCGGCCATGGCCGCCAGGGCGTCGGTACGGAAATCCGCCGCCGAGTAGCTCTCGGAGGGATCAATGATATCGATCAAACCATGCGGATACTCAGCCAATAGCGCTTTGGAAGGCTTCGCGGTGCCAATATCCATGTCCCGGTAAACCAGGGCAGAGTCGACACTGATCAGCTCGCACGGCAGCACCTTGGTCAGCTCGATGGCCAGGTCGGTCTTGCCGGCGGCCGTTGGGCCCATCAGGAAGATCGCGGGGGGCAAGGCACTCATCAACGGCCGCGCAAGAACAGTTTGTCCAGATCGTCCAGTCCCATCTGGGTCCAGGTCGGTCGGCCATGGTTGCATTGACCGCTGCGCTCGGTGTTCTCCATATCGCGCAGCAGGCCGTTCATTTCCGGCAGGGCCAGGCGGCGGTTGGCGCGGATGGCGCCGTGGCAGGCCATGGTGCCGAGCAGTTCGTTGATGTGCGCCTGGATGCGGTCGCTGGTGCCGTATTCCATCAGGTCTGCCAGTACGTCGGCGACCAAACGGTTAGCCTCGGCCTGCTTGAGTAACGCGGGAATCTGGCGGATGGCCAGGGTTTCCGGCCCCAGTCGTTGCAATTCAAAGCCAAGCTTCTGGAACACAGCATGGTGCTCTTCGGCACAATCTGCCTCACGCTGGCTGACCGCAAGGGATTCCGGCACCAGCAACGGCTGGCCGCTGAGGCCTTCGCTGGCCATGGCAATCTTCAGGCGCTCGTACATGATCCGCTCGTGGGCGGCATGCATGTCCACCAGCACCAGGCCGTGGGCGTTTTCCGAAAGAATGTAGATGCCCTTGAGCTGCGCCAATGCATAACCCAGCGGCGGAATATCACCGCCACCCTCCGGCAAGGCCACAGCAGCGCCAGGCTCGGCCCCGGGCAGCGGCGCGAAAAACTCGCGATATGCCGCCTGGGCCTCGGCCACTGGCACTGCCGACTGCGGGCGTGGCGTGTATTGGTACTGGTAACCCGCACCCGAGCCAGAACCCGGCGTGGTGTACGACGGCTGCGGCTGTGGCGATTGCAGCAGGTTTGCCGCCAGGCTCATTTCGCCCTGAGGGCCGAACTCACCCGCTTCCGGGCCGCTCGGGCGGACCATCGCCGTCACAATCGGTGCCGACAGTTGATCATCCGGACGCACATCACCCAAGGTGCGGTGCAAGGTGCCGTAGAGGAAGTCATGCACCATGCGCCCATCACGGAAGCGCACTTCGTGTTTGGTCGGGTGCACATTGACGTCCACCACCGATGGGTCGACCTCGAAGAACAGCACGAACGTCGGGTGCCGCCCATTGAACAACACGTCGCGGTAAGCCTGACGCACCGCGTGGGCCACCAGTTTGTCGCGCACAGCGCGGCCGTTCACAAAGAAGTACTGCAAGTCCGCCTGACTGCGGGAGAAGGTCGGCAAACCGACCCAGCCCCAAAGCCGCAGGCCATTACGCTCGATTTCAATCGGCAGCGCCTGCTCCAGGAAACCCGCGCCACAAATCGCCGACACCCGGCGCGCGCGCGCGGCGTCATCATGGGCTTCATGCAGGCTGAGGATGGTCTTACCGTTGTGGCGCAGGTGGAAAGCCACGTCGAAACGGGCCAGGGCCAGACGCTTGATGACTTCTTGCAGGTGATCGAATTCGGTTTTTTCGGCCTTGAGGAATTTGCGCCGCGCCGGGGTATTGAAGAACAGGTCGCGCACCTCTACCGATGTACCGACCGGATGGGCTGCCGGCTGAACCCGAGGCGCCATGTCGCGGCCTTCGGTTTCCACCTGCCAGGCTTGGTCGGCGTCACGGGTGCGCGAAGTCAGGGTCAGGCGCGCTACGGAGCTGATCGAGGCCAGGGCCTCACCGCGAAAGCCTAGGCTCATCACGCGCTCAAGGTCTTCCAGGTCGCGAATCTTGCTGGTGGCATGACGGGCCAGGGCCAGCGGCAGGTCATCGGAGGAGATGCCGCTGCCATCGTCACGTACGCGCAGCAGCTTGACGCCGCCCTGCTCCACATCGACATCAATGCGCTTGGCACCTGAGTCGATACTGTTTTCCAGCAGCTCCTTGATCACCGACGCCGGGCGCTCAACAACCTCGCCCGCAGCGATCTGGTTAGCAAGGCGCGGGCTCAGCAGCTCAATGCGCGAGCCGCTGTTCAGGGTGGACTCACTCATTACTGCGCCGCCAATTCAGTGCCAGGGATGGTCAACACCTGGCCGACTTTCAACTCATCCGTCTTCAGTTTGTTAGCACTGCGCAAGGTAGCGGCCGACACTTGAAAACGCACCGCCAGCATGGCCAGAGTATCGCCCGGCTGCACGCGATGGTCACGCGGGCCTTGGGCGATTTTCCCCGAGTCACGCAGCCAGGCGATGTAAGTGCCCGGCGGTGGGTTCTGCTGGAAGAACTGGCGAATACCGGCGCTGATGGAGCGCGACAGGGCCTGCTGGTGGCTGGCGCTGGCCAGCTTCGAGGCTTCCTTGGCATTGGAGATGAACCCGGTTTCTACCAGGATCGACGGGATGTCCGGCGACTTCAACACCATAAATCCTGCTTGCTCCACACGATGCTTGTGCAGCGAAGTGACTCGACCGATATTGCTCAAGACCTTCTGGCCGACGTTCAAGCTGGAGGTCAGCGAAGCCGTCATCGACAGGTCGAGCAGCACCCCCGCGAGCATTTTGTCCTTGTCATCGAGGGACACGTTGCCGGCGCCGCCGATCAAGTCGGAACGGTTTTCACTGTCGGCCAACCAACGCGCGGTCTCGGACGTAGCGCCGCGATCCGACAGGGCAAACACCGAAGCACCGAATGCAGCGCTCGAGGGCGCGGCGTCGGCGTGAATCGACACAAACAGGTCGGCGCCTTTCTTACGGGCGATTTCAGTTCGGCCGCGTAACGGAATGAAGTAGTCGCCGGTACGGGTCAGCTCGGCGCGGTAGCCTTTCATGCCATTGACCTGGCGCTGCAGCTCACGGGCGATGGCCAATACCACGTCTTTCTCGTGCTGGCCGCGCGAACCGGAAGCACCTGGGTCTTCACCGCCGTGGCCGGCGTCGATCACTACAATAATGTCGCGCTTGCCTGCCGGGGCCGGTGGCGGCGGTGGCAGCTTGACCTGGGGTTGCGACGGACTCACCGGGACTGCCGGCACCGTTGCCACGCTTGGCGTTGGGGCCGGCGGCGGCGCGGCATCGGCGGCGTTATCGAACAGGTCGACCACCAGCCGGTTGCCATATTGGGCGTTTGGCGTCAGCGAGAAGCTTTTCGGCGTTACAACCTTTTTCAGGTCGATCACCACGCGCAGGTCAGTGGGCGTGCGCTGGGCCGAGCGTATAGAGGTAATCGGGGTGTTGGCAGTGGATACCTTCAACGGCGCGGCCAGGGTCGCGCCGTTGATGTCGATCACCAGGCGATCAGGAGACGTGAGAGTAAAGACGCTGTGCTGGACCGGGCCAGACAGGTCGAACACCAGTCGCGTGTTATCCGGCGCTCGCCACAGGCGAACACTTTTCACCTGTGAAGCAGCCAGAGCATTGACAGTCATTGCCGCAAGCAACACCCCCACGACAGCAACCAACGCGCGAAAGCGCATACCTAACCCCACCAATTATTTGAATTCCAATGCCAAAGCGGCGCACCACGACTGGCCGCGCGCGCTCTGGGGCAACAACTTCAACTGACGTCCGTGCTCATGCGGCGTAATGGTAATGGTCAGGTCCGGCTTTGGCAAAAAGCCTGTGCCTTTATCTGGCCACTCAATGAGGCACAACGCATCTTCATCGAAGTAATCACGGATGCCCATGTACTCCAGCTCTTCGGGGTCTACCAGGCGATAGAGGTCGAAGTGGAAGGCGCGTACTGCACCGATCTCATAGGGCTCGACCAGGGTGAACGTCGGACTCTTCACCGCCCCCGCATGACCCAAACCACGAATAATCCCCCGCGACAACGTGGTCTTGCCCGCCCCCAAGTCACCTTCAAGGAAGATCAGCCCGGCACCGGCCGTGACCTGGGCGATGCGCTGACCGAAGGCAACCATGGCGTCTTCATCGGCCAGGAAAAGAATTACTTCAGGCACGGCGACTGTTCCTCCAACAATTGACGAATGGCGGGTATCAGATCGCTCGCAGCCAGCCCTCGTCCAAAAGTACCCTGACGGTCCCCCGCCGTGGCGTGCAACCAGACGGCCAGGCAGCTTGCTTCATAGGCATGAATGCCCTGGGCCAGCAGTGCGCCCACCAGGCCGGCCAACACATCGCCGAGCCCTGCCGTTGCCATCGCCGGGTGGCCTTGGTCACATCGCGAAACACGTCCGTCTGGGCCGGCAATCAAACTGCCAGCACCCTTGAGGATAGTCACTGCGTTGAATGTCTGGCTCAACGCGCGCGCCACCTTAAGGCGATCGGCCTGGACCTCGGCTGTCGAAATGCCCAACAAGCGCGCGGCCTCCCCTGGATGCGGGGTGATCACGCAGTTGGCCGGCAGAGCCACCGTGCCGGTGGCGAGTTGATTCAAGGCGTCGGCGTCCCAGACCTGCGGCTGCTTAGCGTTTGCGGCAGCAGAAAGCAGGCTTTTGCCCCAGGAGGCGTCTCCGAGCCCTGGCCCGATCACGATGACCGAGATCTTTTCCAGCAAGCCCATTAATTGATTAGCCGAGCTGACCCCCACGGTCATGACTTCCGGCAAACGCGCCAACGCAGCAGGCACATGCTCCAGGCGCGTTGCCAGGGACACCATGCCGGCGCCACTGCGCAAGGCACTTTCGGCGCTCAACAGCGCAGCGCCGCCAAAGCCGCGGTCACCGCCAATGACCAGCAGGTGGCCGAACTGACCTTTATGGGCGTCCGGGGAGCGCGCAGCCAGTTGCGGCAAATGGCCGGGCAACAGGGTCTGTACGTCGGTTATTGCGTGTTTTGTCTGCGGCATGCGTCTTCAAGCTCCGATGTCTGGCAGAATTATACCTATCTAACCTGTGGTTTCCCGTGTCTCATGCCCGCCATTACCTCCGATCTGCCCGCCCTCGCCCAATCAATCAAAGACTGGGGCCGCGAGCTGGGCTTTCAACAAGTCGGCATCAGCGGCCTGGACCTGGCCGAGCATGAGCAGCACCTGCAACGCTGGCTCGACGCGGGCTACCACGGCGAGATGGAATACATGGGCGCCCACGGCAGCAAACGCTCCCACCCCGAGGAGTTGGTGCCGGGCACGTTGCGCGTCGTCTCGCTGCGCATGGATTACCTGCCAGGCGATACGCAGATGGCTCAACTGCTGGCCCAGCCAGAAAAAGCCTACATCTCGCGCTACGCCCTGGGCCGCGACTACCACAAACTGATTCGCAAGCGCGTGCAGCAATTGGCTGACCGCATCCAGGCGCAGATCGGCCCCTTCGGTTTCCGTGCCTTTGTCGACAGCGCGCCGGTGCTGGAAAAAGCCATCGCCGAGCAAGCTGGCCTGGGCTGGATCGGCAAAAACACCCTGGTGCTCAATCGCAAGGCCGGCAGCTACTTCTTCCTGAGTGAGCTGTTTGTCGACCTGCCGCTACCGGTTGACGCCCCTCACAGCACCGAACACTGCGGGCGCTGCACCGCGTGCCTGGACATCTGCCCCACCAACGCCTT
The DNA here is from genome assembly GCF_963970695.1 of Pseudomonas sp. EL_65y_Pfl1_R83. Taxonomy (NCBI): domain Bacteria; kingdom Pseudomonadati; phylum Pseudomonadota; class Gammaproteobacteria; order Pseudomonadales; family Pseudomonadaceae; genus Pseudomonas; species Pseudomonas sp. EL_65y_Pfl1_R83. The sequence continues at coordinate 8,388 of NZ_CAXAQI010000018.1, read as the reverse complement.
TGTCGGCCCCTATGTGCTGGACGCGCGGCGTTGTATTTCCTACCTGACCATCGAGCTCAAAAGCGCCATTCCTGAAGACTTGCGCCCATTGATCGGCAACCGAGTGTTCGGCTGCGATGACTGTCAGATCGTTTGCCCATGGAATCGTTTCGCCCGCGCCACCGCAGAAAGCGATTTCAAGCCACGCCACAACCTGGATAACGCAGAACTGGCCGAGCTGTTTATGTGGGACGAGGATAAATTCCTCAGCAGCACCGAAGGCTCGCCGCTACGTCGCGCCGGTTATGAGCGCTGGCTGCGCAACCTCGCGGTGGGCCTGGGCAACGCGCCGTCGAGCATTCCGGTACTGGAAGCCCTTAAGGCGCGGCGGGACTACCCGTCGGAGCTGGTGCGCGAGCATGTGGAATGGGCGCTGAACCAGCACGCCACCCGCTAGTGCACGTCGTCGTTGTAGACGAACTTGGGCATTTCCCAGTGAAAACGGATCGCCAGCAGGCGCAATAGAAAGCCGCTGAACAGGGTCAGGAGTATTGCCTGTTCGCTGGGCAGCTCCAGATAAAGGCACAGCAGGTAAAACCAGGCGGCGAGGAACGACACGCTGGCGTACAACTCGCGGCGGAAAATCAACGGAATGTCGTTGCAGAAGATGTCCCGCAGGATGCCACCGAACACGCCTGTAATCACGCCGCTGACCGACGCGACCAGCATGCCGTGGCCCATTTCCAAGGCGGTCATACAACCGATCAACGTGAACGCCACCAGGCCGACGGCGTCCAGCGCCAGGAACAACGAGCGTAGGTGGCGCATCAGCGGCGCAATAAAAATCGTCACTAACGCCGCGATGGAGGTCAGCACCAGGTATTCCGGGTGCTTGACCCAGGTCAGCGGATAATGGCCTAGCAACACGTCGCGCACCGAGCCACCGCCCAACGCCGTTACACAGGCGATCAGCACCACGCCAAACCAATCCATGCCACGCCGGCCGGCGGACAGGGCACCGGTCATGGCTTCGGCGGTGATGGCGATGAGGTAGAGCATCAGCAGCATGGTGGCGATCCTTGCGATTAGGCCGGCAGTCTAATCATTTGGTGGTGGCACCAAAAGGGGGCACTAGTCGAAAGACCGAGTCGACCCTATCGCAGGACCAGGCGCCACAGACTCAAGCCTTGATGAAATGCTGACGGTAATGCTGCAACTCGGCAATCGACTCGCGAATATCATCCAGCGCCAAGTGGGTGCTGCCTTTATGGAAGCTGTCTTTGACTTCCGGCGCCCAGCGCGCAGCCAGCTCTTTAAGCGTCGACACATCCAGGTTGCGGTAGTGGAAGTAACTCTCCAGCGCCTTCATGTGCGTGTAGAGGAAGCGACGATCCTGGCAGATGCTATTGCCGCAGATCGGCGACTTGCCCTTCGGCACCCATTTTTCCAGGAAGGCGATGGTTTCAGCTTCGGCTTCGGCCATGCTGATGCGGCTGTCGCGCACGCGCTGGGTCAGGCCAGAGTTGCCGTGAGTGCGGGTGTTCCACTCATCCATGGTGGCCAATACGGCATCGCTGTGGTGGATGGCGATCACCGGACCTTCGGCCAAGGTGTTGAGGTTGCTGTCGGTGACAATGGTCGCCATCTCGATGATGACGTCAGTGTCGGGGTTCAGACCGGTCATTTCCAGATCGATCCAAATCAGGTTCTGTGGGTTTTGCATGGCTTGATTCTCTTGGCACCTTGGCGTAGCTGCGCAGTTTAGCAGGCAGGGCCGTGCTAGACTCGCGACCGTTTCACCTAAACCTTTGCATTATCGACACGGAACACCAATGGCCAAACGCCAGCTCAATCGACGCCAAAACTGGCGCATCGAAAAGATTCAAGGTGAGCGCGCCGCACGCGCCGCCAAACGTGAATCCTCCGCCGTAGAAGCGCTCGAGGGCGGCGACCTGGGGCCCGAACAGACGGGCCTGGTGATCGCGCACTTTGGTGTGCAGGTCGAAGTCGAGGCGCTGGAAGGCGAACTCGCAGGCTCGGTCTCCCGCTGCCACCTGCGCGCCAACCTGCCTGCGCTGGTCACCGGCGACAAAGTGGTCTGGCGTGCCGGCAACCAGGGCATCGGCGTGATCGTCGCCCAGTTGCCGCGCAACACCGAACTGCGCCGCCCCGACAGCCGTGGTCAACTCAAGCCGGTAGCGGCCAACGTCGATATGATCGTGATCGTGTTCGCGCCGTTACCTGAGCCGCATGCCAACCTGATCGACCGCTATCTGGTAGCAGCCGAACATGCCGGCATTCGCCCGCTGTTGCTGCTGAACAAATTCGACCTGATCGACGAGCAGAATGCCCCGGCGCTAAATGCGCTGCTGGCGGTCTACCGCACGCTGGGTTACCCGGTGCTGGAAGTCTCGGCGCATCACGGTAACGGCATGGAACAACTGCAACAGCAGTTGGACGGGCACATCAGCGTGTTCGTTGGCCAGTCGGGCGTGGGTAAATCCTCGCTGGTCAACAGCCTGTTGCCGGAAGTCGACACCCGCGTGGGCCCGCTGTCGGAACTGTCCGGCCAGGGCACCCACACCACCACCACCGCGCGGTTGTTTCACTTCCCCGGCGGCGGTGAGCTGATCGACTCCCCAGGCATCCGTGAATTCGGCCTCGGCCACGTCAGCCGCAGCGACGTGGAAGCGGGCTTCATCGAATTCAATGACCTGATCGGCACCTGCCGCTTCCGCGACTGCAAACACGACCGCGAGCCAGGCTGTGCGCTGCTCAAGGCGCTGGAAGATGGCCGTGTGCAGCAGCAGCGGATGAACAGCTATCGGTCGATTATTGCGAGTCTGCCGCAGAGCACTCACTAAACTGCTCCCCGAAGGTAGATACAACAAGGCCGCGATCATCGCGGCCTTGTTGTATGTGGACATCTACGAACCCGTACCAGGCACCGTAGGATCCTTCACGCCACCATCATCAAACAAATTCAGCTTCTGACGCAGCTCATGCGCCGGCAACGGCTCCTGCCCTGGCGGTATGGCGTTCGGGTCGGCCGGTACTTCACCCGGCGCACCTGCGCCTGGGGTGGGTTGCGGCGCCGGCGGCTGATCACCTTCAATCGCACGCTGGGCCTTTTTGGTCAGCACCACGATATCGATACGGCGGTTGGACGGGTTTAACGGGTCTTGATGATCAAACAGCTGCGAGGAGGCAAAACCCACCACGCGTGCCACTTGCGGGTCCGGGTAGCTGCCGGCCACCAACACGCGGCGTGCAGCGTTGGCGCGATTGGCCGAGAGTTCCCAGTTGCCGAAGTCGCCCTGGACCGCATACGGCTTGGCGTCGGTGTGGCCGCTGATGCTGATCTTGTTCGGCACCGTTTTGATGGTGTCGGCCATGGCCAGCAGGATGTCTTCAAAGTACGGCTTCAGGCGCGCGCTGCCGGAGTCGAACATCGGCCGGTTGGCCGCGTCGATGATCTGGATGCGCAGGCCTTCAGGCGTGATTTCGAACGAAATCTGATCCTTGAATTTCAGCAGTTGCGGGTTTTCCTCAACCTTGGTCTGCAACTCTTGAAGCAACAGCCCAAGGCGTTCCTGCTCGACCTGCTCAGCCATGGATTCGACAGTGTCGCGCTCGATCGGGATTTTTTCCTGCGGCGCTTCGGTCTTGACCTCTGGGTTAATGGTGCGCTCAGGCGCCAACTGCGGCGAACCGCCCAGGTCGATCACGAAGGGCGTGCCGCTTTCAGAGAAACCAATCGGGTCTTTGAAGTAGCCGGCGATGGCGATTTTCTGTTCGGGGGTGGCAGTGGACATCAGCCACAGCACCAGAAAGAACGCCATCATCGCCGTCGCAAAGTCGGCGAAAGCGATTTTCCAGGCACCGCCATGGTGCCCCGCAGCGAAGCGCTTGACGCGCTTGATGATTATCGGCTGGCTGTTTTCCATGGCTTAGCGACCGCGAACCGCTTGTTCCAGCTCGGCGAAGCTTGGGCGATGTTTCGGGTACAGCACCTTGCGACCGAACTCCACCGCCAGCGAGGGCGGCACGCCGGAAGCGGAGGCTACCAGGCTGGCTTTGATCGATTCGTACAGGTTGATTTCTTCCTTGGCGTCATGGGCCAGCGAGGTGGCCAGCGGGCCGAAGAAGCCGTAGGCCGCGAGAATACCGAAGAAGGTACCTACCAGCGCCGCACCCACGTGCATACCGATGGCTGCCTGGTCGCCTTCGCCCAGGGAGGCCATGGTCACAACAATACCGAGTACCGCCGCAACAATACCAAAACCCGGCATGCCGTCGGCGATGCCTGTCACCGCGTGAGAGGGATGCTCCAGCTCTTCTTTAAGGCTGAACAATTCCATGTCGAACAGGCCTTCCAACTCATGGGGGGCCATGTTGCCGGAGGACATGATGCGCAGGTAGTCACAGATGTAGGCGGTCATGCGCTCATCTTTGAGCACGGCCGGGTACTTGGCGAAAATCGGACTGGCCGAGGCGTCTTCGATGTCGGCCTCGATGGCCATCATGCCTTCGCGGCGGCTTTTGTTGAGGATCTCGTAGACCAGCCCCAATACCTCCAGGTAGAAGGTGTGGGTGAAGCGCGAACCGAACATGCTCAGGGATTTCTTGACCACGTGCATGGTCATGTAGCCAGGGTTCGCCTGCAAGAATGCGCCGAACGCCGCACCACCGATGATCAGCACTTCGAAGGGCTGGATCAGCGCAGCAATTTTACCGTGGGACAGGACGTAGCCACCTAGCACACTTGCGATGACGACGATGATGCCGATAATTTTAGCCATAGGAGATGAGTACTTGCGCCGTCGGGTTCATGGACATATTGGGGGGGAACTGAAAACTCTTGTTCCTCTTATCGGCAAAACTGCGCCAGACTATAGCCCGTTAAGGCGAAAAGCCAGTTCGGCCCGCTCCGGGCGTGTTGACCGCAAGTGATGATCGCGCCCCAATCATGGCTAATGAAACGACAGTCCCAACTGCAAAACCTACTTCTCTCGCCGCTTGGATCAAGCGCCTGGACGATGTGCTGCTGCCTGTTCCCCAGGCCAGCCACGACCGCGTGTGCAAAGGCATCCGCGACAGCCGCAGCTCATTACGAGATATTGCCGAGCTGATGCAAGACAGCCCGGCCCTCGTGCTCAGCGTGATGCGCGAAGCCAACAGCCACACCCATGGCAGCCTGGCGGAACCGGCGGAAAACCTCGAAGTGGCACTCAACCGCCTGGGCCTCAAGCGCGCCGAGGAACTGTTGGCGCGCCTGCCTTCGGTGCCCGCCAACGAGATTCCCGTGGCGCTGCGCCAACTGTTGTTGATAAGCCAGCACGCTTCGCAGCAAGCCAACGGCTTGTTTGGCAGCCGCCTGGCACGACTGTGGCAGGACATTCACTGGGGCAGCCTGCTGTTTCTATCGCCGCTGTGGCCGATGGCGGTCGCCTACCCCAAGCTCCTGGAAGAATGGGAGCTGCGGGTTATCCACAAAGGCCAGCCAGCCCGTCAGGTCGAGCAGGAATTGTTCGGCGTGCGCCTGCTGGACCTGTGCGTCGGCCTGACCGAAGCCTGGCACCTGCCGATTTGGGTCTCCCAAGGCTACAAGCTGCTATTGAGCGAACAGCGCTTGCTGGTCAAGGCGTTGCATATCGCCCGCGAAGATGACCCGCTGCACCATCAGCAATTGCTCGACGCCGAACCCAACCTGCGCCGCTGGCTGAACCAGCCGGCCAATACCGTGTTGCTGGCCAACGGCTTGGCGATGTCGGCGCAAGAGTCCTGGACCTGCCCGCACACCGAGCGCTGGCAGCTCCTCACTGCGCTATACCTGCAGCAACCCCTGGGCGAGTTACAGCAACACGTCCATCAACAAGCCGTGACCAGCGCCCGCAGCACGCTGATGCCCGACCTGTGGCACCCGGCGCTGTCACTGATCTGGCCCTGGCATGTGCAGAAGATTCATCGCGGCCTGCTGCCGGCACCGCCGCCTACCGCCGAGTCGCTGGCCGTCTGGCGTAAACGTTGTACAGAACTGCTGGTAGAGCCGAGCCGTTTTGCCAACGCGATGCACCTGACCACCTGCGCCAAGGAGGCCCTGGTGGCCAGTGGCATGCAACGGGTCATGCTGCTGATGACTGATCGCGCCCAGAGTACTTTGCGCGTGCATCAGGTCGACGGCCTGCCAAAGGACGCCGCTAACCTGAGCCTGGACGTGGTCAACAGCACACTGCTGCAGCGCCTGCTGGAAAAGTCCGCGCAGGTGCGTCTCAACCCTGAAAACCACGCCCAGTTCTCAGCCTTGCTGCCACCGATCCTGCGCCGCCTGTTTACCGGTGAACACCTGCTACTGCGCTCCTTGAGCTGCAATGGCAAGGTGGTGATGCTGATGGTGGCCGACCAGGGCGGCGGACCGTTCTCGGAAACCACCGTGCAGGCCTTCGGCAAAACCGCCCAATGCATCGAGAAAGCCCTGCTCTGCTTTACCAACCGCAGCGCCTGATGCTTGCGCTACAATCGCCCTCTTTATATCGCCTACATTTGTGCCCAGGAGACCTCACATGCCTGACTTCTCTGGCTTGCCGCTGGTGATCGAACCCAGCGACCTGCTCGGTCAACTGGATGCCGAACACCTGATTCTGGTGGACCTCACCAGTGCCGCCCGCTACGCCGAAGGGCATATCCCCGGCGCGCATTTCGTTGACCCCAAGCGTACCCAATTGGGCCAGGCGCCGGCACCCGGCCTGCTGCCCAACAAGGCGGACCTGGAGAAGCTGTTCGGCGAACTGGGCCACACCCCGGACGCGACCTACGTGGTCTACGACGATGAAGGCGGCGGCTGGGCCGGGCGGTTCATCTGGATGCTCGACGTGATCGGCCATCAGAAATACCACTACCTGGATGGTGGCCTTCTGGCCTGGCTGGAAGAGGAACGCCCGGTCTCCACCGATGTACCCGCCCCGGTCGACGGCCCGGTCAGCCTGACGCTGCACGAAGGCCCCACCGCCACCCGTGAATACCTGCAAAGTCGCCTGGGTGCTGCCGACCTGGGCATATGGGACGCACGCGGCCCGCTGGAATATTCCGGTGAAAAAGTCCTCGCCGCCAAAGGCGGGCACATCCCCGGTGCCGTGAACTTTGAATGGACTGCTGGCATGGACCCGACACGCAATCTGCGTATCCGCCGCGACATGCCGCAGATCCTCGAAGGCCTCGGACTGACCAAAGATAAAGAAATCATCACCCACTGCCAGACTCACCACCGCTCTGGCTTCACCTACCTGGTGGCCAAGGCACTCGGTTATACGCGAGTCAAAGGTTATGCCGGTTCCTGGGGCGAATGGGGTAACCACCCCGACACCCCCGTCGAGATTTAAGGTTTAAGGACAGTTATGAAAAAGCAGTTGTTTATCCTCAGCCAGTACTTGCTGCCACACCACTTGCTATCGCGCCTGGCCGGCTGCATCGCCGAGTGCCGCGTGCGCTGGTTCAAGAATGCCTTCACCACCTGGTTCGCCAAGCGCTATCAAGTGGACATGTCCCAGGCGCTGGTTGAAGACGTGACCGCCTACGAGCACTTCAACGCCTTCTTCACCCGCGCACTGAAAGACGGCGCGCGCCCACTGGATCAAACCCCAGGCGCGGTGTTGAGCCCAGCCGATGGCGCGGTCAGCCAGCTCGGCCCGATCGAACATGGCCGCGTGTTCCAGGCCAAGGGCCACAGCTTCAGCGTGCTGGAGTTGCTGGGCGGCGATGCCGCTGTAGCGGCGCCGTTCATGGGCGGCGATTTCGCCACCATCTACCTGTCGCCAAAGGACTATCACCGGGTGCACATGCCACTGGCCGGTACCCTGCGCGAGATGGTCTACATCCCGGGCCGTATCTTCTCGGTGAACCAGACCACCGCCGAAAACGTACCAGAGCTGTTTGCACGTAACGAACGTGTTGCCTGCATTTTCGACACCGAACGCGGCCCGATGGCCGTGGTTCTGGTGGGCGCGATGATTGTGGCGTCCATTGAAACCGTGTGGGCCGGCTTAGTGACGCCGCCGAAGCGTGAGCTGAAAACCTTCCGTTATGACGAAGCTGCGCGCGCGCCGATCCACCTGGAAAAAGGTGCGGAGCTGGGCCGCTTCAAACTGGGGTCGACGGCGATTGTGCTGTTTGGGCCGGATCAGGTGAAGTGGGCGCAAGAGCTGGTGGCAGGTACGCCGGTGCAGATGGGCCAAGGCATCGCTGCACCTAAAGCCTGACAAAAAACCCAATGTGGGAGCAAACCCGCTCTTATCAAACAAAAATTAACTCATTGTTTTTGCTCTTAAAATTTAAGCCGCTTTAACCAGCTGCAATCCCAGTTTGCGTGCCTTGCGTTCCAAGGCGCGCATCTGCCGATCACGGCTTCTTTCT
>NZ_CAXAQI010000017.1:0-157242 GCF_963970695.1 Pseudomonas sp. EL_65y_Pfl1_R83 | reverse complement strand
GAATTAATCCTGCGTTGCTGCCTGCCTTAAGGGTGGCCGGATGAGCGTGGAATGGGTGGCCGGATCATCTTGGAATCAGTGGCCGGATGTTTATGGAATAGGTGGCCGGATGGCCGTGGAATCCGCAGCGTAGATGCGTGCAAAAAAAGGAATTTTCAGCAGTCAGTCCATACGCAGCCTGGAAGGACCGACTTTTTCAACACGATCGGCCAAAAGCGGACTCTCACTACAGGCCTCAATAGCCGAATCTATAAGGACGGGTCGAGGTAGTGAAGACAATTAAGTACACTATTCCGGTAGTTCTCTAAGCTGGCTATATCCGTGGATTTTGCAGGCCAGCCTCGGAAATGGATTTATTCATGCATAACATTAATTCGCTTGCAGACTTGTAATAATCGGGGTTAAGCCTGTGAATGCAGTCACCGTATCGTCGCTATCGATGAATTGTCGCAGTAAAAATATTACTTGAGAGATCGGCGTTCTCCAGTTATTTTCCAGCATGGAAAGCAAATAATCAAAATCATCATCGCGACATTTAGTTCGATGCTGGGGAGTGTACGTGAAAATATTTTCAAACCACGACAGCGTGTATTGAAAATCAGCAACAACATGATGCTCAGCTTGAAATTTATAAACTATTCTAGTCACTCCATTAAATATATACTCATGAGCAAATATGTTATTGCCCTTTTCGGTAACCACCCCCAGAGAAAAAACAGAGTAGTACTTAGTCGTGTCCCAGTAGTCACTATTTGAAAGTTTGTATCCCCGAACACCTTCTACCTCACCAAATATACCCACTTTTTGATCTTGTACAGCATCAGATAGAACCAAGCAAATATCACTATTTTTTATGACTCTATCTTTGTCCGGAACATGATTGAGTATTTTTTGTGGGAACACACTATCAAATTTTTTAGCGAGCTCGAAGCTGAGCTGCGAGTCATTGCCAGACATGTAAAAGCATCTATTGACAAGCCAGTCAGGACGTTCCACGTCATATATGGTTTGAAGTCTTGATATTAAATCATCAACCAAGGGCTTCCCGCGATAACCATTTAAAAAATTAACTATAAAGTACTGCAATCCCCAGTTTTGCAGATATCGATTAGCATTAAAGAAAAAATTTGGTGGCGCATCCGCACGTAAATCAGCTAAACACCAGTCTGGGTTTCCTAACTTCTCAAACCGTCTAGATGGGTAGGATAGATTAACGTGGTAACGTAGGCACTGAATTACAGAAAGAAAATGAGACGCCCAATACTTCTTTTGGTTATTTATAAGGCCTAGATTTATAGGTGTCGCTAGGCCGGAATAGCCATTATTGACAAGATCCACAGTGTACCTCCTTGTGATGGCCATAAGGTATCACACTGCTCTTGCTGTCATCATGATGCAAGATGTCAAAAACAGCCACCCGAACCGGTCCTCATTCCGTAGACGCTTTCGAAGGACCGCTTTTGGCCGATTGCTGCCTTCCACAGCATGATCACCGGTCAGCAATCAACAAACCAGTTGTAGAAATGGTATCCCGCGCTAACCGACACAGCACATGTGCCCAGCGTCAATAGAGGCCACTGTCCTTCGACACCAAGCCACCACTGCACCTTGAACAGAAGAGCTCCTACCAACACGCAGGCCAGAACACCAAGAGCCAGGCCAACCAACGCGAACAGCCGAGCTCCTAACCCTGGATTTCCGCCGTGCCAGTTCTCACTCAGGCAAAAGGGGCAATGATTGGACGAAGGCGAATAGCCCCAGAAACCACGACTATATGACGCTCTCGGAACCATCGCTTTGCCACAGCTGTGACAGGTAACCATCGAGTGTCTCATACCGCACCTCAGCTCAAATCGTCCTAGATGAGCCCATGGTGCGCTACCGCGGAAAAAACCCAACTGCATGACCTGACATCTACCCAGCACCCGGTGCTGAGCTGGTCTCAAACCCTCCTGGCCAGATAACCGAGGTTATGCTGTACACGACCGACTCTATTGGATGCTCCCCAGTGGTTGACTGGCCTCGCCAGGTCGCAAAACGATAATTAAGGACGCCAGTTCAACTCCTTATGTAGCCGCTCATCGGAAATACGTGCACGGGGGCACTTATGGGGGCACCTAATAATAAATCTTCAAATAAATCTTTTTAAAACAATATGTTATGTATAGATCTTTAATCCCCCCGGCTCCACCACTTCCTACACAAAGCCCCGTTTTTCGGGGCTTTGTGCTTTCTGGCTCTGCCATTTCCGGCTGGTGCGCCATTGAGGTGTGACATTTTTGTGGGGCATCACTCGGTGCCAAAAATGAAACGCAACCCTTGCTACCTCTCTCTCAATCGCCACCAAACGTATTATTTCCGGATCGTGATCCCGGTTCTCATTCGCCCGTTGGTTAACGGCAAACGTGAGATTCGACGCTCGCTCAAAACTGATAGTCGAAAGCTAGCACTCAAGCGCGCCAGACAGCATGCTGTGCGCTTTGAATCTGCGTTCGACCGGGTACTGAGAATGATAGGAAGAGACGAGTACGAGCCCTCGGAAGAGGATATGGAACTATTCGAGGAGCTGACGAAGATCTCTGGTGAACCGCATCAGTTTGGCGCTTGGGCAGATTGTAGTGGTCAACTAACCCCGGACACGACGTTAAGTTTTTCCTCGGCCCGAGTTGGCGCCAGCCCACCGTTGAACTGATGCGGTCGAATCCAGTTGTACCGATGCATCAAAAAATGGCTGATATCGCGCTGTGCTTCCTGTGCAGTTCGATAGCCCAAGGTCGGTATCCATTCTGTTTTCAAGCTGCGAAATACCCGCTCCATCGGCGCATTATCCCCGCAATTTCCTCGGCGGCTCATGCTCTGGCGCATGCGGTAGCGCCACAGCCGTTGGCGAAATTGGCGGCTCCCGTACTGCGATCCTTGATCCGAGTGAAACAGTAACCCTTGAGGCTTTCCACGTTGCTCGTAAGCCACGTCCAGCGCCTTGACCACTAGGTCTGCATCCGGTTTTGCGGATAAGGCCCAGCCCACCACTCGGCGGGCGTAAAGATCCATAACAACCGCAAGGTAGTGCCATTTTCTCTGTGCCCAGATGTAGGTGATGTCGCCGCACCAAACCTGGTTGGACGCTTCGACATCAAACTCCCGGTTCAAGACATTTGGTATATCAGGCCGCTCGACTGTCGCCTTTTTATAGGCGTGTGATCCAGGTTGCTTGCTGGCCAGTTTCAATTCGCGCATCAGCCTGCGTACCTTGAACCGTCCAATTTGCTCACCTTCTTCTTGCATCATTAACATGATGCTTCGACTGCCCGTAGCACTTCGCCCCTGGGTGAACAACTCGTTCACTCGGCTACGCAGCCTGAGTCGCTCAACGTTTGGTGTTCGCCGCCTTAGACGATGCGCGAAGTACCCCGGGCGAGCGACCTCAAACGCCTCGCACAAGCAGTCAACAGGCTCGTGGACGCTTAGCTGATTGATCAGCGCGTACGCTCGAGATCTTCCGACATCAAGAGCGCGGTAGATTTTAATATTGATTTCTCGCGCTCAAGGCGAGCAATCCGAGCTTCCAACTCCTGGATTTTTTGCTGCTCTGGTGTCAGGGCCTTGCTCTGGGGCGTGACGCCGGTGCGCTCTTGCTGAAGCTGGTCGACCCAACGACGCAGCGCCGACTCACCCACGCTCAGTGAGCGACTGGCTTCGATGAAACTGTAGTTTTGCTTGAGCACGAGGTCGGCAGCCTCGCGTTTGAATTCTGGTGAAAAGGTACGACGTTGTTTGGTCATGAGACACCTCTATCTGGCAAGCATTCTCGCCTAAATGAGTGTCCGGAATCATTAGACCACTACAAATAGATTTCCTGATATGTTTTTTTCTTCAGACGTTCTTCATTCACTTTTGATAACGTAACTATTGTGAAAATTCTCCTAATCGAAGACGACCTGGATCTCGGCAATGGCGTTCGTATCGCACTTGCAGATCAAGGGTTAGATGTCATATGGGTTCGCCGAAAAGTAGATGCGTTGCATCAACTCGATGTCTGCGTGCCAGAACTTGTGCTACTCGACCTCGGACTGCCCGACGGTGATGGCATGAGCCTAGTAGCATGCTTACGTCAGCAGTTTAGGGGGATCCCCGTCATCATCCTGACTGCAAGAGGCACTCTGCAAGATCGCCTGTGTGGGCTCGATGCGGGTGCAGACGACTATCTGGTAAAACCATTTGTTCTCGCCGAATTGTTAGCCAGGGTGAGAGCACTGGCCCGACGCAGTTACGGTTTTCAAAATGACGTGATAGAAATTCGAGGATTATTTCTTCATATGCCGACTCGTCGCGTGACAGTGAGTGGACGTAATGTTGATTTAACGGCAAGTGAATACGCTCTGCTTGAAATTTTAATGATGCGCGCTGACCGCGTGCTTACACGACGTTTTCTGGAGGAAAGGCTATTCGGCGCGAAAGAAAATATGAGTAATCCTCTGGATGTGCATATGGGAAATTTGCGTCGCAAAATCGGCGAAGGCTATGTTCGAACGGTGCGGGGTGTGGGGTATGTCATTGATACCGTTACAATTCAGAAAGGGATTGGTTGATGCGAAATTTTTGGCTCAACTTGAGAACTCCAACGCTTGTAAGACGAATTATGCTCGCCCAGATGCTACTACTTACACTGCTTTGGTGTCTTTTTCTGACCTACATTTTGTGGGAGAACTTGCGTAGCCCCTCTATACTCACGGGTAACAATACTTACGAAACCATTCTTACATTAGTTAATCGCATGGATGATCGCCCGCAGGATCTCACCGCTGTGCTGGAAAAGTTCAGCGCAGCATTGCAGGAAGGTTATGGCGGAGGTGAAGATCCCAAACTGTCAATCAGCCTGATTGTTCGTAAGAATAGAAAGATAATTTATTCATCTGATGGTGCTCCGACAGGAGTAACAAATACCAGGTATGGAGAAATTCAGAGCATTCAGAGTGAGGGCCGCAGCTGGAATAGCCGTACTCTCAAGTCAGGGAATTCCGACGCGGAGGTAACACTTGTTACCCCTGCCGGAGGCTGGAACTTCTTCATATATCTGAACTCTCGTGGATACTATATATTGCCGCTGCTGGTGTGCATTCCTTTTCTTTTTTTTCCCGCATGGCTATCAGTCCGTATTGCAATGCGCCCTTGGAACAAGGTGGTAAATGGAATTTCTTTGCGAACTTTAGAAGATCTTTCTCCCTTAAAAGAAGGACCAAAGCAGATAGAGCTTCGCCAAATGGTGGACGCGACGAATCTATTTCTTGCCAGAGTGCGAGAAAGTTCTGAGAGGGAACGGGTTTTCATTGCAGATGCCGCTCATGAGCTGCGTACTCCCCTGGCTGCAATGCGAATCAATGTTGAGGCTTTGCAGTCCTATGTAAGCAGCACTAATCAACGGGAACTGCTTGCAGGGATTATTCGCAGCAATAGCCGTGCTGCGCGTCTCGTCAATCAGTTATTGCTGCTGATGCATAGCGAAGTGCGCATCGACACTGTTATGGAGGCTGTGCCGCTGACGACGCTCATACAAGAGCAAATGGCTGCACTGGCCCCCCTAGCGGCTGAGCGTAGGATTGAACTTGAATTCTACTCTGATGGTGAAATCTGGATCAATGGCATCAGGGAACGCCTTATGTCGCTTATTGATAACTTAATTGAAAATGCCGTGAAGTACAGCCCTGAGGGCGGACGGGTTGAGGTAGATGTACGATCACTTGATAAATCTACTCAGCTACGTGTCTCAGATGCAGGGCCTGGCATTCCATTTGAATTAAGGGCGCGAGTCTTCGATAGGTTTTTTCGCGACCCCAATCAAATGCAAAGCGGGAGCGGACTGGGGCTCGCAATAGTCAAAGCGGTTGCACTGCAGCACAACAGCAACGTATGGCTAAGTACATCTGCAGAAGGTGGACTCATGGCGACTGTTGATTTTCCAAAACACAATTCCGCCTGAAAAAAAGCATGATTTGATACCTACCCGGCGGAGGGCCTATACCAGAACAATGGAGTTGAAATTGAAATATTTAGCCTTGTCTATACTATTCCTTTCTATCTCAATCAGTGGGTGCGCCATAACCGTCAGCGAATTAAAAAGTAGTCATTCATCTTATGACGGCAGCTTCACTAGCAAGAAGACGCCCTCCGATACTTATCGAGACTTAAGACTAATGGCAAGACAATGCCTGGAATATGAGACATATATAGGAAAGCCGGTCATCGTATTAAGCGAGTTTAGCGATGAGCGCAGTGAAGGTGAGATCAATCAAAAGCTCCTTTCGGAAGGACTGTTGATTAACAACGCCCTAATTGAAATAGAAAGACATGATGCGAACAAAGCACAGGTCAGGTTATACACAACAAAGAATATCTTGAGTGTGGGTACCAGATCACCGAAGATAAGTGATATCAAGCGCTGGGCTGACGGCGATAGAAATTGCGCTAACGAACTCTAGTTCATGCCGTGAGTACTCCAAGCCTATTGGAAAAATCCCGCATAATCGTTCAATCTGCTTTTAGAGGTCAACGGCGACATATGCAATGAGCCTTTTGCCAGTCGCCTGCATAGAGCCTATGCAGCGAGGAGCCGACTTGTCGCCTAGGAGTAGTGGGTCTACGTGTAGGTAGCATTCTATGGTTGGGTATTTGAATGCTTCAGGGTATCGGACGGAGCCGTAAAGCTTGATCGCAGTATGCTGTGAATAATGGTGACCGATTGGCCAAGTGTCGGTAAGCGTGGCCATGCTGAAAGATCATGACATATCCCATCCCCGCATCCGGGCCTCACCCGTGAAATCATCGACTTCGCGGACGAAGAGTCGCTGACGTTTGAAGAAGCTCATGTCTTTTTTTCTGAAGAACGGCCAGAGTGCGTGCAATCGGTATCTCTCGATGCCGCCCAAGTTGATGACCTCGTAACCAAGCTTATTGAGCAAGCCTTGGAGATGCCCCAAGAGAAGCCATTCCTGCTCACTGCTGCCTACAAATTGGTTAAGAAGAAGCCAGCTTCCGAATGGGCAAATCTGCATCCAACGACTCGTAAATTGGTCGGTAAGCGGTTCCGCCAAGCAATTCACGAGCATGAGGGAGACGCTTGGGGCGCGGATCCTATCATCGAATTCGTAGAAAAAACCGCTCAGAACTCGGCGCTCTATCGCGATCGCGTCACGCAGAAACAGTAACGACTCCCAGAGAGGACAGCTCGCTTCGGCGGGCTTTTTTTGGGCCGGCGAAAAACACTTCGCCGTGCGACTGGTGTAACCGGCCGGCGAGGCCCGACCGTAACGTGGGGGGCATGCATGAGTGGTGGCTCCTTGATGGGGTGCGCTCATGATGCGATTCGATGACTGGCCATACGCTCCGATTGTTGCTTCGCAATTGTCTGCTGCTAACTCTGCCCAGCAGGTCCGTTCACTCCGCATCCTGCAAAAAACGCGCAAGTGACTCAGCCAGCGAATCAAACACCAGCGCGATGCGCTTAACCCGCCGCAGGTCGTGGTGCATGGCTATCCAGATATCCACGCGGAAGTCGACTTGTTCGTGCAGCACCCTCACCAACCCATAGCGGCGTGCCAGCTGACTGGAGCAAACACCAATCCCCAACCCCGCCCGCAGCGCTGCGAACTGGACCAGGTGGTGGTCGGTGCGAATGGAGGGGCGTTCTTGCGTCGGGAAAAACCCTTTTTGTTCGAGAAATGCTGTTTCTATCAAATTGCGGTCCGGGCCGATGAGGGGGCATTTTTCCAACGCGTCTGCTGTGCGCGGATGACCGTACCGTGCCAGCAGCTCTTGCGTGGCGTACAGGCCAATACGCAGGTCGCCCACGTGCCTGGCAACCACTGCCGCCTCGGTAGGGCGGCGTATGCGCACGGCCACGTCGGCTTCCTGCAGGGCCAGGTCTTCCAGGCGGTTTGACACGCTGAGTTCCAGTGTCAGCTGAGGCTCTGCGTCGCGTATCTCTCGCAGCATGGAAGGCAGCACCTCGACGCCCAGCAATTCGCTACTGGTGACCCTTACCGTTCCGCTCAAGTCGTTGGCTTGCGCGGAGGCGGCCCGTGAAAATGCTTCTGCGGCCAGTGCCATGGATTCGGCATGTTTGATCAACTGCCTGGCGGTATCGGTGGGCAGCAAGCCTGCTGGCGAGCGCACAAACAGGCTCATTCCTACGCTGCGCTCTAGCACATCGATCCGTCGGCGCGCTGTGGCCTGTGCGATACCCAGCGCGCGAGCGGCAGCAGACAGGCTACCGGTACGAAGAACGGCGAGAAAAACCCGTTGAGTTTCCCATTGCAGGTGCGGCAGGTTCATACATTTCCTATCAGTTGCTAGGCAGGTTTGATCTATTTTAATTAGATTGAGCATCGTACATGCTTTAGCGCAACCCGCCTCCCTATCACGTGCGCAGTGGCGCTTAAGCGAGAACAACTGATGAAACTAGCCGGTGGATGCCGCTGCGGCGCTGTGGCCTATAGCTCAACGATTGACCTGAGTGTGGGTGTTTACGCCTGCCACTGCCTGCATTGCCAGGCCTGGAGTAGCAGCAGTTTTGCCTTGCATGCATTGGTGCCCGGCGATGCGTTGATCTTGCATGGTCCGACGGTTCGATACGGCTATGAAGAAGGCGGGCTTTGCGCCCAGCACTACCTATGCGAGGTCTGTCATACCCGTCTCTACAACACCACGTCAGCGGCGCCGGGGATGTGGGTAATCAGGGCCGGTACGCTTGAGACGCGCGCCACCCTGATGCCCATTGCGCATATTTGGGTCAAGCACAAACAGCCATGGCTTAGCCTGCCGGCAGGTGTTCCGACCTGGCCAGAATCGCCCACGCCCGAGGCGTTCGCGGCAGCATTAAATGGTGTCGAATGACTGACGAGGAGAGCGCTATGAGTGTTGGCGCTGCCCCTGGATTGATCCAGTTGCCGACGCAAGACTCGCCCATCTCTAAACCTGCAAAAATCCAGCACAGACAATGATTTACGAAAAATCAGGCTGGGGCAGTGAAATCTCGGCAACTGGGTCACCTCGGCCTCGGCGCCGACAGATCAAAAGCTTCGATGCGTTGGCGCATCTGAGACTCAGCCCACTGCGAAACGATTTTTTACGTCTGGATTCGTCAGATTGACGACCGTCACCACTAAATACGAAGTCAGGACAGTCACTAGTCAATTCCGGCTTTGACCCTTCCCCTGGCCGGAGAGTCGGCCCATGTACACCATGTACTCTTTTCCCAAATGACACCCCGGTCGACAGTTCAACCCATGTCTGGTTGATGACCATCGGTCTCGTTGCCTACTTCATCCCTCGTCGATGATTCTACGCCCGGCGGCTGACCAGCCGCCGGGGCTCTTGAATGTACGTTAAAGCCGCGTCGTTTCTGGCGGCGACAGTTTTAATTCTCTAGAACATGCGTACGAATCGGGTTTTTGGGCGGTTGCGACAGTTTTGCGTTTCCTCTACAAGACGCTGCAGGCCGCAAAAAACGGGACCCTTCCTCGAAAGTTTTAATTCTCTAAATTCATTTGTGAGGTATTCCAATTGGTATTCCAATCAAAATATAAAACCAATATCAATGATAATAATCAATCACATAAAAGACCAATTCAGATTACCCCGGCCCACCAATTCGAAGCATCAACAAAACCCGCCTAGTGCGGGTTTTGTTGTTTCTGGGGTTCAGAAATCACCGCAAAACGGCGCTTCGGATTTTTCCTTCAAGATGTCGCGCCATTCATGAACTGGCGCAAGCTCGAGCACAACGCTAATTTCACTCAGTCGCTGCTCATCAGCGACCGGCTTTGACAGGCCGAAAAGTGTAACCTTTCACACCCCTTGATTTAGCGGCATGCTTCGCGCATTCCGTCTCGTTCATGGCGGCTGTGCGTGGGGCATCTTCGGGTGCGCCGGGTTCCTACACTTCCGGCCTGTCAACCCGCGTACAGCTGCCACCCAATCCTGTTTGACAGCAGGGGGCGGCAGCTCCTTTAACAGTGTAGGAGCTTCATCATGAAAAAAATCATGCCCAATCCTCCAGCAACTCTCTTCACCATCGCGCCAAACATCGATCCCGAAACACTGCTGATCCAAGCCAGCGAAACCCTTGCATCGCTGGACGCTATCATCACAGACCTGGCCTTCGAACTCGACGGATTAACCCGTCAAAAACTCTTGGGTAGCCAGCAACTAGTGGTGCTGGGCGGATTACTCATTGAGCGTGTGCTCGTCACGCTGGCCTCCACCGCTGACGCGCAACCGTTCCCGACGTAACCTCAGTAGCAAATCAAAAAAGCCGAGTCGCGTGCAGGCTGACGCCGCGGATAACGGTCCAACAACTCACCCTGGCAATCACCACTTCATACTGAGCTCAGGCTTTCACCCCCCTTTCACACTTGAGCGTCTATGGTAATCCCAGCTCCTTGTGAATATCCCTTTCAAGCCCGCTTTTCCCCATCGCGGGCTTTTCTTTGTCTGCGATTTGCCATCGTCTCATTTCCCCGGCTCACGCTCTCAGCGCACCACCCAAGGGGCACATCCATTACAATTCAATGATGCACTACTGCCCTGTCTCCGAGAGACACCAGCGGCAGGCTCTGACTACAAGGACGAACGTCGCATTGAACAAAAACTCCTATGCCTACCTGATACCAACCACCATTGGCCTGCTACTCTTCACCGCGCTGATTCTGGTCTGGATATTCATTATCTGGCCGTCTGCACATTTCAACCCGATAGCTGAAAAGATCGCCCTGATCTCATCGCCAGCGCTGGCAATCATCTTGATGGTGTGGGGGTGGCATACCAGTAACTCCAGGTTCCTGCGCAAAAAACCGCTAGATCGATTAAAAGTCTTTTTCGGCTTGCTCATCGCCAGTGGCTTGGTGATGGATGCGCTGCTATCGGTGGTTATTCTGCTTACGAGCACGGTATTCAGCAGCTATGTGACTTCGTACGAATATGCAGCGGGAGGCAGGCATAATTGCGCAGGCATCCGGGTATTCGATACGGAAGTGAACAAACAGATTAAAATTTGCAGTACCCGCTACTACGGTGAAGAGGGTTGGGTAAGGGTGGAAAAACGTAGTGGGCCGCTGGGAATTGTTGTAATAGACACCACGCGCCTGTGACTTCCTATACCGCCCAATAGGCGCCCCTCACTATTCTCCCATCTGTTCACGAAACGTTCAGAAACACTGACAGATACTAACCGATAGCAATGACCGCTCCCCCGAGCGGTCCCCCGCCTCGGTAGCCACAACCCATGACACGTCCCGCTCCCCTGCTGCTCCTGCTCGCAGGCCTGTTGTTCTTCTTTGCCCTGGGCAACCACGAGCTGCAAGGCTCCACCGAAGCCCGCGTCGCCGGGATCGCCATGGCCATGCACCTGGACAATAACTGGGTGGTGCCCCAGTTGTTTCGTGAGCCCTTCCTGGAAAAACCGCCCCTGAGCCTGTGGATCGATGCCGGGGCCATTCGCCTGTTTGGCGGCACCACCTGGGCCGTGCGCCTGGCCTCGGCATTTGCCGGGTTGTTCAGCGTGATGCTGCTCTACGCCATGCTGCGCAGGTTCGGCCGGCCGCAGACGCTGGCGTTCAGCGCGGCATTGATCCTGGCGACCATGGCCAGTTACTGGAGCAATGTGCGCGGCGTGGGGGAAGACTCGCTGCTCAGCCTGGGCGTGACCACTGCGCTGCTGGCGTTTTACCAAGCCGTGCGGCCCGAGCGCCAAGGTTCAAGCACAGCCGCTTGGGCACTGTTTACCGCTGGCATGGTGATCGCCACGCTAAGTAAAGGCGTGCTGGGCCTGGCGATGCCGGGCATTGTGATTTTTGTGTACCTGGCCAGCACCAGCCTGATGGACAAGCGCCTGCGCATCGGCGACTGGCTCAAGCCGGCGCTGTTTACCTTGTTGGCGCTTGTGCCGCTGATGATCTGGTTGGGGTTCCTGTTCCAACGCGGTGGAATGCAAGCGGTGGCCGAAGTGCTGTTGACCAACAGCGTCGGGCGCTTCAGCGGCTCGTTTGTCGAGGCTGGGCATTACGAGCCGTTCTACTACTACATCGCCAAGCTGCCCGAGGCGTTCCTGCCCTGGAATATCCTGGTGTACCTGGGCCTGTGGCATTTGCGTAAAAGCCTGGTGCGCAACCGCTACCGGCTGTTTTTCAGTGTCTGGCTGGTGGCGCAGTTCACCCTACTGACACTGGCGTCCAGCAAGCGCACGGTGTACCTGATGGCACTGACGCCGGCCGCCGCCGTGTTGGCGGCGGAATATGCGCGGGTGCTGCTGGGCTGGCTGAAAGACCACAAGCCCGCGCTGTATAAACACCATAGAACACTCGTCAGCAGCGCTTTCACCCTGGTCGTGGCCTGCTACCTGGCAGCCGCCTTCTGGTTCGCGCCCAAGGCCGACGTGCGCCAATCGTTCGTGCCGGTGATCAGCCAGATCCAGGCGCTCAAAGACGAAGGCAAAGAAGTTGTGCTGTTTCAGCCCAATGAACGCATCGCCGGGGCCAGCGTGTTCTATCTGCGGGGCTACCTGCCCATCCTGCAAACCGAGGCCGAGTTGCACGATTACCTCGCCGCCAAGCCCGGCAACGTTGCGTTGCTGGACCATACCAACGGTTTGAGCACGCCAGTGAGGGTAGCCAAGGAGATGTCGATCAATCGCCAGCCTTACTATTTTGTGGAGCAGTAAGGCTGGCGCAAACATCAGTGCTTGGTGAGTTTGTCCAGGTAGCCCATGGCGAACGCCGACACCACAAAGGTCATGTGGATGATCACGTACCACATCAAATGCTCCGGATCGACGTTCTTGGCGTCCATGAAGATGCGCAGCAGGTGGATGGACGAGATCGCCACGATCGAGGCCGCGACTTTCATCTTCAGCGACGAAGAGTCCATGGTGCCGAGCCAGTTGAGCTTTTCTTTGTTTTCATCGATATCCAGCTGCGAGACGAAGTTCTCGTAGCCGGAAATCATCACCATCACCAGCAAGCCACCGACCAGCGCCATGTCGATCAACGACAGCAGCAGCAGGATCACCTCGGATTCCAGCATGGTAAAAATAGTGGGAATGACGTGAATGATTTCCTGGAAGAACTTCAGCGCCAGGATCAGCAAGCCCAGGGACAACCCCAGGTAGATGGGCGCCAACAACCAGCGTGAGGCGTACATAGTATTTTCGATAAAGCGTTCCATGGGATCTCACACAGCTTGGCTAAAAATGGCGGCGAGTATACCAGCGGTTCCAAAACACCTGTAACCACGAGAAAACTGAGCTGGGCGGCATCTGTAAGAGAATTTTTCTGCTAGTGTCGAGCCCAATAAAAATCGGCTCGATGACGTCGGACAGGAAAAACTCAGATGATGGATGTGCGATCCCCTTTGGCCAATCTCGGCCTGTGCGCGGCATTGCTGTTGGCCGGCGGCTGCTCGCCCAGCGACGAGCAGAAGCAGGCCACCCTCGAAGAGAAAACCGCACAATTCGAACACTCCCTCGACAGCATCCAGGACCCCAAGCTGCGCGAAGCCGTTGCCGAACTTGGCGGTTCGCTGCTGTTTCTGGAACGGGCACGGGTCAAGCTTGCCACCAAGCCCATCGAAGCCGAATACGGCGAAGACAGCCTGGCCCTGCTCAGGCACTACCCCACGCCCCAGGCGCTGGTGGACACCTACATCAATGGCCTGTTCGTGCTGCGTAAAACCTCACACTCCGACTATTTGACGGACTTGCAGCCGGTCTTCCCGTTTAATTTCAGTATCCCGAACCCATTCCCGTTTCCCCATAGCCTGGAATGGCGGTCCGTCACCTTGGGCAACAACAAGGTCATCTCCTTTCAGCCGGAATGGTCGGAAACCGATCCGGGCATCCAACTGAGCCCCAGCAGTTCCAACCTGACCAACCCCGACGATTTGACGGTGACCTACCCGTTTATCGACGGCATCGAAACCGACAACAAGAGCCAGCCGCAACCCGTCAACCTAAAGGGCACCGTTGAAGTGGTCGCGCCGGGCAAGGTGTTGACGTTTGATTTGTCGAAAAAGGACGTCGGCCACAAGCGTACCGAAGGCAACATCACCCTCAACCTGCTGCTCCTGGAGAAAAACTACGCCGAGATCGAGCTGACCAACAGCCAACCACTGGCACCGGAAGTGGGTGACGAGTCGCCCAACCCGCTGCTGGTACAGGCACGGGACAGCACTGGGCAATTCCTCACACGCTCGGGCTCGATCAACGAAAGCAGCGCACAGGTGGCGTTCTACGAGAAGCAACTGGCCGAAATGCAAAAGCAGAAAGTCTGGTCGGACGCGTTCGAAAAACAGCTCACCGATCAGCAAAAAGCCTTCGAACACAAGCAGGGCAGCCATTACGCCAAGGTGTATTTCAACGGTTTGATCGACAGCCTGCAGGTCAACGTGCTGGATTTCTCCACCGCTACGCTTACCCGCAAAGACCTCGACCTGCCCGTGCTGCGTTTTGACAAGAACAGCCTGCAGCAAACCGTAGAGGCCTTGCCGATGCCGGTTACCGTGTACGACGACGGCGCCGCCAGCTGGCTCAAAGACGCGAGCATGACCGAAGACCAGCTGAAAAAAAGCGTCACCATCAGCCAGTCGGTCGAAGACGCCAGCGCCGCACACATCGTGTTTGACCACCCGTTCACCTTTAATGACGACCTGGTGGGCAGTGAGCGCAACAGCAGCGAATCGCCGGTGACCTTCTTTACCGCCGACGAAAAGGGCGAACGGGGGGAGCCTATCGAATTGCCGACTGAGGCCTTCGAACTGAACCCGGCGCGCGGCACCCTCACCTATGACCTCAACCTGTTCCCGGAAAACCCGGCCTTTGTGGTGGGCTCGATTCCACTGCTCCTGGCGACCATTGAAAAAACCGACATTGAGGTAGCCAAGCTACCCAAAGGGCTGTCGCTCAAGGACAACGCGCTGGTCGTGGACCAGAAGGAATTCCCTGCCGACAGCTGGCGCTTCTACGCCAAGGACGCCAGCGGCAACTACCTCAAGGAAATTCTGGGTGTGAGCCACCGCGCCGAGGAATACGGCACGGCGCTGTTTGATGTGCATTATTTCTACGGCCAGCCGACGTCACTGGAAAGCTACCAACGCACCGACCTCAGCACTGTGCAGTACGGCTTTGAAGTCAAGCTGGACAAGCCCGAGAGCAAATAGCACTCAGTGCGTGGTATCACCCTTGAGCTGTCGCAGATGGGCCTGCATGTGCAGGCTCCAGATCTGCGGATCGCCCGCCTGCTCATAGCCATGCAGGGTCAGGCTATCAACGATGGATTCCAGAATGTTTTCCGCCACGACGGGGCCGTGAAACGGGCCCTGGGACTTGATAGTGGAGGGTTGTTCGCCGGTCATTCCGGCGGCAAACAACAACGTCCACATGCCGTTATCCCTCGCAAGAGGACGAATGGAGCATTCGATACGGGTGACTAGGCCAAAGCACTGACGGGTGAGGCAAAGGTTGCGCGGCATGGCGGCGACCCTCGTTAGATCGGTGTTCAACCTGCACCTGGGGCGAGGCTGTCTCTATCCAGCGACTCCTGTGGATATCCCTTGAACACAGAATAGAAGAAAACCGCGACAAACCAAGGCTGTAGGGACCAACGGCGCTAGCCCCTCAAACCCAGTCAAATTTATGGCGGCTTCAGGATTTATTCCAATACACCACCGTCAATCTGGGAGCTGGCCAGCCTGCGATGACTGACGTCCAGGCAACATTCTGTTGACGGGTAGACCGCTATCGCAGGCAAGCCAGCTCCCACACTTGACCGCGTCACGACAAAAAATCAGGTGGGTTTGGTTTCGGCCAGCGCCTCCTGTGCCAACTCCTTCTCCGCCTCCTTCAAGTCGTCCTCACTGATCATCTCGGCAATCGCGCGCAAGCGCTCTACCACGCGCGCATTGACCGTGCCTTCCGGGAACTGCCCTTGCGCATCCGGCTCACCGGCGTCCTCGCCCACCAGCAGGCTCAAGGCTTCATCCGCCTGGCGCACGGCATAGATATGGAACTGCCCGGCGCGCACAGCCTGCAGCACCTTCTCATCAAGCATCAGCGTGGCGACGTTGGCTTGCGGAATGATCGCGCCTTGCTCGCCGGTCAACCCGCGTGCTTCACAGAGGCGGAAGAAACCTTCGATCTTCTCGTTGACCCCGCCCACCGCCTGCACTTCACCAAACTGGTTGATCGAACCGGTGATGGCAAAGCACTGTTTGAGCGGCGTCTTCGACAAGGCCGAGATCAAGGTGCACGCCTCGCCCAGGGACGCACTGTCGCCGTCCACGTAGCCGTAGGATTGCTCCAGCGCGATGCTGGCCGAGATCGCCAGCGGGAACTCCTGGGCATACCGGCTACCCAGGTAACCGGTGAGGATCATCACGCCCTTAGAGTGAATCGGCTGGCCGAGGTTAACCTCACGCTCGATGTCGACAATGCCGCTGCCGCCCGGGTACACCGTGGCGGAAATCCGCGCCGGCACGCCGAACGCCGAGTCACCCACCTCCAGCACCGTCAGCCCGTTGCACTTGCCTACGGCGGCGCCGGCGGTGTCGATCAGGATAACCCCGGCCAGCATGTCGTCGAGAATCCGTGCCGACACGCGCCCGGTGCGCGTGGCCTTGGCCTTGAGTGCGCGCTCGATATGGCCGGCATCGGTCATTTCGTCGCCCGCCAGGTGGCGAATGAAATCCGCTTCGCTGACCAGTTGGAACAAATCACCAATACGCGCCGACAAGCGCCCTTGGTGCTCGGCCAATCGCGCGCTGTAGGTGGCTAACCGCGCCACGGCATCCGACGTCAGCGGCGCCATGCCTTCTTCCGACGTGCGGGTTTTGAGCAACTGGGCGAACTGCTCCAGGCTCTCATCGACCATCGGGATGTCTTCATCAAAATCCACCAGTACCCGAAACATCTCCTGGAAGTCCGGATCGGCGTCCTGCAACGCGTAGTACAACTGGCGGGAGCCGATGATGATCACCTTGACCTGCAGCGGGATCATCTGCGGGTTCAGGGTGACGGTCGCCAGGCGGCCCAACTCGCCCAACGGCGATTCCATCTTCAGCTTGCGCGACTGCAAGGATCGCTTGAGGGCGTCCCAGACAAACGGCTCGCTGAGCATTTTTTCGGCTTCAAGAATCAGGAAACCGCCATTGGCGCGGTGCAAGGCGCCTGGGCGCAACTGGCGATACGTGGTGTAGAGCGCGCCCTGATCGGTGCTGTATTCGATACGGCCGAACAGGTTGTCGTAGGTCGGGTGCGGTTCAAACACCACCGGTGCGCCGCCGTTGACCGCATGCCCCACCACCAGGCTTGGGCAGTACTGCTCTTCAAGCAGCTTGCGCGCCTGGGCGTCGGTCTTGGCGTCGTCCACCAATTGCTCGACTACGGTCTTGAGCAGGTACACCTGCATGGCTTGCAGATAACCGCAGACAGCGGCGTTTTCCGCGTACTTTTCCGACAGCGGTGCGAGCAAAGGCTGCAGGGCCAGCGTGATGGTTTCTTCGTTGAACTGGCGCAGTTGGTTATTGGACTCACGCTTCCACTGCGGCAGGCTGGCCAGCTCTTCGTTGAGGCGCTCTTCCAGCTCGGAAATATCCGTGTGGAAACGCTCGCGATCGGCTTCCGGCAACTGCGAGAACTCGGCCTCGTCCAGCGCCTTGCCGTCGAGCATCGGGGTAAAGGCGATGTTGGAGCTGTCGCGGTACAGCGCTACGCCTTTTTCCAGGGCCAGGCGTTCGATTACGTCCAGGGCCTTGTCGTAGCGCTGGTTGAAGGCGCGGTCGATGGCGCTTTTGCGCTGTTGATAGGTCGGGTGCTCGAAGACCGCCGGGAAGGTAGCAACCAGGTTGTCGACCAAGCCATTGATGTCGGCAATGAACGCCGCCGCAGCGCCGCCTGGCAATTCAAGGGCCCGGGGTTCGCGAGGCTCATCGAAATTATTGACGTAAACCCAATCTGCCGGAGTCTGCAGGCGTTTACCTTCGGCCCTCAGGTAACGTTTGACGAACGAAAAGCGGCCGGTGCCGGGCTCGCCCATGACAAATACGTTGTAACCGGGGCGTGGCATGGCCACACCGAACTGCAGTGCTTCAACCGCACGTTCCTGGCCAAGCACACCGCGAAAGGGCTCCAGATCATTGGTGGTCGAGAAGCTGAACTGTTCAGCGGAGAAAGGGCGAGTCAGCGCTTCGGGCGCTAGACGCAAGCTGGCAGCAACAGGATCAGGCATCGGGCTTCCTTACATCAGGCGGGGCAGATAACGGCATTCTGGCTCCCGGTTACGCGCTCTGGCAAGGCGCGCTTGAGGGAAAGCACAGACGCGGGATGCGCCCCGCAAAATTAGTGCGACATCGCGAATTGTTTTATAAAAATACACGGAACCCTTCGAACGTGCCTAAACTCCAAACTGCGCGGGTTGGACTAATAACCGATCCCTAGGGCGCGTTGACGTGCCTGAACCCTTGTCCATTGGTTTGCACACAAAGAGAACAAAGCTATGAAACGGATCCTTCTCGGTACTCTCTTCACCGTCGTCTCCCTCAATGCAATGGCAGAAGCACCAGGTGGCCCGAACTGCGGTTGGGGCAACATGTTGTTTGACGGCCAGCGCGGTACTCCAGCTCACTTCCTGGCCTCTACCACCAACGGCACTTCGGGTAACGCCACCTTCGGCATGACCTCGGGCACCAACGGTTGCAGCACCAACAGCGCCCTGACCTATGGCGGCAAGTCCTGGATTGCCATGAATGGCATGATGAACGAGCTGTCCGAAGACATGGCCAAGGGTAACGGCGAAGCGCTGACTACCTACGCTGTGGTACTGGGTGTTGCGCCGGAAGATCGCGAGCACTTTGCTGCCGTGACTCACGAGCACTTCCAGCAAATCTTCAGCAAGGCTGACGTGACGGCTGATGACGTGCACAACAACACCATTGCTGTACTGAAAAGTGATGCCCGTCTGGCGAAATACGCTACCCAGGCTTAAGCTCGACCTGCCCGCGCCTTTCGAGGCGCGGGTTTTATTTTTTCGACCTATCCCCCCTTGGGTCTTTTTTTTATTTCGACTTAAGTAGCCCCCATGCTCAAACGCCTCGCCTGTCTGGCTCTCTTCGCCTGCGCCCCGCTGCACGCGGCACCGCACCTCGATGATCAACGTTTGCAGCAATTGGCCAATGACCCCTTCTGGTTATCCCTGGGCCACTACGAAGCCGGCAAGATCAGCGGCTGGCGCAGTTATGTCAGCGAGAAAACGTTTTTCCTCGCGCCTGACGGCGCCCATCACCCGGATGCGGAACTCAAGGCCACCGTCGACGCCCTTTACGCGCCGGCCAGCCTGGGTGAAAAACATGCCCAGTGCGTATACCCCGCACGAACCCGCTGGCTCAAGGATCAGTTGCAGCTGACTGACCTGCCTGCCGTGGACTGCAAAGAATTCAAGCAGTGGTTCAAGGACGTCGCCCCCCATAGCGCGGTGATGATCTTCCCGGCGGCCTACCTCAACAGCCCCTCCTCGATGTTCGGCCACACCCTGCTGCGCATCGACCAGGCCGACGTGCAAAGCAACAACACCGCCCTGCTCAGCTACGCGATTAACTTCGGCGCCTATATCGAGGGCTCCGACAACAGCATTCTCTACGCCTGGAAGGGCCTGATGGGGGGTTATCCCGGCCTGTTCGCCTTGGTGCCCTACCAGGAAAAACTCTCCGAGTACCGTAGCCTGGAGAACCGCGACCTGTGGGAATACCGCCTCAACCTCACCCAGGTCGAGACCGAACGCATGGTCGAGCACGTGTGGGAGCTCAAGCAGATCCAGTTCGACTACTTCTTCTTTGACGAAAACTGCTCCTATCGTCTGCTGGAATTGCTGCAAGTGGCGCGCCCTGGCCTACGCCTGACTGAACAATTTCCGCTGACCGCCATCCCGACCGACACGGTCAAGGCCGTGAAAGAGGCCGGCCTGGTAGAAAAGATCGACTACCGCCCTTCCCGCGAACGTGAACTGCTGGAGCGCGCCAAGCCACTCGACAGCGACGAGCAGCAATGGGTACTGAAGGTCAGCGAAGACCAGAAACAATTGCAGGAGCCCGCCTTCAAAGCCCTGCCCCGCGAGCGCCAGGCCCTGATCATCGACGCCGCTTACCGCCTGGGCCGCTACCGCGCCAATGGCTTGGAGCGCAACACCATACGTTCCCAGCGCAGCTTCGAACTGCTGCGCGCGATCAATCAGAACCCTGCGCCCGACCTTAAAATCGTGCCGCCCGGCCTGCCGGAAAACGGCCATGAATCGCGCACATGGCAAGCCGGCATTGGCACCCGTGGCGACAAAGCCTTTGGTGAATACGGCCTGCGCATGGCCTACCACGACCTCAACGACAACGCCGAAGGCTTCCCCCTCGGCGCGCAAATCGAAATCCTGCAAATGAAACTGCGCCAGTACGAAGGCAACCACTGGCAACTGCAGCAACTGGACCTGGCCACCATCCGCTCCCTGACCCCGCGCAACGCGCTGTTGCAACCCTGGTCATGGCAAGTCACCGGCGGTCTGGAGCGCGTGCCTGGCAAACACGACGACGAAACCCTGGTCGCCCACGTCAACGGCGGTGCCGGCGGCACCTGGCAACTGCGCGACGACATGCTCGGCTTCGCCCTTGGCACCGTACGCGTGGAACATAACAACGACTTCAACGAAGCCATCTCCCCGGCAGCCGGGTTCAATACCGGGGTGTTGTGGAGCAATCCGCTGGGTAATTTGAGTTTGGAAGCCAAGGGTGATTTCTTCACCAATGGCGAAGTGCAGCGCAGCATCAGCTTGAACCAGCAGTGGGAGCTGTCACGCAACCTGGGGCTGCGGTTGAGTGCGCAGCGCGAGTACAGCCACCTTTCCACGCCAGTCAACGAAGTGATGCTTGAGGTGAAGTGGTATCACTACTGAACCGGCCCCTATAGCTCAACACAGATCAAATGTGGGAGGGGGCTTGCCCCTCCCACATTTGGCCCGAGTTTATTCAGAGACCTCTCAAGGAGTTCAAACGACATGGCCGTTACCTGCACAACTCTGGAAGAAGTCCGAACCCACATCGACCGACTCGACCAGCAAATTGTCACCCTGCTCGCCGAGCGAGGTCGTTATGTCTTCGAGGCAGCGCGCTTCAAAAAAGATGCCGATGATGTAAAGGCTCCCCAGCGAGTTGAACAGGTAATCACCAAAGTCCGGGATTTGTCGCAGACAGTAGGCGCCAATCCAGAGGTCACTGAGCAGGTGTATCGGGCAATGATTGCGGCGTTTATTCAGCAGGAGTTGGCTGAGCATGCTGCGCTCGTGCAAACCAGTTAAGAATTGCCAAATATATTCATCTCTACAGAAATCCTTCACACACATTTAACCTATTGATTTTCAAGCGAGAATAATCAGAGGATTTTTTAGCTTTTTTTAACATTCACAAACTTGCTTCGACGAAGCCTCGCTTTATGAGGATTTGTGTCTAGTCTCGGGTAGCAATCAAATCGCCACCACGTCTATCCACGGATCTGAATAGGTAGAGGCTTATATGGATTTTTTTGAAAAACTCACCAGCCTGGCAGCGAAGGTTCGTCTGCAAGGCCCTGCCATTCAAACAGAAGAAGCGACAAAAAATGCTTTCGTAATGCCCTTTATCAATACGGTGTTGGGCTACGACGTATTTGATCCACAAGAAGTGATGCCTGAATTTGTCTGTGATGTAGGGACGAAGAAAGGCGAAAAGATCGACTATGCGATCATGAAAGATGGTGAGGTCCAAATACTGATCGAATGCAAAAAAATCGGTGAGTCATTGAGCATCAATCATGCATCGCAGCTTTTTCGATACTTTCATGTCACGAGCGCAAGAATCTCAATCCTCACAAACGGCCAGGTCTACAGATTTTTTACCGACTTGGACGCTCCAAATAAAATGGATGAAAAGCCATTTCTAGAATTGGATTTATTAGACATTGATGAGTACTCCGTACCAGAGTTGATCAAACTCACCAAGTCGGCATTCGACGTTGACTCAATAATCAATGCCGCTGGAGAGCTGAAATACGTCAGTCAACTCAAAAAGCTCATTGGCTTACAGGTCAGCAAACCGGAAGACGACTTCGTTAAATTTTTCGCATCCAGAGTTTACGAAGGTGTCATCACACAGAAAGTGCGCGAGCAGTTTTTCGAACTGACACGAAAAGCGTTAGCTCAGTTTTTGAACGATCAGATCAATGATCGACTCAAGTCAGCGATGAGCGGAGCCATCCAACCAACAATGGCATCAATGCCCGTCGCGCACAGTGCCAATTCAGATGCGCAGGATAGAGACGAGTCAGAAGATAAAATTCTGACGACGCTTGAAGAGCTGGAGGGCTATCACATCGTCCGAGCCGTTGTTCGATCGGTGGTCGATGCCAAGCGGATTGTTCAAAGAGATACACAAAGCTATTTTGGGATATTACTGGACGACAATAATCGCAAGCCGATTTGCCGTCTTCACTTCAATCGCAGTCAGAAATACCTCGGAATATTCGACGAGGAAAAAAATGAAACACGGCACGCGATTTCATCCATTGATGAAATTTACGAGTACGCCGATCAGTTGAAAAAAACAGTGGGTTATTACGACTGAAGGCCGCAGAGCGTTAGTTAGAATACGCTCGCGAAATCTTCGATAACCGTGTGGTGAGCGGGGCTGCGCAGCGGCCCCAAAACCACTCAATGGGGACCGCCAGCCCAGCGCGGGGCAAGCCGGCTAACTACAAGTGCCGCGCTCACCGCCCAACACCTTTCTCACTTCCCTTTCACACCGCCCTGACAAATCCCCTTCTAGACTCTCCCTATCAGCCGTGAAACGGCCAGGGAGTACGCCATGTGGCGGTTTGCGTTATTGCTGTGTGCGGTGGTGTGGCTGGCGGGTTGTCAAACGACCCATCAGGATTTGCTGGCCAAGGGGTATCCACCGGCTTTTGCCGACGGTTTTGACGATGGCTGCAGCAGCGGTCGCCAGGCTGCCGGGGTGATTACCGGGGAGTTTCGCAAAAATGTACCGCGCTATCTGAAGGATCGGCAATACGCCGAAGGCTGGGAGGATGGCTTTCGCCAGTGCAAGGCCATGCGTGAAAACGAAGAGTTGCGAAACTACAAGGACAACCACTGGGATGACCGAGAGCGCGCCTGGCAGCACGAGAAAGACCGCGACGCCGCCAGGGCCTATCGCTCGCAATAGGTCGCTTTCAGACATCCATCGAAACTAATGCACGGCGAACATGG
Source organism: Pseudomonas sp. EL_65y_Pfl1_R83 (assembly GCF_963970695.1). NCBI lineage: Bacteria > Pseudomonadati > Pseudomonadota > Gammaproteobacteria > Pseudomonadales > Pseudomonadaceae > Pseudomonas > Pseudomonas sp. EL_65y_Pfl1_R83. The sequence goes on along the minus strand of NZ_CAXAQI010000017.1, from coordinate 133,927 downwards.
CCCAAACTCCATAGAGGGAGAACTCCATGAGCCGAGCTTTTGTAAACGAGGACAACGCCGCCGACCAGGCCGACCCGCCGGTGGAGCGTCAAGTGAGCCAGCAGCCCAACCGCCTAACTGCGCAAGGGTTAGCGCAGTTGCAGGCCAAGGTTGCGCAGTTGCAGCAGGAACACAGCGCAGAATCCGCCAAGGGCGAGCACGCTGACAAACAACGCCAGGCCGACCTTGAACGGGATTTGCGTTACTTCAACCAACGGGTGCAGAGCGCCCAAGTGGTCGCATCGGCCACTTCCAGCGATAAGGTGCAGATCGGCAGTTGGGTGACCTTCGCCAATGATCAGGACGAGCAGCAGCGTATTCAGTTGGTCGGTGAAGACCAGGCCGACGCCGGTGCAGGCTTGATCAATTGGGGCTCGCCCCTGGGCCTTGCATTGCTGGGCGCTCAGGTCGGCGACGAGGTGCTGTGGAAGCGCCCCGTCGGCGATCAGTTGATCGAGGTGCTGCGCATCGAGCCCGAGGCTTAGACGATGCCTTGGGCCAGCATCGCGTCGGCCACTTTCACAAAGCCCGCGATATTCGCACCTTTCACGTAGTTGATCCGACCGTTTTCTTCGCCGTAATGCACGCAGGCATGGTGGATCGACTGCATGATGGCGTGCAGCTTGCTGTCCACTTCGCCCGCCGTCCATAGCAGGCGCATGGCGTTCTGCGACATTTCCAGGCCACTCACCGCGACACCCCCGGCGTTGGAGGCTTTGCCCGGTGCGAAGAGAATGCCTGCCTCGATAAAGATATCCACAGCGTCTAACGTGGTTGGCATATTGGCGCCTTCGGCCACGCAGAGGCAGCCGTTGCGCAGCAGGGTGCGCGCAGCATCGGCATTGAGTTCGTTCTGAGTGGCGCAAGGCAGCGCGATGTCGCAAGCCAGTTCCCATGGGGTCTGGCCTTTGCGGAACTCCAGGCCAAAACGCTCGGCCAGTTCGCTGATGCGCCCGCGTTGCACGTTTTTCAGCTCAAGCAAGGCCGACCATTGTTCTTCGGTCAAACCGCTTTCGGCGTACAGGGTGCCTTCGGAATCGGACAGGGAAATCACCTTGCCGCCCAGGTCCATGACCTTGCGCGCCGCGTATTGCGCCACGTTGCCGGAGCCGGACACTGCCACACGCTTGCCCTCGACACGCTGGTTATTGCGCTTGAGCATTTCTTCGGCGAAGTACACGCAACCGAAGCCGGTGGCTTCCGGGCGAATCAGGCTGCCGCCGTAGGTCATGCCCTTGCCGGTCAACACCGAAGTGAATTGGTTGCTCAGGCGCTTGTACTGACCGAACAGGAAGCCGATTTCACGGGCGCCCACGCCGATATCGCCGGCCGGCACGTCCACGTCCGCGCCAATATGGCGATACAGCTCGCTCATGAAGGATTGGCAGAAGCGCATGACTTCAGCATCGCTCTTGCCCTTGGGATCAAAGTCCGAGCCGCCCTTGCCGCCGCCCATAGGCAGCGAGGTCAGCGAGTTCTTGAAGGTCTGCTCGAAGGCGAGGAACTTCAGCACGCCCAGGTTCACCGACGGGTGGAAGCGCAGGCCACCTTTATAGGGACCAATGGCGCTGTTCATCTGGATACGAAAACCGCGATTGACCTGGACCTTGCCATGATCATCCACCCACGACACTCGGAAGGTAATGGCGCGTTCCGGCTCGCAGATGCGCTCCAGGATGCCCGATGCCAGGTAGTGAGGGTTGGCTTCAAGAAACGGCCACAGGCTGCGTAGGACTTCTTCTACTGCCTGGTGGAATTCGGGCTGGTCAGGGTCGCGTTTCTTGAGGCGAGCGAGGAAGGATTCGACGGATTCGATCATGAAAAGTCTCGGCAGATTGATTGTTTTTAAATGAGATTGAGCCCGACCTTAGCAACTCGTCATGCACCTGAAAAGCGCAAGATGTCGCCTTTATGAATTTAAATGGTGCATTAGATATAAATAACCGCGCTTATCCGCACCAAAAAAGGGATTCAGGCTTGGAGCATGCACCAACAGTCAAACCGCACTCGCGAGCAAACGCGCACACATTTGATCGGTTTCAACGCTGGAATGCGGTCGAATGTGTGGGCTTGCTCGCGAATGAATCCACCCAGGTCTTTCAGACAGCACGCAAAAAAAACGGAGCCCGAAGGCTCCGCTCTTTCAAACCACTGACCCAATCAGGCCAGTTTCTTGTGACGCACACGGTGCGGCTGGGCAGCAGCATCGCCCAAACGCTTCTTGCGGTCCGCTTCGTACTCGGTGTAGTTACCTTCGAAGAACACCGCCTGGGAGTCATCCTCGTACGCCAGGATGTGAGTCGCGACGCGGTCAAGGAACCACCGATCGTGAGAGATCACAATGGCGGCGCCAGGGAAGTCCAACAGCGCTTCTTCCAGGGAACGCAAGGTTTCAACATCGAGGTCGTTGGACGGTTCGTCGAGCAGCAGGACGTTGCCGCCCTCTTTCAGGGTCAGGGCCAAGTGCAAGCGACCGCGCTCACCGCCGGACAGGTCCTTGACGAACTTCTGCTGATCGCCGCCCTTGAAGTTGAAACGACCCACGTAGGTACGCGACGGGATTTCATAGTTGCCGATGCGGATCTGGTCAGAACCGTCGGAAATCTGCTGGAACACCGTCTTGCTGCCGTCGAGGTCTTCGCGGCTCTGGTCCACACAGGCCAGCTGCACGGTTTCACCGACTTCGATAGAGCCCGAATCCGGCGCTTCCTTGCCCATCAGCATACGGAACAGCGTGGATTTACCCGCACCGTTACCGCCAATAACGCCAACGATCGCACCTTTTGGCATCGAGAACGACAGGTTGTCGATCAGCACACGGTCGCCATAACCTTTGGATACGTTCTTGAACTCGATGACCTTGTCGCCCAAGCGTGGGCCGGCCGGGATGTAGATCTCGTTGGTTTCGCTGCGCTTCTGGAATTCCTGCGATTGCATTTCTTCGAAGCGTTGCAGGCGTGCTTTGGATTTGGACTGACGAGCCTTGGCGCCTTTGCGCACCCACTCCAGTTCTTCCTTCATGGCTTTTTCATGGGCCGATTGTTGCTTGGATTCGGCAGCCAGACGGTCGGACTTGGCTTCCAGCCAGCCGGAGTAGTTGCCCTCGTAAGGGATACCGGCGCCACGGTCGAGCTCGAGGATCCAGCCGGCCACGTTGTCCAGGAAGTACCGGTCGTGCGTAATCGCAACCACGGTGCCCGGGAAATCGTGAAGGAAATGCTCCAGCCAGGCGACGGAATCGGCGTCCAAGTGGTTGGTCGGTTCGTCAAGCAGCAGCATGTCAGGGGCCGACAGCAGCAGGCGGCACAGGGCCACACGGCGCTTTTCACCACCGGACAGGAATTCGACCTTGGCGTCCCATGCCGGCAGACGCAACGCGTCGGCGGCAACTTCCAGCTGACGCTCCAGGTTGTGACCGTCGCTGGCCTGCAGGATGGCTTCGAGCTTGGCTTGTTCGGCCGCCAGTTTGTCGAAGTCGGCGTCTTCTTCAGCGTACGCGGCGTAAACCTCGTCGAGGCGCGCCTGGGCGTTTTTGATCACGCTGACGGCTTCTTCAACCACTTCGCGCACGGTCTTGGTCGGGTCTAGGATCGGTTCTTGCGGCAGGTAGCCGATGTTCAGATCGGGCATCGGGCGGGCTTCGCCTTCGAACTCGGTGTCGACGCCGGCCATGATTTTCAGCAGCGTGGACTTACCCGAACCGTTGAGGCCGAGCACGCCAATCTTGGCGCCAGGGAAAAAGGACAGCGAAATGTTTTTCAGGATTTCCCGCTTCGGAGGGACAACTTTGCCCAGCCGATGCATGGTGAAGACGTATTGAGCCAAAATGTGGACCTCATGAAAAAGTGAGAACAGGCCTACGTAGCGTCATGGCGCTGTACATAGCATTGCGAATCCTCAAGGTTAACCTAAGTGGCCGGGCGTATCGAAATCTATCTATTAGATTAGCTGCCCATACCTTCAGAGGTTCCAGCCCCCCCTTCATGCTTGGCAGACAACCTGATCCACACAGGTGCCTGACTTGTGTCCCGCCAGGCGGGGCTGGCACTTTGCCACAAGTCAGGGCATGCTAGCCGCCCTCCGGGCGTCCGGCTTATAGTGCATGTCGCGCGCCAGTCCAGCCAAACCGCAGGATCACAGCTTGTCCAAAGTCACGCCGCCTACTCCCCTGCGCGCCGCTCATATAGCGCCGGGAGCGCCCCTGCACGGCACCCTCAAAGGCGCATTGGCGACGCTCGTCCTCATGCTGCTCGCCTTATTGTTCTGGCAACTGCTTGACCAGTTGCAGCAAAACCAGAAGAACCAGCAGCAATACACCATCGACTACAGTGCCGACCTGGCAGAACAGATCAGCCTGAACATGGCCCTGAGCGCAAAAATCGCTCTGAACCTACTACCGATGGTCGAGCCACCGCGCGACAGCGAACAGCAACAGGCCTTGATGCGCACCTTGCAGCGCTCGCTGCCGGAGCTACGTAGCATTGCCCTGCTCGCCCCCAGCGGCGCGATGATCAGTGACAGCGCCACTGACAGCCAGGACGGGGCCTGGCTGGAAGAGCTCGTGCAGCGCAGCCACTCCCAGTCCTATTACCTGAGCAACAACGACGACGGCACCCTCATCTATCTGTTGTTGCACCAGCCCAGCGGCGGTTCAAGGATGTACTGGGCGTTGCGCCTGGCACCCAACTACCTGGCCAACCTCACCCCCCAGGACGGCCAGGGCCAACGCCCGATGTGGGTCATCGAGAATCGCATCAACCACCGCGTCATCAGCCGTGACAGCGGCATGCCGGCCCAGTGGGCCAGCGCCCTCACAGCGGACGAACTGAATAAAAGCGTACTGGTCACGCCTCTGAGCAAGAGCGACTGGCAATTGCGTGGGCTATTCGACCGCACCGCCGTGCTGGAGCAACTGCTGCCGGCGTTTATCGGCAAATGCCTGTTGGGCCTGGCGTTCTCGCTGATCCCGGTGATCGTGCTGTTGAACATGCGGCGCCGCCAGCGCCAAGTGCATGAAGGCCGGCGGCGCTACCAGGATATTTTCGAAGGCACCGGCGTGGCCCTGTGCGTGCTTGACCTGTCGGGCCTGAACGGTTTCTTCGACAAGACCGGGTTGCAGACCCGCGAGCAATTGCACACCTGGATGCAGGCCAACCCCGACGAGCGCCAGCGACTGCTCAAGGAGCTGCGCATCACCGAGGTCAACCAGGTGGCGGTGCGCCTGTTGAACGTGGGCTCCTGCGAGGAGGCCTGGGGACGCCTGATCGATGACTGCCCGCGCAATGCCACGTCCATCGGTTACCAGATACTCGATGCTGTCCTGACCCAACAGAACCAGTTGGAGCTGGAAATCCAGCTCAAGGACGTGGCCGGCAACGACCAATACCTGTGGCTGGTGATGCGCATGCCAGAGCAACAAGACGACTTCAAGGCAGTGATCCTCAGTATCAGCGATATCACCAGCCGCAAGCTGATCGAGCTGTCGCTGGTCGAACGGGAAAGCTTCTGGTCAGACGTGGTCCGCACCGTGCCCGACCACCTGTATGTGCAGGATGTGATCAGCCAGCGCATGATCTTCAGCAACCACCATTTGGGCCACACCCTCGGCTACAACAAGGCCGAACTGCAGCAAATGGGCGAGTACTTCTGGGAAATCCTGCTGCACCCCGAGGACGGCGAGCATTACCACGATTTGCGCCAGCAGCAGCGCAATGTCGGCTACACCACGCAGTTGCACTGCCAACTGCGCTTCCGTCATCGCGATAACCAGTGGCGCCGTTTCGATATCCGTGAACAAGCCCTGGCCCGCGAAGAAACCGCGCAGATCAGCCGGATCATCGGCGTGGCCAAGGACATCACCGACCAGATCGAAGCCAGTGAATCCCTGCGCGACAGCGAACAGCGCTACCGCATGCTGGCCGAAAGCATCAGCGACGTGATCTGCTCCACCGACAGCCAATTGGCCCTCAACTATGTCAGCCCGTCGGTCAATGCCGTGCTGGGCTATGACGTGGATTGGGTGCTCAAGAACGGCTGGCAGTCGATCATTGCCAACCCGCAGCAACTGACCGGCATTTATAGCCTGATGGAGCAGGTCAGCCGCGCGCTGGGCGATACCGAGGCGCTGAACAAGCTGCGTGATGACATTCAAACCCAGTTGTTCCTGTTCGATTGCCTGCGCGCCGACGGTCGCAAAGTGCCGATTGAGTTGCGCGTGGTGCTGGTGTGGGACGAACACGGCGCCTTTGAGGGCATCCTCGGCGTGGGTCGCGACATCAGCCAGCAGCGCCGCGCCGAGAAAGACCTGCGCATGGCGGCCACGGTATTCGAGCACTCCACGTCGGCGATCCTGATCACCGACCCGGCGGGTTATATCGTGCAGGCCAACGAGGCGTTCAGTCGGGTCAGCGGCTATGCGGTCAGCGATGTGCTCGATCAATTGCCAAACATGCTCACCGTCGACGAACAGCAGGAAGCCCACCTGCGCTACGTGCTCAAGCAACTGCATCAGCACAGCACCTGGGAAGGCGAAGTGTGGCTCAAGCGCCGTAACGGCGAGCATTACCCGGCGTGGGTCGGCATCACTGCCGTGTTTGACGATGAGGGCGACCTGGCCAGCTACGTGTGCTTTTTCAGTGATATCAGCGAGCGCAAGGCCAGCGAACAGCGCATCCACCGCCTGGCCTACTATGACGCCCTGACCCACCTGCCCAACCGCACGCTGTTCCAGGATCGCCTGCACACCGCGTTGCAGTCGGCCGAACGGCAAAAGTCGTGGGTAGTGCTGATGTTCCTCGACCTCGACCGCTTCAAACCGATCAATGACTCCCTGGGCCACGCCGCCGGCGACCGTATGCTCAAGGAAATGGCCACGCGCCTGCTGGGTTGCGTGGCCGAAGACGACACCGTGGCGCGCATGGGTGGCGACGAGTTCACGTTGCTCCTGCAGCCACGGGTCAACCGTGAAATGGCGCTGAACCGCGCGATCCATGTGGCCGAGCAGATCCTCGCCAGCCTGGTAAAACCCTTTGTATTAGAAGGCCGAGAATTCTTTGTGACCGCCAGTATCGGCATCGCCCTCAGCCCGCAGGACGGCAACGAGCTGAGCCAACTGATGAAAAACGCCGACACCGCGATGTATCACGCCAAGGAGCGCGGCAAGAACAATTTCCAGTTCTACCAGTCGGACATGAACGCCAGCGCCCTGGAGCGCCTGGAGCTGGAAAGCGATTTGCGCCACGCCCTGGAACAGGACGAATTCGTGCTCTATTACCAGCCGCAGTTCAGCGGCGACGGCAAGCGCCTGACGGGCGCCGAAGCCCTGCTGCGCTGGCGCCACCCGCGTCGCGGGCTGGTGCCGCCGGGGGACTTCATCCCGGTGCTGGAAGAGTTGGGCCTGGTGGTGGACGTCGGCGACTGGGTGATCAGCGAAGCCTGTCGCCAGCTCAAGACCTGGCACCAGAACAAGGTGCGCGTGCCGAAAGTCTCGGTGAACATCTCCGCGCGGCAGTTCTCCGACGGCCAGCTGGGCACGCGCATTGCCACTATCCTCAAGGACACTGGCCTGCCGCCGGCGTGCCTGGAGCTGGAGCTGACCGAAAGTATCCTGATGCGCGAAGTCAACGAGGCCATGCATATTCTCGACAGCCTGAAAAACCTGGGCCTGAGCATTGCGGTGGACGACTTCGGCACAGGTTATTCGTCGCTCAATTACCTCAAGCAATTCCCTATCGACGTGTTGAAGATCGACCGCACCTTTGTCGATGGCTTGCCGTCCGGCGAGCAGGATGCACAGATCGCCCGGGCCATTATCGCCATGGCCCACAGCCTGAACCTGGCGGTGATCGCTGAAGGCGTGGAAACCCATGAGCAACTGGACTTCCTGCGTGAGCATGGCTGCGATGAAGTGCAGGGCTACCTGTTTGGGCGGCCGATGCCGGCGAATCGGTTTGAGGCGCAGTTCAGTAACGATGCCCTCTTCATGTTCGATTGATTGGAGCTAACAGCTCTAATCAATCGACCATGAAGAGGGCAGCGGCAAGCTGTAAGCGGCAAGCAAGGGCAAATCTGCTTTTACTTGAGGCTTGCAGCTTGCAACTTGAAGCTGGCGCTTCATCGCATGATTACCTTTCATACCCCTTCTAAAAGCGCCTGGGTTAGAATGCCCTCCTTTTCTGCCCCCGATCCTTGAGGACCGCCATGTTCAGCCGTGATTTGACCATTGCCAAGTACGACGCCGATCTCTTCGCCGCCATGGAGCAAGAAGCCGTGCGCCAGGAAGAGCACATTGAGCTGATCGCTTCGGAAAACTACACCAGCCCTGCGGTGATGGAGGCTCAAGGTTCGGTGCTGACCAACAAGTACGCCGAAGGCTACCCAGGCAAGCGCTACTACGGTGGTTGCGAGTACGTCGACGTGGTTGAGCAGTTGGCCATCGACCGTGCAAAAGAACTGTTCGGCGCTGATTACGCCAACGTCCAGCCGCACGCCGGCTCCCAAGCCAACAGCGCCGTGTACCTGGCCCTGCTGCAAGGTGGCGACACCATTCTGGGCATGAGCCTGGCCCACGGCGGTCACTTGACCCACGGCGCCAGCGTTTCGTCCTCCGGCAAGCTGTACAACGCCGTTCAATACGGTATCGATGCCAACGGCCTGATCGACTACGACGAAGTCGAGCGCCTGGCGGTCGAGCACAAGCCAAAAATGATCGTGGCCGGTTTCTCTGCCTACTCGCAGATCCTCGACTTCCCACGTTTTCGCGAAATCGCTGACAAAGTCGGCGCCTACCTGTTCGTCGACATGGCTCACGTAGCCGGTCTGGTCGCCGCGGGCGTCTACCCGAACCCAGTGCCTTACGCTGACGTGGTCACCACCACCACCCACAAGACCCTGCGCGGTCCACGTGGCGGCCTGATCCTGGCGCGCGCCAACGCCGAGATCGAAAAGAAGCTGAACTCTGCCGTATTCCCAGGCGCCCAAGGTGGCCCACTGGAGCACGTGATCGCCGCTAAAGCGATCTGCTTCAAGGAAGCGCTGCAGCCTGAGTTCAAGACTTATCAGCAGCAAGTGGTGAAGAACGCCAAGGCCATGGCTGAAGTGTTTATCGCCCGTGGCTTTGACGTGGTGTCCGGCGGTACTGAAAACCACCTGTTCCTGCTGTCGCTGATCAAGCAGGACATTTCCGGTAAAGATGCTGACGCTGCCCTGGGCAAAGCCTTCATCACCGTGAACAAGAACTCCGTACCCAACGACCCACGTTCGCCGTTCGTCACCTCCGGCCTGCGCTTCGGCACCCCAGCTGTGACCACTCGCGGCTTCAAGGAAGCAGAGTGCAAGGAACTGGCCGGCTGGATCTGCGACATCCTGGCTGACCTGAACAACGAAAGCGTGATCGACGCGGTGCGTGAGAAGGTCAAGGCCATCTGCAAAAAGCTGCCGGTATACGGCGCTTGATAGCGGTTGCTTGAATAAGAAGCCCGGCTGAAGAGCCGGGCTTTTTTATGCCACCTTAACGGTGAAATACAGCTTCCACAGTTTGAGTGCATTTTCAGATCAGGCTTGGTAAACCCGCTGGAAGCCTTCACGTATCTTGTCTTCCGGCAATTCATCGGCAATAAACACAATCACACTCTCCCGCGCCTCACCCTCTGCCCACTCGGTATCCCAATCGAAACCGTAGAGCTTCAGCACGCCTTGGAACACCATGCGTCGATCTTCCCCGGCAATGTTCAGCACGCCCTTGTAGCGCAGCAGTTGCTTGCCGTGGTCTTCCAACAGTTCGTTCATGAACTCACTGAGACGGTCGATATCCAGCGGCTGGTCAGTGCGCAGCACCAGGCTGGAAATGCGGTCGATGGACGGCGCGGCGCTCACCGGGCGCAGGCTCATGCCAGCATTGAGGTTGAAGCCACGCACATCGAGCAGTTCCGCCAAGTCGATGTTGCCATGATCCACCACGCGGATCGGCGCACGGCGGTTGATGCGGGTGAGGCGTTCGCTGAGCGCGTCGAAGGTGGCGTCATCCACCAGGTCGCGCTTGCTGACCAGCAGGCGGTCGGCAAAACCGATCTGGGCCTGGGCGATGGTCTGGGTCAGGTGGTGCTCGGCGTGGGCGGCATCCACCAGGGTGATGATGCCGTCGAGGATGTAGCGCTCGCGCAGTTCCTCGTCGATGAAAAACGTCTGGGCCACCGGCGCCGGATCGGCCAGGCCGGTCGTCTCGATCACCAGGCGATCAAACGCGATCTCGCCGCTGTCCAGACGTTCGAGCAGCAAGTAGAGGGCTTTGGTCAGGTCGGTGTGGATGGTGCAGCACACGCAGCCGTTGGACAGGGTCATGACTTGCACCGGTTCTGCGCCCAAGAGCTGGGTGTCGATACCGGCGTCGCTGAATTCGTTTTCAATCACCGCGATTTTCAGGCCGTGCTCGGCTTTGAGCAGGTGGCGCAGCAGGGTGGTCTTGCCGGCGCCGAGGAAGCCGCTGAGGATGGTGACGGGGATGGGAGAGGACAAAGAAATTCTCCTGAAGGAACACAAAAACAAATGTGGGAGCGGGCTTGCTCGCGAAGGCGGTGTATCAGTCAGCACATACCTAAACTGACAGACCGCCTTCGCGAGCAAGCCCGCTCCCACAGTGGATCACCGCAAGCCCGAGTGCCGGGTCAGCAGCACTTAGGCCCACCCTTGCCACCGTAACGGGCTTCCTGGCGTTCCCGAAAGAACGCCTTGTAGTCCATCATCGGTTTGTCCGGGTGCTTGGTTTGCATATGCTCGACGTACGTGTCGTAGTCGGGCATGCCGACCATCAAGCGCGCGGCCTGACCGAGGTATTTACCGAGGCGACTGATGTCATTGAACATGGCTGCAATCCTCTATTACGCGTCCGGTACAGCCTGGAACGGGGCTTCTTTATCCGTACGCTCTTTGTTGCCCCAAGCGGCGACGCCGACTTTGAGCGCATAGAACAGGATGCTGAACACCACGAACAGGAACAGCGCCGTCAGCGTTGCGTTGGTGTAGGCGTTGTAGATGACGTGCTGCATCTGGTCGATGCTCTTGGCCGGGGCCAGGATCTGGCCGTTGGCCAGGGCATCGCTGTACTTCTTGGCCAGCGACAGGAAGCCGATCGCAGGATTCGCGTCGAACAGCTTGATGAAGCCCGCCGTGGTGGTGCAGATCAGCAGCCAGACGGCTGGCAGCATGGTCACCCAGATGTAGCGTTGGCGTTTCATTTTGATCAGCACAACGGTTGCCAGCATCAGCGCGATACCCGCGAGCATCTGGTTGGAGATACCGAACAGCGGCCACAAGGTGTTGATGCCGCCCAAGGGATCGATCACACCTTGGTACAGCAGGTAACCCCACATGGCCACGCAACCAGCGGTCGCGATGAGGTTGGCCGTCCAGGAATCGGTGCGTTTGAGCGCCGGCACGAAGGACCCCAGCAGGTCTTGCAGCATGAAGCGACCGGCACGGGTACCGGCGTCCACCGCCGTCAGGATGAACAGCGCTTCGAACAGGATCGCAAAGTGGTACCAGAACGCCATGGTGTTTTCACCCGGCAGCACGCTGTGCAGGATCTGCGCGATACCCACCGCTAGCGTCGGAGCACCACCGGCACGCGCCAGGATGGTGGTTTCACCGATGTCATGGGCGACGGCAGACAGCGCCTCAGGCGTAATCGCAAAACCCCAGCTGCTGACGGTCTGCGCCACGGTGACCACGTCCGTGCCGACAATCGCGGCCGGGCTGTTCATGGCGAAGTACACGCCAGGTTCGATCACCGACGCGGCAACCATGGCCATGATGGCCACGAACGACTCCATCAGCATGCCGCCGTAACCGATGTAGCGGGCATGGCTTTCACTGGCCAACAGTTTGGGCGTAGTGCCCGACGAGATCAGTGCGTGGAAACCCGATACCGCGCCACAGGCAATGGTAATGAACAGGAACGGGAACAGACCGCCCTTCCAGACCGGACCGGTGCCATCGATGAACTGGGTCAACGCCGGCATTTTCAGGTCGGGCATGGTCACCAGGATGCCGATCGCCAGGGCGATGATGGTGCCGATTTTGAGGAAGGTCGACAGATAATCGCGTGGCGCGAGGATCAGCCACACCGGCAGTACCGCCGCGACGAAACCGTAGCCGATCAGCATCCAGGTGATCTGGATACCGGTGAAAGAGAAGGCCTTGGCCCACTCCGGATCAGCAGCAATCTGCCCGCCCAGCCAGATCGAGCCCAGCAGCAACAGCACGCCGATGATCGAGATTTCACCGATGCGGCCCGGGCGGATGTAGCGCATGTAGATGCCCATGAACATCGCGATCGGGATGGTCGCCATCACCGTGAAGATGCCCCATGGGCTCTCGGCCAGGGCCTTGACCACGATGAGCGCCAGCACCGCCAGGATGATGATCATGATCAGGAAGCAGCCGAACAGCGCGATGGTCCCAGGGATGCGGCCCATTTCTTCGCGGACCATGTCCCCCAGGGAGCGGCCGTTGCGACGAGTGGACAGGAACAGGACCATGAAGTCCTGCACGGCACCGGCCAGCACCACGCCGGCAATCAGCCAGAGCGTGCCAGGCAGGTAGCCCATTTGCGCCGCCAGCACCGGGCCGACCAACGGGCCTGCACCGGCAATCGCCGCAAAGTGGTGACCGAAAAGGATGTGTTTGTTGGTCGGCACATAGTCCAGACCATCATTATTGACCACTGCGGGGGTGGCCCGCCGTGGGTCGAGTTGCATCACGTTATTAGCGATGAACAGGCTGTAGTAACGGTACGCAACCAGATAGATGGCCACCGCAGCGACCACAATCCACAAGGCGTTGATCGCCTCGCCGCGGCGCAAGGCCACTACGCCCAGGGCGCACGCTCCTACAATTGCCAGCACCAGCCAGGGTAGATGGCGTAGCAGGCTATTATTATTTTTCATTTTTATATTCCAGCCAGGGTGGACAGAAAGGACAGCCATCCGGAGTTTAGCGCTACTGGCCTTAAAGGCCACCCCCCTACGTTGGTCTAGAGCCTTGCCAGCGCAAAAAAAGCAGAAAAAATGGCCTGATGATGGCGCAGAGCTACACTCTTTCTATCTACAGAGGGTTTGACCATGACCGAGCAAGCGTCTGACCGCCGCCGTTTTCGCCGGATCGCCTTTGATGCCAAGACCGAACTTCGGCAAAACGGCCGCGAGTGGCCGGTGCAGTTGGTGGATTTGTCGCTGAAGGGCTTGTTGGTAAAGCGCCCCGAGGATTGGAAGGGCAATAAGGCGCTGGCGTTTGACGTCGATATTCGCTTGGACCCAAAGGCCCATATCAAGATGCAGGTTCGGCTGACTCATGAGGATCGTGACCAACTGGGCTTTGTGTGCCAGCACATCGGCCTGGACTCGATCAGCCATTTGCGGCGGCTGGTCGAATTGAACCTGGGTGACGAGGAAGAGTTGGAGCGCGAGCTGGGTGCTTTGCTGGAGATTTAACAGCCAATACAACCTAAGCCCGCTCCCACATTGGTTTGCGGTGTTGCTGATTACTCGAACAACGCATCCAACGCCTGCTCCAACCGCGTCACGCCAATAATCGTGATCCCAGGCGGCGATTCCTTCGGTGCGTTGCCCTTGGGCACGATGGCGCGCTTGAAGCCGTGCTTGGCCGCTTCCTTCAAACGCTCCTGCCCGCTGGGCACCGGGCGTACTTCGCCCGACAGGCCGACTTCACCGAACACCAGCAAGTCATGCGGCAACGGCCGATTACGCAGGCTGGACATCACCGCCGCCATCAACGCCAGGTCAGACGCGGTCTCCAGCACCTTGACCCCACCCACGACGTTCAGGAATACATCCTGGTCATGGGTAGGAATGCCGCCGTGTCGGTGCAACACCGCGAGCAGCATCGCCAGGCGGTTTTGATCCAGACCCAAGGTCACACGCCGAGGGTTGGCCAGATGGCTGTCATCCACCAGCGCCTGCACTTCCACCAGCATCGGGCGAGTGCCTTCCCACGTTGCCATTACCACACTGCCCGGGACTTCTTCCTGAGCGCGAGTCAGAAAAATCGCCGACGGGTTGGAGACTTCTTTCAGCCCCCGGTCGGTCATGGCAAACACGCCCAACTCGTTTACCGCACCGAAACGGTTCTTCACCGCCCGCAGCAAACGCAGGCGGCCGTCGGATTCGCCTTCGAAATACAGCACAGTGTCGACCATATGCTCCAACACCCGTGGCCCGGCCAGCGCGCCTTCTTTGGTCACATGCCCCACCAGGAAGATCGCCGTGCCGCTCTGCTTGGCATAACGCACCAGCAGCGCCGCGCTCTCGCGCACCTGGGACACACCGCCCGGCGCTGATTGCAATTGCTCGGTAAAAATGGTCTGGATCGAGTCGATCACCATGACCTTGGGCTTTTCGATACGCGCCGTGGCAATGATGCTTTCGATGCAGGTTTCGGTCATCACCCGCAGTTGGTCCTGGGGTAAACCCAAGCGACGGGCGCGCATGGCGACTTGCTGCTGGGATTCTTCACCAGTGACGTACAGCGCCGGCATGCGACTGGCGATGCTGCACAGGGTTTGCAGCAGGATCGTCGATTTACCGATGCCCGGATCACCGCCGATCAGCACCACCGAACCGTCCACAAGACCGCCGCCCAACACCCGGTCCAACTCGCCGGAAGCGGTGGAAAAACGCGGGATTTCTTCAACGCTGACTTCGGCCAACGTCTTGATCTGCGCCTGTTGCCCGGTCCAGCCGGCACGGCCGGTGGGGGCCGCCGCGCCGCCGCTTTCGATCATGGTTTCAGTCAGGGTGTTCCACGCACCGCATTCGCCGCACTGGCCGGCCCACTTGGGAAAGGTCGCGCCGCACTCCGTGCAACCGTACATGCGCTTGGCCTTTGCCATTTGAGAACCTCCAACCGAAAAACCGCGATGATAGCTCAGCGCGGCGCCGGGGTCCGGATTTCACCGCTGGCCAATCGTGAAGCACTGTTGCCGATCGGGTCTTCGGCGTTGAGGTCGGCGCCTTTGGCTTTCAACTCATCCAACAGCTCGACGCGTTTGAACAACCCGGCGTACATGGCCGCCGTCTGCCCGGCGCCATTGCGCTGGTCAGGGTTACAGTCGGTGGACAGCAGGCGTTGGGCAATTTTCAGTTCGCCCTTGAAGATCGCGCCCATCAGCGCAGTGTTGCCGCGTTTGTCCTGCACGCAGGCGTCGGCACCGGCGTTGAGCAAGCGCTCCACGAACGGGCCCTGGCCGTGGTAAGCGGCGAGGATCAACGCGGTGTAGCCCTTGTCATCCTGGGTGTTGAGGCTGTAGCCGGAATCGATAAAGGTATTGAGCATGTCGAGGTCGCCACGACGGGCGGCGTCGAAGTAGTAATCCTGCAACTGGGCCTTGAGCGCGACCGGGTCGGGCGACTCGGCGTGGGCGACAAAGGCCAGCATGGCCATCAGCAGACCGATAGAAATTCGCATGGGTGTTCTCCTGCCAAGGATCGACGCCCACCTCTGGGCGCCGACCATAACCAACGGATCAGTCAGTCAGTTTTTCCGCCAGCGCCTTCACGCGCGCCAGGTCCCCCTTGGCAACCTTGGCTACGCCAGTGCCGTACTCCGGATCGGCTTTGTAAAGGAACGACAGGATGATGTGCTTGCTTTCATCATCGGTGGTTGCCAGCGAGCCGCCGAAGTTCTCGATCAGGTCCTGACGCTCTTTTTTATTGAAGGAGCGGTACAGATCACCGGCTTGCTTGAAGTTCTGCTCACGCTGGATCTTCGCCTGCTGGGTGCTGCCCGACAGGGCCGATTGGCTATAGCGCGCGGCTTGCGGCTCTTCCCGAAGCTCCAGGCGGCTTGGCTGGTAGTTCACGCCGCTGGTGGTTTTGCCGGAGTTCAGTGCGCCGTCCTGATTGCCATTGTTGACGGTTGCGCGTGGTGCGTTGATCGGCAGTTGCAGGGCATTGGCGCCCAGGCGGTACATTTGGGTGTCGGCGTAGGAAAACACTCGGCCTTGCAGCAGGCGGTCTTCCGACGGTTCGATGCCCGGCACCAGGTTGGCCGGGGCCATGGCCACTTGCTCGGTTTCCTGGAAGACGTTGGCCGGGTTGCGGTTCAGCACCATCTGCCCGACTTTGCGCTCGGGCACATTCGGCCAGATCTTGGTGGCGTCCAGTGGGTCGAAGTCGAACTTGGCCAGGTCTTCAGGCTTGAGCACCTGCACGTACAGGTCCCACTTGGGGAAGTCGCCCTTGTTGATATGCGTGACCAGATCGTTGGTCATGTGGCTGTAGTCACGGCCCTGCACTTCGGTGACTTGCTTGGGATCCAGATTCTTGATGCCTTGCAGGCTTTTCCAGTGGAATTTGACGTAGTGCACATCGCCTTTGGCATTGATCAGCTTGTAAGCGTGCACACCGTTGCCATCCATTTCCCGATAGCTGGCCGGGGTGCCGGAGTCGGCGTACAGCTCGGTCAGCGTGCGCGTGGACTCGGGCACATGGGAGAAGAAGTCGAAGCGACGAGAGTCGTCATCGAGGTTGGTGCGCGGGTCGGGTTTGAACGCGTGGACCATGTCCGGGAACTTGATCGCATCGCGGATAAAGAACGTCGGGAAGTTGTTGCCCACCAGGTCCCAGTTGCCGTCGGCGGTGTAGAACTTGGTGGCGAAACCGCGCGGGTCGCGCAGGGTTTCCGGGGAGTGGTTGCCGTGCACCACGGCGGAGAAGCGCACGAACACCGGTGTGGTTTCGCCAGCGGCGAATACCTTGGCCTTGGTCAAGTCGCTGAGGTTGTCGGTGACCGTGAAGGTGCCGTGGGCGCCCGTGCCACGGGCGTGTACCACGCGCTCCGGGATGCGTTCGCGGTCGAAGCGTTGCAGCTTCTGGATCAGTTGCACGTCCTGCAGCAGTACCGGGCCATTGGCGCCGGCGGTTTGCGAGTTCTGGTTGTCGCCCACCGCTGCACCGTTATCGCGGGTCAAGTTGGCGGCTTGCACAGAGAGGGACAGCAGGCTGGCGGTCACCAGTACCAGCGCAGTTCGCGCTGTAACAGGCCCGCGGCTCATTGGGGTGTTCATCAAGATTTCCTCTGGTTTTTTTAGTGCACATTCAGTTGTGCTTGCCAGAGGCTAGTGACCCGAGAGTCAGAAGATAAATAGAAAAGACGTACCAACCCGATTGATAAAATAACCTGGTAAGTACCTGATTTAGCGAGTATTTCGCGCGCGATTGATGGCACTTTGAAAACTATTTTCGATTTAATGTGTCGATAACAACTAACAGTGTTAACGGTTGTGTCAGGCAAGCCCGCTACGACTGAATTACACTGAGCCCCACCCTTCTCATCTGTAACAAGGAATAACCATGGGCGTGATCAGTGAGTTCAAGGCCTTCGCGGTCAAAGGTAATGTGGTCGACATGGCCGTCGGTATTATCATCGGCGCGGCCTTCGGCAAAATTGTTTCCTCCTTTGTAGGCGACGTAATAATGCCGCCCATTGGTCTGCTGATCGGTGGCGTGGACTTCGCTGACCTGGCGATAACGCTCAAGGCAGCGCAAGGCGATGTGCCTGCGGTGGTGCTGGCCTACGGTAAGTTCATCCAGAGCGTCATCGACTTTGTCATCGTCGCGTTTGCGATCTTCATGGGTGTGAAGGCGATCAATCGCCTGAAGCGTGAAGAGGCCGTGGCGCCAAGCCTGCCACCGACGCCGACCAAGGAAGAACTGTTGCTGGGTGAGATCCGTGATCTGCTCAAGGCACAGAACGACAAGCCGCTTCAGTAAACACCGGCTTGAAAAAAAGGCGCCTGCTTGAGGCGCCTTTTTTATTACCAGTAATTTTCTACCGCCACCTGACCAGGACGACGGCTCAGGCTCAGATTCATATCGCGCTGCTTGAGCAACTGCCGCGTGTCATCAACCATCTGCGGGTTGCCGCAGATCAGCACGCGGGAATGCTCCGGGGCCAGCTCAACGCCGGCCGCGCGTTCCAGTTCGCCATTTTCGATCAGCGTCGTGATGCGCCCATTCAGCGCGCCCGGGTGTTGTTCACGGGTGACGATAGGAATGTAGGTGAGCTTGTGCGCGTATTCGGCCAGGTACTCGCGCTCGCCCAGTTCGTTGATCAGCGCCTGATAGGCCAGCTCCTTGGCTTCGCGGGCGCTGTACACCAGGATGATGCGCTCGAATTTCTCCCAGACCTCGAAGTCCTGCAGGATCGACAAAAACGGCGCCACCCCGGTGCCAGTGCCCAGCATCCACAAATCGCGACCATCGACGAAACGGTTCAACGTCAGGAATCCGGTGGCCTGGCGTTCCACCATCAAGGTATCGCCCACCCGCAGGCGACTCAGCTCACTGGTGAACTCACCGCCCGGGACGACGATCGAGAAAAAATCCAAGTGCTCATCAAACGGCGAGGACACTAAGGAATAGGCGCGCCAGACGGTGCTGCCATCCGCCTTGGTCACCCCCAGGCGCACAAACTGGCCCGCAGTGAAGCGGAAACCGGGATCGCGGGTGGTGCGCAGGGTAAACAGGCTGGGGGTCAGCGATTGCACATCGAGCAAGGTCTGGCGGGTGAATTTCTCAGCGCTGGCCGTCATGGGGGCCTCCGTTCAACAGGTGCCCTAGTGTCTCTCAAAGTGGCGCGTGGAAACACCTGTGGTTGGTAGTGGTATCGCGCAACACATGCAGTAATGGCTATCCAATTGCACCGCCAATCAATTGGCTATTAGCCTCTCACCCCCCCTTATAAACACGTTGTTAGTTGGTCGTTACAGGGCCTTCAAACGCCTAATAAACCGCGACTTTCAGACTGCCCGCGGCCAACGCCAGCAGGTCACTTTGCAGAAAAACTCTTAAAAACCTGCGCACAAGAACGAAATTTTCCTCTCGATATGTAGCCGTTGTCCTACACTCATTTCCGTGCAGCGTTGGGGGTCCAGGACGTACCTCAAGGCACGGAGAATTCCATGGAGCGTTACCAATGATTAACTGGCGCAACATACGGCATCCCAAACTGGACGACGAAGATGAGGCCACCAGCGTCTTTGAAATGGTGGCCATCAGAACCTTAGAGCTCGGCTTCCAACACTGTTCCTTCAAAATGAGCGCTAACCTGCCTAAAAACCAAGTCAAGCCGATTGAATTCACCAACTACCCAAATGAATGGAAAACAGTGTATGACCAGGCGAGCTTCTTTGGCGTAGACCCGGTGGTTAAGCACTGTAGGGAGAGCCCGCTGCCCATTGTCTGGAAGGAAGAAACCTTTAAAGACGTACCCAGCCTTTGGTCATTGGCGCAGACTTCAGGCGTGCACATGGCGCTGACCATAACCGTCCATGATTTCCGGGGCATGTTCAGCATGTTGACCCTGAGCCGCGGTAAAGGCGCAATCACGCCGGAAGAACTTTACGAAAAAGCGGGGCTGATGCTGTGGTTGTGTCACGCGATGCATGCAGTACTGGCGCATAAGTATGCCGACATACCCAGTACCAAACCCGCCAGCCTATTGACCCCGCGTGAAACGGAAGTGCTCATGTGGTCTGGCAAGGGCAAGACCGCAGCGGACATCGCCGCCATCCTTTGTTTATCCGAACGCACGGTGGGCTTTCATGTCTGCAGTTGCCTGAAAAAACTGGGGGTCAACAACAAGATCGCCGCCGTGCTCCGCGCCGCACAAGACGGGATTATTTGACCCGCCAGCAAACACCGCATGTAATCCCCCTGAAAAAAAAGTAACATTTGCGGCCAATTCTGAGTGTTGAGCAGCCACCCCCCGGGTGCCGCCAGTCGTTCACTCAGACGCCTCGGCTGGCCACTGCCGAACACTTATCGTTTACCCAGAGCCTCCCCCTCCATGCCCCTGCTCGAAAGCCCCTTCGCCCAGCTCGATCTGATCCGCCAGCCAGAGCAACATAATGATCCGCTGCAAGCCTTCGATGCAGCTGACGAGTACCTGCTCAATCATCTGGCCGAACAGCAGCCGACTACTGAGACCCGCATGTTGGTGCTCAATGACAGCTTCGGCGCTCTGGCCGTCAGCCTCCAGGGCCAAGTACAGGTAACCTCCAGCGGCGACTCATTCCTGGCAGCCCAGGGCCTGGAGAAAAACCTGGTGCGCAACAGCAAGGCGTTTGACGCTGTGCCGTTCATCCCGGCCAGCCAAATCCCGGCAGGGCCTTTTGACCGCGTACTGATCCGCGTGCCGAAAACCCTGGCCCTGCTCGAAGAGCAATTGATCCGCCTGCAAGGCCAGCTTGCGCCAGGCGCCGAAGTGATTGCCGGGGCGATGATCAAGCACTTGCCACGGGCGGCGGGCGAGTTGCTGGAACGCTACATCGGGCCGATGCACGCATCGCTGGCGGTCAAGAAAGCGCGATTGCTGATCGCCACTGTTGAAGATCGTCCCGCGGCTGTCTCGCCGTATCCGACCCGCTACACCCTCGACGCGCCAGCCATCGAGTTGCTGAACCACGCCAACGTGTTCTGCCGCGAAAGCCTGGACATCGGCACCCGTGCGTTCCTGCCGCACCTACCAAAAAGCCTGGGCAGCGCGCGGGTGGCGGACCTGGGGTGTGGCAACGGTGTACTGGCGATTGCCAGCGCCCTGCAAAACCCCGAGGCGCAATACACCCTGGTGGACGAGTCCTATATGGCCATGCAGTCGGCGGCCCAAAACTGGCAAGCAGCGCTCGGTGAGCGCGATGTCATCGTACGCGCCGCCGATGGCTTGGCCGGCCAGGCACCCGATTCGCTGGACGTGGTGCTGTGCAACCCGCCTTTCCACCAGCAGCAGGTGGTCGGTGACTTCCTCGCCTGGCGTATGTTCCAGCAGGCGCGGGAAGCGCTGGTAGTCGGCGGCGCTCTCTATATAGTCGGCAACCGCCACTTGGGTTATCACACCAAGCTGGCGCGCTTGTTCCGGGGTGTCGAGCAAATCGCCACCACGCCGAAATTCGTGATCCTCAAAGCGCGCAAATAAAAAAAGCCCCGCCACTGCGAGGAGAGGCGGGGCCAAAAAACCGTGCCGCAAGGCGACGGGATGGGATGTCAGTGGGTGGTCAAGCCAGCCGCGTTCATGAACATGCGCATCAGGCTGGCCACGACGAACAGGGCCAGCACGCTGCCAGTCCAGATCATCGCCAGCCACCCCAGGCGCCGCCACAACGGTTGTTTCTCGCCCTGTTCAATCTCGTGCAACGTAGGTTTGCCGGACATGAGACGACCCTCCTAGTGATAACCGTCTTCGTGGGTGACCTTGCCGCGGAATACGTAGTAGCTCCAGAAGGTGTAGCCCAGGATGAACGGGATGATGAATAACGTGCCCACCAGCATGAAGCCTTGGCTTTGCGGCGGCGCGGCAGCGTCCCAAATCGACACCGATGGCGGAATGATGTTCGGCCACAGGCTGATACCCAGGCCGCTGTAGCCCAGGAAGATCAGCACCAGCGTCAGCAGGAACGGCGTGTAGTGCGCGTTGCGTGCCACGGCGCGGAACAGGCCGTACATGGTCACCAGCACCAGGATCGGCACTGGCAGGAACCAGAACAGGTTGGGCAGGGTGAACCAGCGCGACGCAATTTCCGGGTGCGTCAGCGGCGTCCAGATACTCACGATGCCGATCACCGCCAGCACCACGAACGCCAGGGGCCGCGCCAGGTTGTGCATCTTCTCCTGCAACGGGCCTTCGGTCTTCATGATCAGCCAAGTGCAACCGAGCAACGCATAGGCCACGATCAACGCCACACCGCAGAACATCGTGAACGGTGTGGCCCAGTCCAGCGAACCGCCGGCGAACTGGCGATTCACTACCGGGATGCCATCGATAAACGCCCCCAGCGCCACGCCCTGGAAGAACGTTGCAGCCAACGAGCCGCCGATAAACGCCTTGTCCCACAGGTGACGCTTGTGGTCTTTGGCCTTGAAGCGGAACTCGAACGCGACACCGCGAAAGATCAGCCCGATCAACATCAGCATCAGCGGCAGGTACAGCGCCGACAACACCACCGAATAGGCCAGCGGGAACGCGCCGAACAGCGCCGCGCCGCCCAATACCAACCAGGTTTCGTTACCGTCCCAGACCGGCGCCACGGTGTTCATCATCACGTCACGGTCGGTCTTGCCCGGGATAAACGGAAACAGGATGCCGATACCCAGGTCGAAGCCGTCCATGACCACGTACATCATGATGCCGAAGATGATGATCACGGCCCAGATCAGCGGAAGATCAATACCCATCTCAATTCCCCTTATGCTGGATGTGGTCGTGGTCGTTGTCAGTGCCGTCATCGGCAGCAGACAAAGGACGCGCCGGCGTGCGCTTCTGGCCAGGACCACCGTGGGTCGGCTCGGTCACGTCATGGGCTACAGGGCCTTTGCGCACCAAACGCATCATGTAGCCAAGACCCGCACCAAACAGCGCGAAGTACACCACCACGAACAACACCAGGGTAATGGTCATCTGCGCCAGGCTATGCCCGGAAGAAGCATCCGCTGTGCGCATCAAGCCGTAGACTACCCACGGCTGGCGGCCGATCTCGGTGGTGAACCAACCCGCAAGGATCGCAATCAGGCCGGACGGGCCCATCCACAACGCCAGGTACAGGAACGGTTTGGACGTGTACATCTTGTCGCCCCGGCGCAGCCAGAGGCTGAACAGGCCGGTGAAGATCATCAGGAAGCCCAGGCCGACCATGACCCGGAACGACCAGAACACGATGGTCGAATTCGGACGATCTTCCGGTGGGAAGTCCTTGAGCGCAGGCACCTGTTTATCCAGGGAGTGGGTGAGGATCAGGCTGCCCAGGTAGGGAATTTCCACCGCGTATTTGGTTTTTTCGGCCTTCATGTCGGGCCAGCCAAACAGGATCAGCGGTGTCGGTTCGTTGCCTTTGTTTTCCCAGTGGCCTTCAATCGCGGCGATTTTCGCCGGCTGGTGCTTCAAGGTATTGAGGCCATGGAAGTCGCCGATCACCGCCTGGATAGGCGCAACAATCAGCGCCATCCACATCGCCATCGAGAGCATTTTGCGGATCGCCGGGTTGTCCTTGCCGCGCAACAAGTGCCAGGCCGCTGAGGAGCCGACGAAGAACGCTGTCGCCACGAAGGCCGCCGTGGCCATGTGCGCCAGGCGATAAGGGAACGACGGGTTGAAGACCACGGCGAACCAATCGGTTGGGATCACGCGGCCGTCAATGATTTCAAAGCCCTGGGGCGTCTGCATCCAGCTGTTGGACGACAGGATCCAGAAGGTCGAAATCAACGTACCCACGGCCACCATCACGGTGGAGAAAAAGTGCAGGTTGCGCCCGACCTTGTTCCAACCGAACAGCATCACGCCGAGGAAACCGGCCTCAAGGAAGAAGGCCGTGAGCACTTCGTAGGTCAGAAGTGGCCCGGTGACGGCGCCAGCGAAGTCCGAGAAGCGGCTCCAGTTGGTGCCGAACTGGTAGGCCATGACCAAGCCGGACACCACGCCCATGCCGAAGTTGACGGCAAAAATCTTCGACCAGAAGTGGTAGAGATCACGGTAAGTGTCGTTGTGGGTCTTGAGCCACAAGCCTTCCAGCACCGCAAGGTAACTGGCCAGGCCGATGGTGATCGCCGGGAACAGGATATGGAATGAGATGGTGAACGCGAACTGGACTCGGGCGAGATCTAGCGCCTCCAAACCGAACATATGTTGTCCTCTTTCAGGTAATACCGAATGCCGGCCGGCGGCCTGCAATCACTGCCCCATCGATATGGAGTACGGCGAATTTCAATTCGTTTCTTTTTTTGTCCAATCACGCTGGGATGCTTGACTGGTCTGCCGACTTGAACTGCCCCTGCGACGGCATTGATCTGAATCAAGCATTGCTGAAAGAGTAGTCCCATTTTTGAGGTTGGCCTGTGTGGTCTTTTGCCGCGTGACAGACTGCCTCAGCTCAGTTCTTGCAACTATCTGTTACAACTTAATGATAATCTCGGCGCTTCCCCCGGCCTTGACCCGAATTCCCGATGCCTAGCGAACCTGCGTTGCTGTTACGTCACCATCGCCCTTTCATCGCCTTCTGGCTGGCGCGCATCTTCACCGCCAGCGGCTTCCAGATGCTCACCGTGGCGATCGGCTGGAACCTCTACCAACTGACGGGCAACGTGCTGGACCTGGGTTTGGTCGGATTAGTGGAATTCGTGCCGCGCGTGCTGTTCATGCTGCACACCGGGCATGTGGCCGACCGCTATGAGCGGCGCAAAGTTGCCGCCATCTGCCAGACCGTGCAGGCCCTTATCGCCTTGTCCCTGGCCATTGGAGGCCTGACCGGCAACGTGACCCGCGAGATGATCTTTATCCTCGCCTTCCTGCTGGGTGCCGCGCGCTCGTTTGAAATGCCCACCACCCAGGCCATGCTCCCGAGCCTTGTGCCCGCCGCACTGTTCCCACGGGCCGTGGCCTCGTCGCAGTCGGCCCAGCAGTTGGCGACCATTGTCGCGCCGGCCCTTGGCGGTTTGCTTTACGCCTTTGGCAGCGTGTGGGTGTATGGCCCCACGGTGGTGCTGTACCTCATTGCCTGCGTGCTGACCCTGAATTTGCCCGCGCGCCAAACGCCGCTGAACAAAGCCAAGGCGACCATGGACTCTCTGCTCGCCGGTATCCGCTTCATCCGCAGCCGCCCGGATATTCTCGGTGCCATCTCCCTCGATTTGTTCGCCGTGCTGCTGGGTGGCGCCACCGCGTTGCTGCCGGTGTTCGCCAAGGACATCCTGCTGACCGGCGCCTGGGGCCTGGGCCTGCTGCGTTCGGCACCGGCAGTGGGCGCGCTATTGATGTCGTTGTGGTTGGCGCGGTTCGCGGTGGACCGGCATGTGGGCCGCGTGATGTTCACCGCCGTCGGCGTATTCGGCGTGGCGACCATCGCCTTCGGCCTGTCCACCTCGTTCTGGTTTTCCCTGGCGGTGCTGGTGGTGCTGGGTGCGGCAGACATGATCAGCATGGTGATCCGCGCCTCATTCGTGCAGTTGGAGACACCGGACGAAATGCGCGGGCGGGTCAGTGCAGTCAACGGTTTGTTTATCGGCGCGTCGAATCAGTTGGGCGAGTTTGAATCGGGCATCACCGCCCACTGGTTCGGCACCGTGCCTGCCGTGGTCATGGGCGGGATCGGCACGCTGGTGGTGACGGGGGTGTGGATCAAGCTGTTCCCGACCCTGGCGAGTCGGGATCGGATGCATGTGCCGGTGGAAGAACCCAAGGTTTAAGCCACACCGCAAAATACTGTGGGAGCCGGGCTTGCCCGCGATAGCGGTGTGTCAGTCACCTCATCAGGAGCTGACCCACCGCCATCGCAGGCAAGCCAGCTCCCACACTTGATCTTCAGTGGATAGGAGATTGCGTCAGAGCACTTTGTCCAAGGTAATCGGAAACGCCCGCACCCGCTTCCCAGTGGCGTGATAAATCGCATTCGCCACCGCCGCCGCCACGCCCACAATACCAATCTCACCAACCCCCTTCGACCCAAGGGCGTTGACGATATCGTCGCGCTCTTCGACAAACACCACGTCAATCTCGCCGATATCGGCGTTTACCGGGATGTGGTACTCCGCCAGGCTATGGTTCATGTAACGCCCCAATTGATGGTCGATCTGGGTTTCTTCGTGCAGGGCCATGCCGATACCCCATACCACCCCGCCGAGGATCTGGCTGCGCGCCATCTTCGGGTTGACCACGCGCCCGGCGGCAATCGCGCTGACCACCCGGCTGACCTTGATCGTGCCCAGGTCTTCATCCACACGCACCTCGACAAATACCGCCGAATGGGTAGCGGTAGCAAACCCCTCGCGCTTCTTGTCGGGCTCGCTGTCGACCTGCACCGCCAACGCGTCTTCGCCACTGTCCTTGACCAGCTGTGCCAATGACACACTGACGTCACCGGTATGCAACTGGCCGTCTTCAAAGCGCACGGATTCGGCCTCCTTGAATACCGGGTACGTCTGCCGAGCAACGGCCAACAGCTTGGCATTCAACGCTTCGCAGGCCTGCTGCACAGCCGTGCCGACGGAGGACACGGTAAATGATCCGCCCTGCAGCGGCGCAGTGGGCAACGATGAATCCCCCAACACAAAGGCCACGTCCTCAACCGCCACGCCACTGGCCTGAGCCGCGATCTGGGTCATCACCGTGTAGGTGCCAGTGCCGATATCGGTGGTGGCGCTGCTGACGGTCAGTTTGCCCTCGGCATCAATACGCGCCTTGGCGCTGGCCTTCATCTGCATCGCCTCCCACACGCCGCCGGCCATGCCCCAGCCGATCAACTGGCGGCCGTCGCGCATGCTGCGCGGTTCCGGGTTGCGTTGGTGCCAGCCGAAACGCTCGGCGCCTTCGCGGTAACACTCGCGCAGGGCTTTGCTCGACCAGGGCTTGTCTTCGTTCTGATTGCGTTCGGCATAGTTGATCAGCCGCAGTTGCACCGGGTCCATCCCCAGCGCGCAGGCCAGTTCGTCCATGGCGCACTCCAGGCCGATCACCCCGAGGGCCGCCCCAGGTGCACGCATGTCTAGCGGCGTGAACACATCCAGTGGCACCAACTTATAAGTAAGCTGCACGTTATCGCAGTGGTAGAGCATGCCGCTCCACTCCACCACATGCTCACTGAAATCCTCGAAGCGCGACGTCTGGCCAATCGCGGTGTGCCCCA
This sequence comes from Pseudomonas sp. EL_65y_Pfl1_R83, assembly GCF_963970695.1. Lineage (NCBI taxonomy): Bacteria > Pseudomonadati > Pseudomonadota > Gammaproteobacteria > Pseudomonadales > Pseudomonadaceae > Pseudomonas > Pseudomonas sp. EL_65y_Pfl1_R83. Next base: position 107,211 of record NZ_CAXAQI010000017.1, on the reverse strand, counting down.
GTGCCAGCAGGCGGCCGTTGGCGGCGGCGCCCAGTTGCAAACGCTGCAAAGTGCGTGGGCGGTAGCCGAAGGTGAACATCTGCTGACGCGTCAGCGTGACGCGCACCGAGCGCTTGAGCGCCAAGGACGCCATCACCGCCAGCGGCAATTGATACTGCGGGCGCAGGCCGGAGCCAAAGGCGCCGCCGACAAATGCCGCGAAGACACGCACCTGGCTTTTATCCAGGCCGAAGACTTTTTGCACATAGGCCTGGCAGTTCTGCGGGCCTTGGGTCTTGTCGTGGATGTGCAGCGTGCCGTCCGGCTGAAACAGCACGGTGCTGGCGTGGGGCTCCATCGGGTTGTGGTGTTCGATGGGGGTGCTGTAGTGCAGATCCAGGCTGACGGCAGCGCCGGTCCATTCGGCCTGGAAGTTGCCGCGCGGCTTGGGCGGAGTCTGCGGCGAGGCGTAGGCTTGTTCCTGCAAGGCCAGCAAGTCGGTTTCAAAGGCTTCGGTTTCGTACTCGATCTCCACCAGGGAGCCGGCATGTCGCGCCACCTCGAGGTTATCGGCGATCACCAGCGCCAGTGGCTGGCCGCTGTACAGTACGCGATCGTTGTACAGCGGGCGAAACGGCGAGCCGTCGGCCGCATCATCGTCCTGGAAAGCATCATCGTAGCTGGCGATTATTGGCCGATTGAGGTGATGGATAACCTCCACCACACCCGGCAGCGCCAGCGCCTTGGTCGCGTCGATACGCAGCACCCGGCCCTTGGCCACGGTGCTCGACACTACGCTGCCATGCAGCAGGCCTTCTTCGGGAAACTCACCGGCATACCGCGCTTTGCCTGTGACCTTGAGCAGACCGTCAACGCGGTCCAAGGGTTTGCCTATAGCGCTCATGGGCGTTCTCCTGCAACAGCGGCGTCGCTCAGGGCGCGAATAATCCCCCGGCGTGCCAGCTTGATCTTGAAGCCGTTGTGTTGCAGCGGCTCGGCGTCTTGCAACAGGGCATCGGCGGCGTTACTGAAGGTTTCGCGGCTAACAACCTGGCCGATCAGTGAGGCTTCCACCACGCGGTCACGCCAGGGTTTGTGGGCCACGCCGCCAAGGGCCAGGCGCGCGTCGATGATGGTGTCGCCGTCCAGCTCAAGCGCGGCAGCCACAGACACCAGGGCGAACGCATAAGAGGCACGGTCGCGGATTTTCAGGTAATTGCTATGGTTTGCCAGGTGATCGGCAGGCAGTTCGATGGCGGTGATCAGCTCATCGTCGGCCAATTGGTTGTCACGTTGCGGCGCATCACCCGGTAGGCGATGAAAGTCGGCGAACTCAATGATCCGCGAACCGCCACGCCCCTCTACATGCACCCTCGCCTCCAGCGCTGCCAAAGCGACGCACATGTCGGAGGGATGGGTGGCGACACATTGTTCACTGGCGCCGAGGATCGCGTGAATACGGTTCAAACCGGTGCGTGCCGGGCAGCCACTGCCGGGCTCACGCTTATTGCACGGCACGGTAGCGTCATAGAAGTAGTAGCAACGGGTGCGCTGCAACAGGTTGCCGCCGGTACTGGCCATGTTGCGCAGTTGCGGCGAGGCGCCGGCCAGGATGGCCTGGGACAGCAGCGGGTAACGTTGTTCGATCAGCGGGTGCCAGGCCAGGTCGGCGTTGCTCACCAACGCGCCGATCAACAGACCGCCACCGGCAGTCTCCTGAATGTCATTGAGCGGCAATCCTGTGATATCGATGAGATGCTCGGGGCGGCTGATGTTTTCTTTCATCAGGTCCAGCAGGTTGGTGCCACCGGCAATAAAGCGCGACGCGGCGCTGCTCAGATGAACCGCTTCTTGCACATCCGCAGGCTTGCTGTAGTGGAAGGGATTCATTGCTCACCTCCCACTACGTCTTCAATGGCATCGCGGATATTGCTGTAAGCCCCACAGCGGCACAGGTTACCGCTCATCAGCTCTTGGATTTGCGCCGTGTCGTGGGCCCGACCTTCATTGGCCAGGCCGACGGCCGAGCAGATCTGTCCAGGGGTGCAGTAACCGCATTGGAAGGCATCGTGTTTGATAAACGCCTGCTGCATCGGGTGCAGTTGGTCGCCGCTGGCCAGGCCTTCGATGGTGGTGAGTTCGGCACCGTCGCACATCACCGCCAGCGTCAGGCAGGCATTGATCCGCTTGCCATCGCGCAATACGGTGCAGGCGCCGCACTGGCCGTGGTCGCAGCCTTTTTTGCTGCCCACCAGGTCGAGCTGCTCACGCAAAAGGTCGAGTAGTGTGGTCCAGGGCAGCACATCCAACTGGCGATCCTGGCCGTTGAGCCTCAGGCATATGGAGTGGCTGGCGAACGGTTGGGTCGCCGCGCCATTGGGGGTCGCGCTCATAAACACCTCACGGGTTGGTCTACATCCGCGGCGTTCAGGAAAGTCGCCGTCTCAGGGGTACGACTTCCCAGGGTATTGAGCGTTCAAGGTGATTGATCAGCGGATATTGAGCTGTGTGGTCAAGGTATTTCGCGGGGGGTTGATCGAGGAGTTGCTGTACTGGAACCAGCCCTGGGCTTCGACGTTCAGGTCAAACACATAGATGTAGCCCATCAATGTGCCGGCCCCCGTGCAGGCTTCGCTGATGTTGCCCACCTGGCAAACCGCCGTGCGCTGGCCATTCAACTCAGCACCATTGAAGCGACCCATGGGGTTGTTGCCCAGGCCGACTTCCATCACAGAAACCCGGGTGGGCCCGCGGTGCTCACACATCTGGGTAGTGTTTACACGTTCCGCAATGGTCTCGCTGCACTTCGCCGACTCGACCTTGAACACACGCACTTCGCTCAAGGGCGGTGCAGTCGCGCCCCACGCCGGTGCTGCGCCGAGCAACAGGCTGATACAGGGGATCAGGACTAGACTCCACGGTTTGGCGTTTTTCATGCTGCGGGTGACCTTCGTTTAAACGTCGTCGCAGTATGCCTCAAGGCCTCGGCTGCTGGTATGATGCGCCGCTTTTTCCGATCCTCTCTGAAACCACAGGCGCTTGGCGCAGTTTGTGCTTTGACTTAGAGGTCAACAAATCACGACGCCACAGAGCGTCACAGGGAGCAGGCATGCTGGAAAAGCTGTTTCAACTCAAGGCACACAACACCAACGTGCGCACCGAGATCCTCGCGGGCATCACAACATTCCTGGCCATGGCCTACATCCTGTTCGTGAACCCGAGCATCCTCGGCGAGACCGGCATGGACAAGGGCGCGGTATTCGTCGCGACCTGCCTGGCGGCCGCCATCGGTTCGACCGTGATGGGCCTGATCGCCAACTACCCGATCGCCCTCGCGCCGGGCATGGGCCTCAACGCCTTCTTTACCTACACCGTGGTCCTGCACATGGGCCATACCTGGCAGGTTGCGCTGGGTGCGGTGTTTATCTCGGCGGTGCTGTTCTTCCTGCTGTCGATCTTTCGTATCCGTGAGTGGATCATCAACAGCATTCCCCTGCCCCTGCGCTCGGCGATTGCTGCGGGTATCGGCCTGTTCCTGGCGCTGATTGCGCTGCACAACGCCGGGATTGTGGTTGCCAACCCGGCCACGCTGGTTGGCCTGGGTGACTTGAAGCAACCTGCTCCGATCCTCGCCACCCTGGGTTTCGTGCTCATCGTTGCGCTGGAAGCCCTGGCGGTACGCGGAGCCGTGCTGATTGGCATCCTGGCAGTGACCATCGTGTCGATCCTGCTGGGCGTCACCCCGTTCGGCGGCGTGACCTCAATGCCGCCGTCCCTGGCCCCGACGTTCCTGCAGCTGGATATTAAAGGCGCGCTCGATATCGGCCTGGTGAGCGTGATCTTCGCATTCCTGTTCGTCGACCTGTTCGATAACTCCGGCACCCTGATCGGCGTCGCCAAGCGCGCGGGCCTGATGGGCAAGGACGGCCACATGCCGAAAATGGGCCGTGCGCTGATCGCCGACAGCACCGCCGCCATGGCCGGTTCGCTGCTGGGTACGTCAACGACTACCAGCTACATCGAATCGGCTGCCGGCGTGAGCGCAGGTGGCCGCACCGGTTTGACCGCCGTCGTGGTAGCGATCCTGTTCCTGCTGGCGCTGTTTTTCTCGCCACTGGCCGCCAGCGTACCTGCCTTCGCAACTGCACCGGCACTGCTGTTCGTGGCCGTGCTGATGACGTCGGGCCTGGCCGAAATCGACTGGGACGACATTACCGTTGCAGCGCCGGTGGTGATCACCGCCCTGGCGATGCCCTTCACTTACTCCATTGCCAACGGCATCGCCTTCGGTTTCATCGCCTGGACCGCCATCAAGCTGCTTTCGGGCCGCTACCGTGAGCTGAACCCGGCGCTGGTGATTCTGTCGATTCTGTTCGTGATCAAGCTGGGCTGGTTCAACGCATGACTTTTGACGCCGCACGCTACACCGCTCAACTGCAAGACAAGGTCACGCGCTTGCGTGACCTGCTGGCACCGTTCGATGCACCGGAGCCACAGGTCTTCGACTCGCCCCCACAGAACTTCCGCCTGCGCGCGGAGTTCCGCCTGTGGCGCGAAGGCGGTGAGCGCCACTACGCAATGTTTTCCCAGGACGACAAGCGCACGCCGATCCTGATCGACGCGTTCCCCATCGCAAGCGCCCGCATCAACCAGTTGATGCCGCAACTCAAGGCCGCCTGGCAAGCCAGCGCCGCCCTGAGCCACAAGCTGTTCCAGGTAGAGTTCCTCACCACCCTGGCCGGCGACGCGATGATTACTCTGTGCTATCACCGCCCGCTGGACGAGCACTGGCACACCGCCGCGAACCAGCTGGCTGCCGACTTGAACGTAAGCATCATCGGCCGCTCGAAGGGCAAGCGCGATGTGATCGGCCATGATTACGTGGTGGAAAAACTCGACGTTGGCGAGCGCACCTTCAGCTACCGCCAACCCGAAGGCGCCTTCACCCAGCCCAACGGCACGGTGAACCAGAAGATGCTCAACTGGGCATACGAAGCCTTGGGTGACCGCCCGGATGATTTGCTCGAGCTGTACTGCGGCAACGGTAACTTCACCCTGCCCTTGGCAACCCGCGTGCGCAAAGTGCTGGCCACCGAGATCAGCAAGACCTCAGTGAATGCGGCGCTGAGCAACCTCGATGAAAACGCCGTGGATAACGTCACCCTGGTGCGACTCTCCGCCGAAGAACTCACCGAAGCGCTCAACGAAGTGCGCCCGTTCCGCCGCCTGCACGGCATCGACCTAAAGCGCTATGAGTTCGGCAGCGTGTTCGTCGACCCGCCGCGCGCCGGCATGGACCCGGACACCTGCGAACTGACCCGACGCTTCGACAACATCCTGTACATCTCCTGCAACCCGGAGACGTTGGCGGCGAACATCGCGCAACTGCATGACACGCACCGCATCACCCAATGCGCGCTGTTTGACCAGTTTCCGTGGACGCACCATATGGAATCCGGGGTGTTACTGACTCGGCGGTAGTTCACCGTCCTCAGGTTCCTTCTTGCGTGGCCGCCCGCCCTTCTTGCCATTGGCTCGGGCGGCGGCGGATTTGGCGGGGCTGCTTTTGCGACCGTTGCGCGAGGCAACCAAACTGGTGGCTAGGTCCATCAGCGGTTTGCTGGTGGCGATCAGGCCCGTGACCGAAACATCCAAGTCCTGGGCATCACAGCACAGCGCCTTTCCGCCAAAGCCGACTTCAAGTTGCTCAAAGTCCTCCAAGGAAAACCCCGCGAACTCGGGCAGGCCAGCCACCGGCAGTACAACGCGACTACCGTCGCTGAAGCCGATGGAAATGCAGTTGTCTTCATAACGCACAGAGCTGGCGCGGGCATAAAGGTGCCGTGTCTTACGCCCTCGGGCTATCGCCTTTTCGACATCGGCCTCAGTGAGCGGTTTATAGGGTACAACTTTGGCTTTTACGATTTGCTTCATAGTTCAATCCCCACAAAACCCGGTGCCCTGACCAGATTCAAAATTGTTTTCTGCCCAACGACATCGTGCCGGGCACGCGCGATCACATAAACACCCGGCTGAATGATCAGCCCAGGCAACACCTCGCGGGCCTCCCAATCCCAGGAGTGATTCTCCAGGCAGACCGTTTGCAGGTATTCCCACCAGATCCTGCGTGCCCGCGCCAGGTAATGCCGCTGCATGATCGCCCCGCGTATTTCTTTCAAAACCGCCATGGGTGGCTGCCGCCGCTCAGGCTCGACATCCCACAACTCAACATCCCATCCAGAAAACTGAAACGAAAACGCGCATCCCATCCGTTCCCCCTCACATGCACATGGAGCGGGCAATGCTCATCCCTGATAAACACCGAAATCACATATCCCTTGTAAGCGCCTACTTTCATCGTAACCCATCCGTTAGGTTATTTTCCGCCAGGTAACAATTTTCCCGTGCCACCCGACAACCGGCTTCATATTCCCGAAGCTGTTTCACAGATTAGTAACCACAAAAAACCCGGCGAATGCCGGGTTGTAACCACTCATGCCTACGGTTGGAAATACTCCGCCAGCGCACGCAAATCCTGCTCGCTCAGCAACCCCGCGTAATACTTCAACTGAATCCTCGCCAGCAGATACGCATGCCGCGCATTCGCTAAATCGCGACGGGCGGTGAGGAGTTGTTGCTCGGCGTCGAGTACATCAAGGTTCACCCGTTCACCGCCGGTGACGCTCTTTTTAGTCGCGGTCACCAAGGCGGTGGCGGAGCTGACGGCCATTTCATAGGCGCGCACTTTGGCCGCGCCGCTGGTGTTGAGGTTGAACTGCTTGCGCAACTCCACCAGCGTCGCCGAGGTTTGCGCGTCCAGCTCATACTGGGCCTGGGACAGCTGGTTCGCCGCCTGGCGCGTGGAGGCCGACACCCCGCCGCCGGCAAACAGCGGCAGGCTGACCTGGATGCCGACGCTGTTGGTGTCGTATTTCTGGTTGTAGCTGCTTTCCGAGTCGGAGCTGGTCTGGCGGCTGGTGGCGTACAGGTTGACCTTGGGCAGGTGGCCAGCGCGTTTGCGCTCCACTTCATAGGCGGCCACGTCCAGGGCGTGGTGCTGGGATTTAAGCTCCGGGTTATTGGCCATGGCCATGTCGCGCCAGGTTTCGAAACGGTTGGGTTCCAGGGGTGGGATCTCGAATTGGCGGGTCAGCGGCGCCAGCGCTTCGATCTGCAACGGTTGGTCGACGATGGCTTCCAGCTCGCGCAGGGCGCTGTCTTGAGCGTCCTGGGATTCAATTTCTTCGGCCTGCGCCAGGCTCAGGCGCGCCTGGGTTTCCAGCACATCCGTACGTGTGCCTTCACCGCCCTTGAGCAGGCGATCATTGAGTTGCAGGCGCTCGGCAAACGCGCGTTTCTGCGCCCGACTCAACTCAATGCGCTCCTGCGCCAGCAACGCCTGGCTGTAGGCGCTGAGCACGCGCACGGCCAGTTCCTGGCTCTTGCCGCGAAAGCGCTCGTCAGCCATCAACGCCTGGGCGGTGCCCTGGCGAAAACGCGCGTAGGCTTCGTAATCCAGCAAGGGCTGCTGCAAGGTCAGGGTCGATGCATAGCTGCGGTAGTCACGGTCGCTGGTGACATCACCCGCCGTCACTTCAGACTCATTGCGCGAGTTGTTATAGCTCCACGACAAGTTGGGCAACAACGCCGCACGGCCGATCACGCGATGCTCTTCACCGGCTTCACGTTCCTGGATGGCGGCCTGAAAAGTCGGATCATTACGTAGGGCCAAGTCGTAGGCATCCAGTAAACCCAAGGCATGTGCCGCCGAGGTACAACCGAAACACAAGGTAAACAGCAGCGCCTTCATTCTTCCACCAGGGCCATATGGGTACGGTCCAGCAGGGGTTTGAACAGGTAGTTGAGCATCGAGCGCTCACCGGTTTTGACGAAGGTTTCCACCGGCATGCCCGGGCGTATCCGTGCACCGTCGAGCTGCTGCATACCCGCCGCGCTAACCTGGGCGCGCAGTGTGTAATACGGTTCGTCGGTGCGTTCATCGACCTGGCGGTCGGCAGAAACCAGCGTCACCTCGCCGGCCACCCGTGGCGTGGTCGACTGGTTGAACGCCGAGAACAGCAGCTCCACTGGCAAGCCCGGATGCACCTTGTCGACCATCTGCACTGGCACTCGCGCTTCGACCAGCAACGGTTCGCCTTGCGGCACGATGTCCATCAGTGCCTGGCCGGGCTTGATCACGCCGCCTTCGGTGTACACGTCCAACCCCACCACCACACCAGAGGCGGGGGCGCGCACCAGGCTGTTGGCCAGTTCGAACTCGGCCGAGGCCAGGCGATTGCGCAGGTCGTCGCTGCGGGTGCGGGTCTCGGCCAACTGGCCGCGCAGGTCTTTCTGGAAGTCTTCGCCGAGCTGGCGAATGCGCAAGCGCAGCTCGAGGACCTGGCGTTGCAACTGACCGATACGGCCGTAGTCCTCGGCAATGGCGCCGTCGATTTGTGAGTACAGGCGTTCACTGTCGAGCAGGCGGTTGCGCGGAATGTAGCCGTCACGTGCCAACTCGCGCAGGCCTTGCAGTTGCTCATTCAACGCCGCGCGTTGCTGGACCTTGCTCGCTTGCGAATCCCGCGTGCCGCGCAACTGCGCCTCGGCCCCGGCGATGGTTTCGCGCAGGCCTTGTTGCTCGGTTGCCAAGGCCTGGGCGCGGCTATTGAACAGTTGCCGTTGCAGGTTCAGGGTGCTCGCCGCCTCAGGATCGTTGAGCAGTTCAGGGCCGAAGGTGATCGCCGACAACCCTTCGCTTTCGGCATTCAAGCGCGCTTCGCTGGCCAGGGACGCCACGTACTGGCTGCGCAGGGACTGCATCTGCCCGCGCAACGGGGTTTCCTTCAAGCGCAGCAGCACTTGGCCCGCGTTGACCACATCACCGTCGCGCACCTCGATACGTTCGACGATGCCACCGGCTGGGTGCTGCACGGTCTTGCGATGGCCCGAGACCATGACCTTGCCCGGCACCGCCACGCCTTTATCGAGTGGCGCCAATGCCGCCCAACCGAGGAACCCGGCAAAGCCACCGAGTACCAACAGCCAGCCCAGGCGTGAGTATTTTTTGTCATCCAGCGCCAGCACGTTGTTTGGGGCGTCGCTGATCAACACAGGTTTGCTCTGGCTCATGCCTGTTTTCCTTCACCGAGGCGGTAACTCATGCTCATGGTCGACACCGGCTTGCTCGTTGCCGGCTTCTGCCGTGCCTCCAACACGCGCGCCGTCGGCCCGAAAGCCTGCAGCTGGCCTTCCTTGAGGATCAGCAAGTGGTCGGTCAGGCTCAGCACGTTGGGTTTATGGGTGATCAGGACCACAGTGCGGCGCTGTTGCTTGAGCTGGGCGATGGCCTGGAGCAAGGCCTGCTCGCCCACTTCGTCGAGGTTGGCGTTGGGTTCGTCCAGTACGATCAGTGCGGGCAGGCCGTACAGCGCACGGGCCAGTGCTACGCGTTGCTTCTGGCCACCGGATAAGCCTGCGCCGCCCTCGCCCAGTTGCGTCTCGTAGCCTTGGGGCAGTTGCAGGATCAGCTCATGCACGCCGGCCATTTGCGCGGCAGCCAGAACCTTCTCCGCGTCAACCTCGGCAAACCGCGCGATGTTTTCTGCGAGGCTGCCGGCAAACAATTGGATATCTTGCGGCAGGTAACCGATGTGCGGCCCCAACTGCTGTTTGTCCCACAAAGCCAGGTCGGCGCCGTCCAGCCGCACCTTGCCGGCCAAGGGTGCCCAGGCGCCCACCAGTACTCGGGCCAAGGTGGATTTACCGCAGCCCGACGGCCCGATCACCCCCAGTACGTCGCCCGCCGCCACGTTAAAACCCAGGTTGGCCAGCGCCGGCCGACGGCTGCCGGGCGCGCAGGCGCTAATCTGCTCCACGCTCAGCTGGCCTTTGGGCACCGGCAGGCTCATGCGTTCCGGTCGTGCGGGGTTGGCCGCCAGCATCTGTGATAACCGATCAAACGCCAGGCGCGCCGACCCCCACTGTTTCCACACGCCAATCAACTGGTCGATCGGGCTGAGCACGCGGCCCATCAGAATCGAGCCGGCAATCATCATCCCCGGCGTGATATCGCCCTGCACCGCCAGCAATGCGCCCAGGCCCAGCACCAAGGACTGCAACGCCAGGCGCACGCCCTTGGACCAGGCGGTGACGGTCGCGGTCTTTTCGCTGGCCAGGTTCTGCTGCGCCAGGAACGCCTGATGCTGGCCGAACCAACGCCCGCGCAACGTAGCAAGCATGCCCATGGCTTCGATGGTGTCGGCATTGCGCAGGTTGGCCGTGGCCTGCTGGCTGGCACTGATGGACAGTTGGCTGGCCAGGGCCATCGGCGCCTGGCTGACGTGATGGTTGACCCACGCCAGCACAATCAACACCACCGCCCCGACCAGCGCCAGCAGGCCGAGCCAGGGGTGAAACAGGAAGATCACCAACAGGTACACCGGAAACCACGGCGCATCAAAAAACGCGAACAACGCCTGGCCAGTGGCGAACTGGCGCAGGGTGGTCAGGTCATGCAGCGCCTGCCCCGCCGCCTGGGTGCCACCCTTGAGTTGCGCTTCGAACGCGGCGTCGTAAACCCGCTGGTTCAAGCGCATGTCCATCTGCGTGCCGAGGCGGATCACCACCTGGCTGCGCACCCATTCCAACGCGCCCATCAGGCCGAACAGGCCGAGGATCATCAGCGTCAGCATCAACAGGGTCATCTGATTGCCCGAGGCCAACACCCGGTCGTACACCTGCAGCATGTACAGCGCCGGGGCGAGCATCAGCAGGTTGATCACCGCCGAGAACAGGCCGATGTTGAAGAAGCCACTTTTATAGGCCGCGAGGGCGGCCAGGGTTTCGTTGCCGGCGTGGCGCATCAGGGGACTCTCATGGGGTTGGGCGCGCAGCGTCGCCGCGTTGACAGGCGATACGACGCTGCGCAGAATTCGGCACCGCTGTCGCCCGAAGAATTAGAAGGCTTAGGCGACAGCGGTGTAATGCGGCGAATGGGAGAGCGATCTTCCATTCGCTTTTTTCATGCAGCAGAGGTTCAGGCCGCGAGGGCCCAGTCCTGCGCAGCGTCTTGCACGCCCACCAGCGCCACGTCGGTGGTGGCAGCGGTGGCCGCGTGTGCAGCCAACCCAGCGCTGACTTCGTCAAAGGTGCTGGCGGTGGACAGGCCGAAATCGTCCAGCAGGTCGTTGAGCACGGTTTCCAGTGCCGACGTGTTGCCTTGCATCAAGCCGTAGATCACGCTCTGCACTTCGTTGCCGGTGCGGCCTGCGCCTTCAGCGGCAAACAGGTCGAGACCGTTGAACGCTACCTTGTAGGCACTCAGGTCAAAATCGCTGCCTGCGCCGCCGGTCAGGCCCGTGCCCAGTTCGACGTTATCCAGGTTGCCCCACAGGTAGTGGTTCAGGTTGCTGCTGGCCGGCAAGGCCGGGTTGAACACATAGTGCAGGCCGTTGCTGGTGTTGCTGTCGGCGATAAACGCGTAGTCGGAGTTGTTGGCGCCATGCGTCGAATACTGATCGCCACTGAAGGTGCCGTTGCTGAAACCGCCGGTGTTACCGGTGCCATGACCTGCGGTGGCGAAACCTATGGCCCAGTCCGTCAGGTAGTCGGACAGCGACGTAGTGCCCAGGTACGACTCGTAACTAACAGAAATAGTCATCACTAAACCTCGTTATAAACAGCGCTATTGATCAGTACGCAGGTGCGCACTTTTTGCCCAACCCTGGGCAAAACCGTGGGTGGATCCAGTGCCTGCGCACCGGATCAGAATGTGTATTCGAGCATTCCGCTCAGCGTGCGTCCGCGCGCCAGGCTCAGGTTGTTGGCATCGCCCATGGCGACGAAATACGCCTCGTCCGTGGCGTTTTCCAACGCCAGCGCGATATTCAATTGATCGGTCATCCAGTAACTGGCGTAGAGGTCATACACGGTGTACTTGGGCCACATGGCCTGGTCGATGAACTGGTAACCCTGGTTATTCAGGTTTTCCCCATTACCGGAGCTGTAGCGAACACGAACGCCCGTATCCAGGCGCTTCTCCAGGAAGCGTGCACCCACCGTCACTGAACCCCGATCCGCCGGTGTATACGTGGCGTTGCCCATGATTCGGCCACAGCTTTCCTTGCTGTTGGCGACGTCGTCATCCAGCACTTCATATTTAGTGACAGGCCTTCGCCCAATCGTGCCGTTGGGGCGCACGTACGTCTCGATCACGGTGGTTGAAGGCCCGTTCTTCTTCGCACCGCCCATGTAATAGTTCTTCGAGCAGAACTCATTCGTGCCGATCATGTGGGTGTAGCTGAGGTTGGTGTAAGCCCGGCCCATGTCGTAGTTGAATTGGTACTCAAGGCCTCTGAACCGGGTGTCATTGAGGTTATTGGTGTACGCCATGATCCCGTTGAAACCGCCCACGGAGGTTTCCGGCAAACTCACGCTGGTATTGAGGAAGGTGAAATTCTTAATCTTGGTGTCGAAGTACGCCACCTTGATGCCCAGTCGGTCGTCATTGAAAAACAACGACTCCTTGAACACGTTCATCCCCACTTCCCAATCACGGGACTCTTCGGGCTTGAGGTAGGGGTTGGGAAACACTCGCTCACCCGAACCGCCACCGTGCGGGCGGCCGCTCATGAAGGTTTCCGTCACGGCCGGCGGGCGCCAGCCTTGGCCCCAGCGGGCATACAGTTGCAGCCAGTCGAGCCCGGGCTTGATGCCGATACCAAAGGTCGGAGAGAACTGCCCCTGCTCACGATCAATATCGAAAATGTCCTCGACGCGCTTGGCGCCTACCGAGCTTGAGTAAAAGCGGTCGCGCTTCCAGAGCGTCATCCCCGTAACGCCTTCCAGCCGATAACGGTCGTAACGCAGGCCGGCATCCACGGTCAGCCAATCGTCATAGTCGTATTGGAGGGTGTTGAACAGGCTGGCGATGGTGCGCTTGCCTTCCGGGTCTGCACTGGGGGTGTAGGGCAATGAACCGCTGGCGATCGTATTGCTCGATTCGACCTTGTTGGTGCTGGGCTTGAACTTGTCTTGATACATCTCCAAGCCATAGCTCCAACTCAAGTGCCCCACGCGGCCCAGGTCAAAGCGCGATGTGTTTTCGCCTTGCAGGCCCCAGGTGTCGGTCTGGAAATGGTCGGTGTAGCCCGGGGTGTAGTTGCCAGAACTCACGGACGCCGTGTTGGGTGCGTTGGCGCGATCCAGTTGGGTGGTGACGATATACAGCTTGGCCTTGAAATCTATCAGCGGGTTATCCGGGCTGTAGCTGTAGTCCAGCGCGACGTTTTTCGCGTTGAGGTTGTTTTTGCTGGTACGCAGGTAGTAGGTGCTCTGAAGGTCATCGGCGATGTAGCCCCAGGCATCGTTACTGTCGGCGTCGCTTTCCAGGTAGCTCAACTGCACGCGCTGATCGTTGGGCAGGTTCAGGCCAAGCTTTACGATCTGCGAGCGGGTCACGCTGCCGGTGTCGCCGACTTCGCTGTTCAACCAGTCGTCAAAGGCTACCGGAGCGTACTTTCTGGCCCGCATGTTAGTGCCCAGGTTATCCGCGTTGCGCTTGCCGCCACGGTAGTTACCGAAGTGGCGCTCGCTGTACCCCAGCATGACATCGCCGCGCTCATCACCGAAGGCAAACACGCCACTGCCATTGAAGTCGGTGCCGTTGCCCAGTTCACCGATGCCGCTGCCGGCGCGAACTCGCCCGCCGTATTCTTTGCCGTCCTTGAGAAACTCGCTGGCGTCCAACGTCTTGAACGACGCAATACCGCCCAGCACCGCCGCACCGCCCTGCCCCGACTGGCTGCCCTTGTCGATCTGGATGCTGGAGACGAACTCCGGATCGATCAGCATGGTGCCGTTGCGTTGCTGGTGGCCGTTGACGTTGAAGTTCTGGCGCATGCCGTCGATGTTCATGTTGACGCGGCCGTAGTCCTGCACGCCGCGAATATTCACCGACAGCCCAGGATCGCGCTGGTTGACGGCGGTGTAGACCCCGGCGGTTTCTTCAAGCATGTCGGCGGCGTGACGGGGCGGGCGTTTATCGATCATGTCACGGCTGATCACGGCCACAGACTTTGGGCTCTGGTACACCCAGTCGCTGGCCTGGCCGTGGGTGTTGTTGCCAGTAATGGTGGTGGTACCCACCGTCATGGCGCCGTCATGGTCGTCGCTGACGCGGCTGAGGGAGACCTGGCGGTCGCTGGTGAAGCGGTATTCCACTGGCGCAGCGCCAAGCAAACGGCCCAGCCCTTCCTGCACGCTGAAACGGCCCTTGAGTGCGGTGCTGTTCAAGCCGCGCAGACGCTGGCTATCAAACAGCACTTGCAGGCCGGCTTGGTCGGCAAAAGCCAGTACGGCGACGCCCAGAGGTTGCGCAGGAACATCGAACATCAACACGGCGGGCTGGGCGGCGTTACCTGCCTGCGGCTGCGCGGCATACACGGGTGCCGTTACCGCGAACAGGCCCAAGTGAATGGCCAGGGCTAACCGGCTACCGGTGGTGCGCCCCTTGTTGAGTGCTGACATTTCTGTTGTTCCCTGCGCTGAGCGTTTTTGTTTGTGAGAATGCTTCTCACCTAGCAAGACGTGCGGCGCGCAGGAAGTCAGTAAGACTTTTCGAAAGTTTTTTAAGGAGGGAGGCGTTCGGCGGGTGGGAGAAGGCCTCCCACCGGGTATTCAATAGATCAGGCTGAGGCCTGCCAGGTCCAAGCGTTGCACTTGCAGTTCCTGGGTGAGGGTGGCTAGGGCGGTGTCGAGCAAGTCGAGGCGAAACACGCCGCTGACTTCGCGTTCGCCCAGTTGCGCGTCTGTCAGCACGATGCGGCCAGGGCGGTAGCGGTTGAGTTGCTGGATGACGTTGGCCAGGGGCTGGCGATCAAAAATCAACACGCCGCGTCGCCAACTGGTGGCGCGCTCCACATCGAATTGATCCAGGGGCACGATGCCTTCCTGAGGGTTGTAGCGTGCGGCCTGGCCTTCTTTGAGCACCCTGTCGGCCGCGCCTTTTTTCGGCGAGGCTTGCAGGGAAACCTCGACACTGTGCTGCAGCATGCCGACCCAGGCCTGGCTATCGCCCTCGCGTTCCACCACAAACCGCGTGCCCAAGGCCCGGGTTTGCCCTCCGGCGCTCTGCACCACGAAGGGCCGGTTTTCCTCGCCCACCATCGGCGCCACGTCAAAAATCGCCGAGCCCTGGATCAGGCTGATGCGCCGCTGTACGCCGTCGTAGTCCAGGCGGATGGCACTGGCGGAATCCAACTCGACCTTGCTGCCATCGGCCAGGTGCACGGTGCGCACTTCGCCTTTCTGGGTGATGTAATCGGCTTGCATGCGCAGCAACATGTCCGGGCCGCGCACCCAGCCGACGCCCGCCGCCACCACAACCAGCGCGACGGCAGCCGCGCGTTGCCATGACCTGCGCCGCGTGGAGCGGCGCACCGGCAGCGTGGCGGCTGGGGGCCGCTGGCGATGCACCGGCTCTTCCTTATGCACCTCGCCCAATGCCGCCCACGTCTGTTCGGCAAAACGCAGTGCCGCTTCGTGGCGACTGTCGCAGGCGATCCAATGCCGCAGCTCGGCCTGCTCCTGGTCGGTCAGGGCACCGGCGTGCAAGCGCACCGCCCACTCGGCGGCCGCCTCGGTAATGCTGTGCTGTTGCGGACCCTGGCTATTCACGTGTGAATCTCGAATTTTTCGTTATATAACGCTGTGACGTCTGACCTGGCGTATTTCGGTAACTCATTCGTCGGATGGCACCCCCTCGCCGTCCTGCAAGCGCTGCATCACGTAGGCCAAGGCCTTGGCCAAGTGCTTTTGCACGGAGCTGTCGGAGATGTCCAGGTGCCGGGCGACCTGGGCGTGGGTCATGCCTTCGATACGGTTGAGACGGAAAATCTGCTGGGTGCGCTCCGGCAACTCCGCCAGTGCCTGCTTCAATGCCTGTCGCTGTTGCTGCGCCATTGCCTGAGCCTCCAACCCGGCCACTTCATCTTCAATCTCGGCCAGCGCCTCATGGGGCACGGAGTCTGTCTTGCGCCGCGCTTCCTGGCGAATATGGTCGATCAGCAGATTGCTCGCCGTCCGATAGAGATAGCCCTGGGAGTTGTCGATGCGCTCGCCGGCCGGTTTTTCCGCCAGGCGCAGGAAGCTCTCCTGCACCAGGTCTGCGGCCAACTGCGGGTCCCGTACCTTGCGCGCCAGATACCCGCGCAAGGTATCGGCGTGCTTGAGAAACAGGCCTTTGAGATCCACGTCCGACAAACCGACTCCCTGGAATGTTAAGGAAACAGGCGGCATCTTAAGCGTTGTCGAGAATGATTTTCAATTGATATCTAATCTGATTCAACTGTGCGAAAGGTCTGATTAACGGTTCGATTATCGAACACATCCGCCGCCATCAATTGACCAAATTAACTAACCAGTACATTTTATCCACACAACTAACAAGAACTGTGGAGAAACCCTCAATGCCGCCCATCGTGCTGGTGCTCAATGGCCCCAACCTCAACTTGCTCGGCACCCGCGAGCCCGCCACTTACGGCCATGAAACCCTCGCCGATGTCGCCGCGCTGTGTGGCCGCAGCGCCGAACAGCTCGGGCTGAAAATCGAATTTCGCCAGACCAACCACGAAGGCGAATTGCTCGAGTGGATCCACGGCGCCCGCGCCCGTTGCGCTGGCATCGTGATCAACCCTGCGGCCTGGACCCACACCTCCGTAGCCATTCGCGACGCGCTGGTAGCCAGTGAAGTGCCGGTGATTGAGGTGCACCTGTCCAACGTGCATGCCCGTGAAGCGTTCCGCCATCACTCCTTTGTGTCGCCCATCGCCAAGGCAGTGCTGGCGGGGTTCGGCAGCCATGGCTACCACCTGGCCCTGGAACATTTCAGCCATCTGCTAAAAGGATCGGCCCGATGAAACCGCGCATCCTCGCTGGCCTGATCGGTGCCGGCATCCAGGCTTCCCGCACGCCGGCCCTGCATGAACGGGAAGGCGACGCCCAAGGCCTGCGCTACCTGTATCGCTTGATCGACCTTGAGCCCCTGCACTTGGACATCAACGCCCTGCCCGACCTGCTGCATGCCGCCGAGCTGATGCACTTCACCGGGCTGAACATTACCTATCCGTGCAAACAGGCGATCCTGGCGCTGCTCGATGAACTGTCCGACGAGGCCCGCGGCATCGGTGCGGTCAATACAGTGGTGTTCAAGGACGGCAAACGTATCGGCCACAACACCGATTGCCTGGGGTTCGCCGAAGGGTTTCGGCGCAACTTGAATGACGTGGCGCGCCAACGTGTGGTGCAGATGGGCGCTGGCGGTGCGGGCGCAGCGGTGGCCCACGCGCTGTTGGCGGAAGGTGTCGAGCAGTTGAGCATTTTCGACGTGGACGCCAATCGCGCCCGTGACCTTGTGGATAACCTCACGCAACGTTTCGGTGCTGGCCGGGCCCAGGTCGGCAACCACTTGGAGAACGCGATGGCCGAGGCCGACGGCGTGGTCAATACCACGCCGATGGGTATGGCCAAGCTGCCCGGCACACCGGTGCCGGTCGCTCTGTTGCGCACTGAGTTATGGGTCGCGGAAATCGTGTATTTCCCACTCGAGACCGAGCTGCTGCGCGACGCCCGCGCCTTGGGCTGCCGCACGCTGGATGGCGGCAACATGGCGGTGTTTCAGGCGGTGAAGGCGTTTGAGTTGTTCAGTGGGGAAGTGCCGGATGCAGACCGGATGTTGGCGCACTTCCAGAGCATGAACGTTTCACTGTAGGAACCGAATCCAAATGTGGGGCTTGCATTTCAGCCTCGAGCCTCGCATGGACTCAAACCTGCAAATAGCGCATCACCGAGTCACAAATCATGTCCCGGTGCCGCTGTTTAATCGCTTCATCCGACAACTCAATTTGAAAGATCTCACTGAACGTATGGCGGTTGGACACACGGTAAAAGCTGAACGAGTTGATCAGCAAGTGCACGTCCAGCGGCTCCAGCCCCTCGCGAAACACCCCCATCTCGGCCCCGCGACGCAACGTCGTGCCCAGCGCTTCGAGAATGTTGCTGTTCATCGCCTTGATCGCATCCGAGCGCTTCACGTACTCGGCATTGTGGATATTTTCGATGCTGACAATGCGCACGAAATCCACGTTCTGGTCGTGGTGATCAAAGGTGAATTCCACCAGCCGACGGATCGCTTCGCGCGGTTCCAGCGCGGTGAGGTTCATCTGGGTTTCGGTAGTGCGGATGTCGCCGTAGAGCTTCTCCAGCACCTCGACGTACAACTGCTCCTTGCTGCCGAAGTAGTAATAGATCATGCGCTTGGAGGTGTGGATGCGCTCGGCGATCGCATCCACGCGAGCGCCGGAAAGGCCCTGCTGGACAAACTCCACAATGGCTTCCTGGAGTATGTTCTCGCGGGTCTTTTCCGGGTTGTTCTTACGACTCTTGCGGGGTGCCTCGGAGGTCATGGTGCGCTCACGGCCAGTGTTGTGCAGGCCGTGATTATGGGCCGCGATGCGGCCTGAAAGAAAGCACCGGACCCGCCGTTATAAACGCGCCTGGCGAACCGCACCGCTGCGCGATTTGGCCATTGCCGCCAAGCGCACCGCCACATTGGCCGCACCGTAGCCGGCATAGCCATTCTTGCGCTGGATGATCTCGAAGAAAAACCGCCCTTCGAACGGCTCGGTGTACACATGAAACAACTCACCGCCCTGGGCGTCGCGGTCGTACAGCACGTTGTAGTACGCCAGCTCGCTGAGGAACGCCTCGTCAAAATCGAAACGTGCCGCCAGGTCATCGTAATAGTTGAGCGGGATATCCAGCAGCGGCACCCCCGCCTCCTTGGCGCGGCTCACTTCGGCGAAAATATCTGCGCAATCGAAGGCAATGTGGTGCACGCCCGAGCCGCGATAGCTCGACAGGGCATGGGAAATGGCGGTATTGCGGTTCTCGGAGATGTTCAGCGGAAGGCGAATCGAGCTGCAACGGCTGCGCAGTGCACGGCTTTTCACCAGGCCGTAAGGATCGGGCAGCACCACTTCATCATCGGCCTCGAAATCCAGCAGGCTCTTGTAGAACAGCACCCAACTGTCGAGGCTGTCGGCCGGCAGGGCCATCGCCATATGGTCAATACGCAACAGGCCTGCGCTGGCCGTCGAAGCGGTTTGCAGGTTGAAGTCGGTGTCGTACAGCGTGCCTTCGCTGGGGTCCACCAAGTAAATCAGGCTGCCATCCGGTGCGCGCACGGCCGCCAATTCCAGCTCGTTGGGCCCGACCAGGCCACGATACGGCTGGCCCTTGTAGGCCACCGCGCGCTCCAGCGCCTTGGCGCTGTCCTTGACCCGGATCGCGGTGGCGCACAACGACGGCCCGTGGGCCTCGAAAAAATTGTGGGCGAAAGAATAGGGTTCGCAGTTGAGGATCAGATTGATATCACCCTGGCGCAGCAGGCTCACGCTCTTGGAGCGATGCTGCCCGGCCTTGACAAAGCCCAGGCGCTCGAGCCAATGGGTGAGCTTGGCGCCAAGGCTTTCATCGACAGCGAATTCGAGGAACTCGATACCGTCATATTCGCTGGCCGCCGGGGTATCAAACAGGATCTCGACCGGTTGCACCGTTGCTTCCTGCTTCAGGCGTTCGCGGGTTTTCTCCTCCAGGTACAGCAAGGAGCGCAGGCCATCCGCCGCATTCGCGCGGGTGGGCGCGGCGCGGAAGCCGTCGTTGAAGATTTCCAGGGACAATGGCCCGGTGTAGCCACTCTTGATGATCGGCGCGAGGAACCCCGCCAGGTCGAATTCGCCCTGGCCGGGGAAGCAGCGGAAATGTCGGCTCCACTCCAGGACGTCCATGGCCAGGATCGGCGCGTCGGCCATTTGTACAAAAAAGATCTTGTCGCCGGGGATCTCGGCAATGGCACTCGGGTCGCCTTTGAGGGACAGGGTGTGAAAGCTGTCGAGCAGTACGCCCAAGTTTGGGTGATCAACCTGACGCACCAGGTTCCACACCTGTTGCCAAGTGTTCACATGCCGGCCCCAGGCCAGGGCTTCATAGCCGATGCGCAGGCCACGGCGACCGGCGTGTTCGGCCAACAGGCTCAGGTCATCGAGCAAAATGCGCTCGTCACCTACACAGTCGGCCGACGCATTGCTGCAGACTAGCACCAGGTCGGTGCCCAGCTCTTGCATCAAGTCGAACTTACGCTCGGCGCGTTCCAGGTTGCGCGCCAGCCTGTCGCGGCGGCAGCCTTCAAAGTCACGAAACGGCTGGAACAAGGTGATGGCAATACCGAGGTCGGCGCACATCTGCCTGACTTCACGGGGGCTGCCGTCGTAGTACAACAAGTCGTTCTCGAAGATTTCGACCCCATCAAACCCGGCGGCGGCAATGGCTTCGAGCTTTTCCGGCAGGGTGCCGCTCAAGGAAACAGTGGCGATGGAACGTTGCATGGGCGACTCCCGGAAATTGTTGTTTGCAGTAAATTATTCGCCCCCAGCCTACACGCAGCAATTAAAATGTACGAACCGGTTAGTTTTTAGTGCGATTATCGAACACTATGCCGGTTTGGCGAATTGACGATTTTTTAGCCACTGCGCACCATCAATGACGCAACAGACCCAGAACACACCATAAAAATTTCAAAAAACGGGTACGACCTCATGCCTCTGCAAAACTCCGCCCTGGCCGCGCGCCCGGGCACCCCGCACGCCGGCATCGGCGACAAGATCCGCGGCGCCCTGGCCGTGGGTAAAACGCGCTGGGGCATGCTGGCCCTGGTGTTTTTCGCCACCACCCTGAACTACATCGACCGCGCCGCGTTAGGCGTCATGCAGCCGATCCTCGCCAAAGAGATGAGTTGGACGGCGATGGACTACGCCAACATTAACTTCTGGTTCCAGGTCGGCTACGCCATCGGCTTTGTGCTGCAGGGCCGACTGATCGACCGAGTGGGCGTGAAACGCGTGTTCTTCTGCGCGGTATTGCTGTGGAGCCTGGCGACGGGCGCCCACGGCCTGGCCACTTCGGCGCTAGGCTTTATGGTGTGTCGCTTCATCCTCGGGCTCACCGAAGCCGCCAACTACCCGGCGTGCGTCAAAACCACGCGCCTGTGGTTCCCGGCCGGTGAGCGTGCGGTGGCGACCGGTATCTTCAACGCCGGCACCAACGTGGGCGCGATGATGACGCCGATGCTGTTGCCGTTGATCCTGCAGGTGTGGGGCTGGCAGGCGGCGTTCCTGTGCATGGCGTCACTTGGCGCGATCTGGCTGGTGTTCTGGGGTTTGAAGTACTACAACCCGGAAGACCATCCGACGGTTAAACAATCCGAACTGGACTACGTGCAACGGGAAATCGAACCGGAACAACCCGGCGTACCCTTCAGCCGTATCCTGCGCATGCGCGGCACCTGGGCCTTCGCCATCGCCTACGCGCTGACCGCGCCAGTGTTCTGGTTCTACCTGTACTGGCTGCCGCCGTTCCTGAATCAGCAATACAACCTGGGCATCAACGTCACGCAGATGGGCATCCCGCTGATCATCATTTACCTGACCGCCGACTTCGGCAGCGTGGGAGGCGGGATTCTGTCGTCATTCCTGATCGGCCGTGGCATGAACTCGATCAAGGCGCGGCTGCTGTCGATGCTGCTGTTTGCCTGCTGCATCGTCAGCGTGATCATGGCTGCCGGCTCCAGCCAGCTGTGGGTCGCCGTGTTTGCCATCTCCCTGGCGATTGGTGCGCATCAGGCCTGGACCGCCAACATCTGGAGCCTGGTGATGGACTACACGCCCAAGCACATGATGAGCACGGTGTTTGGTTTCGGCGGCATGTGCGCGGCCATCGGCGGTATGTTCATGACTCAGATCGTCGGCCACATCCTTACCGTGACCAACAATAACTACACCGTGTTGTTCACGCTGATCCCGGCGATGTACTTCATTGCGCTGACCTGGATGTACTTCATGGCGCCGCGCAGAATTCCTACCGTAGACGTCTGAGCTTCCCCCTGAGCTATCTGCGCCGCTGCTGCCAGGCAGCGGCCAGCCCGCTCATGCAGATCACCCCGATGCCGACCACCGTGGTCAAGTCGGGGGTATGGTTGAACACCAGCCAGCCCAACAACCCCGCGAATACGATCTGGCAATAGCCGAACGGCGCCAACAAGGCCGGCGCCGCGAAGCGGAACGCCTGGGTCAGCATCAAGTGCGCGGTCATCCCGCATGTGCCCAGGGCCAGCATCAACACGCCATGCCACAGCGTCGGGACCTGCCAGAAGAACGGCACCATCGCACTCATCACCAAGGTATTGCACAGGCCGGCAAAGAAGTTGCTGGTGGTGGGGGTGTCGACTTTACTCAGGATGCGCGTCAGCAGTTGGTAGAAGCAGAAGAACATCGCCGAACACAGCGGCAACAATACGGCCGGGGTAAACAGCTCGCCGCCGGGGTGGATGATGATCAGCACGCCGACAAACCCGCAGATGACCGCCAGCCACTGGCCGCGCGTCACGTGCTCGCCGAGCAGCGGCACCGAGAGCGCCGTCACCAGGATCGGCGCGAGGAAGTTCACCGCCGTGGCTTCCGCCAGCGGGATGTAATGTAGCGCCGCAGTAAAAAACAGGCTCGTGCCCAACAGGCACAGCGCCCGCACCACCTGCATCCCCGGTCGCTTGCTGCGCAATACGCGCAGGCCTGATTGCGGCAGGAAGATGCCGGCCATCAACAAGGTATGCACCAGGTAACGCGCCCACACCACCATCACGACGGGGTAGAACCCCGCCAGGTATTTGGACAAGGCGTCATGGCTGGAAAACAGAAACGTCGCCAGCACAATCAGCAGGATGCCTTTGAAAGGGTGGTTGACGCCGGATAGAGGAGTACTGACGGTCATTGAGTTCTCTTGCGTGGCGGGCTGAACACTGTGCACTGAATGAAATAGCGCTCAACCCGGTAATCTAGCAGCCGGGCCGGAGTCTGCCCCAAGAGCATAACCAAACACCGTGCGAACAGCGCACTAAATCACGGGATTCGAGTCCAACGCTGCACGTTGACTGCCGTGTTGCACACTTTTTAACCAAGGCCCTGCCGCTATGAAAAAAACCCTCTTTGTTCTGTCTGCCCTTGCCCTGCTCACCGCTTGCAATCAAGAAGCCAAGGAAGCCCCCAAACCTGCCCCGGCTTCGGTGCAGGCCACCCTGGTGCCAGAGACCCCGCCCACCGACAAATGGGTCGGCAAGTGGATCGGCGTCGAAGGCCTCAACCTGACCATCGCCAAGGACGACAGCATTGGCCGTGGTCATTACATCCTCACCATGCAATACGGCCTCGACGCCGACGACTCAGGCACCTTCAAGGGTGAAGCCACCGAAGACGGCATCGCCTTCACCCGCCCCGACGGTCCACAGCTATTGCGGGCTGGCGACGGTGCCGCCACCGGGCTGAAATGGCTGGCGGATAAAAAGGACTGCCTGATTGTCGATACCGGCGAAGGCTATTGCCGCTAATAACGACCATAATCAAACACTGTCATCACCCAGAGGATTGCCCACATGCTATGGAAAAAAGGCCGACGCAGCGACAACGTGGTGGATGCACGCAGTGACGGCGGCGGTGGCGGCGGCATGCGCTTTGGTGGCGGCAAAGGCCTGAGCCTGACGGCGATTGTGCTGATCGTCGGCATCGGCTGGCTGACCGGCCAGGACCCGATGCAGATCCTCGGCCAGTTGACCGGCCAGATGGAACAGGCACCGTCGGTGAGTACACAGCCGCGCCAGGCGCCGCCGGCCAACGATGAGCAAGCCGATTTTGTGCGGGCCGTACTGGGCGATACCGAAGACACTTGGGGCCAGGTGTTCCAGGAAAACGGGTTGGCCTACAAGAATCCGAAACTGATCCTGTTCCGTGGCCGGGTGAATTCGGCCTGCGGTGGCGCCACCTCGGCCAGCGGCCCGTTTTATTGCCCGGCTGACCAGCAGGTGTACCTGGACCTGGGGTTTTTCCGGGAAATGTCGCAACGCTTCCAGGCCGCCGGCGACTTTGCCCAGGCGTATGTGATCGCCCACGAAGTCGGGCACCACGTGCAGACGTTGCTCGGCATCTCGTCGAAAATCCAGGCCGCGCGCCAACAGGGTCGGCAAATGGAGGGCGATGGAGGTCTGCTGGTCCGTCAGGAACTGCAAGCCGACTGCTTCGCCGGGGTGTGGGCCAACCGTGCGCAAAAGCGCTTGAACTGGCTGGAGCCCGGCGACATTGAAGAAGCGCTGAATGCGGCCAACGCGATTGGCGACGACCGCTTGCAGCAACAGGGTCAGGGCCGTGTCGTACCGGACTCGTTTACACACGGCACCTCGGCACAGCGGGTACGCTGGTTCAAGACTGGCTTCGCCCAGGGCCAAATCAATCAATGCGATACGTTTACGGCCAAGAGTCTCTAGATGAATAAACGATTGGGATTGCTGCTGGGTTTGATGCTGACCTGCTCTACCACCTTGGCCGCCGAACATGGCGTCAAAGTCGTGAGTCCCGATCGTTTTCACCTGGATGCCGGTGACCTCAGCCTCGGCGTAAGCCAGGACTGGCGC
Organism: Pseudomonas sp. EL_65y_Pfl1_R83; assembly: GCF_963970695.1. NCBI lineage: Bacteria > Pseudomonadati > Pseudomonadota > Gammaproteobacteria > Pseudomonadales > Pseudomonadaceae > Pseudomonas > Pseudomonas sp. EL_65y_Pfl1_R83. The sequence goes on along the minus strand of NZ_CAXAQI010000017.1, from coordinate 82,661 downwards.
CAGCCCCTGCCCCAAGTCACCCGTGCATTGATCATCGTGCATGGTCGCCTGCGTAATGCGCAAACTTACCTGCAAAGCGGTGAAGACGCCGCCGAGCACGCAGGCCAAGCTGCCAAGACGCTGGTGATAGCGCCGCAGTTTCTGAATGAGTTCGACGTGAAGCGCAACCACCTGGACAACCAGGTACTGCGCTGGAAGGGCAATGACTGGATGGCCGGCGAGCCCTCGAGCGGCCCAGGTCAGATCAGCTCCTACGGCGCCCTCGAACAGATCATCAAGCACCTGGGCAATCGCACGCTGTTCCCGGCCCTCAAAGAAATTGTGGTGGCTGGCCACTCAGGCGGCGGTCAAGTGGTCCAGCGTTTCGCCGTCACCGGGCACGAACACCCTACCCTCCTGACCGAAGGCATTCGCGTGCGCTATGTGGTGGCCAATCCGTCTTCCTACGCCTACTTCAGCCCGCAGCGCCCGCTGAAGTTCGACGCGGCCAACTGCCCAGGCTTCAACGACTGGAAATATGGCATGCAACACCTGCCGGCCTACGCCAAGGGCCAGAGTGCCGAACAGCTTGAGCGGGTTTATGTGTCACGCAACGTTACCTACCTACTGGGCCAGCAGGACATCGACCCAAACCACCCGGCACTGGATAAAAGCTGTGAGGCCGAAACCCAGGGCGCGTATCGCCTGATTCGCGGGCAAAACTATTTTGACTACCTCCAGCAGCGGCATCCGCAGTTGGGCCACAGGTGGGTGGAAGTGCCTGGAGTGGGGCATAACGGGGATGGGATGTTTACGTCGCCGGAGGGGCAGAAGGTACTGTTCACAAATTAACAGACAAAACCGGATCAACATGTGGGGGCTTGCTCGCCCCCACATTTGATTTTCGGTGTCCGGTTTAGATCATCCGACGCAGCGCCACGCAATCCTCGGCATGCCAATCCGCCAACTCCGGCCACGGGTTCTCGGGCAGGTTAACCAACACCGTCCGCGCACCTGCCGCTCGGCCACAATCCAGGTCGAAGCGGTAATCGCCGACCATCACCATCTCGCTCGGCGCGACATCCCAAGCGGCTGCCAGTTTCAGCAAACCACCCGGGGCCGGCTTCGGTGGCGCATCATCACGCCCCAGCACATCCTCGAGGGCAAAACAGTCCGCCAGGCCAATCGCCTCCAGCGTAACGTGGGCCAATTCCCGCGCATTGCGGGTCAGGATGCCCAGGCGATAACCACGCCCGGCCAGCTCGCGCACCAACTCAACCGCGCCTTCTGCGGCGACCGAACCCAGCGCCAACTCGCGCTCATGCTCCAGCAGCCAGGCATGCTTGGCCGCCGCCTCATCCGCGGGCAACGCCGCCAGATGGGTGAGAATATCGTCCTCGGGCGGGATTTCCAGGGCCACGCGAATGGCCGCAAAGTCATGCACGGCCACCGTCAGCGTGCCATCCATGTCGAACACCCAGTGCTTAACGTCCGTCAGGCTCATGCCCAGTCCTTGCGATGGCGAATCAAGCCTTCCTGGGTCACCGAGGCCACCAGTTGCCCGGCGCGGTTGTACACACTGCCCCGGGAGAACCCACGGGAATTGCCGGCCCACGGGCTGTCCATGGCGTACAGCAACCAGTCATCGGCACGCAGGTCAGCGTGAAACCACAGCGCATGGTCGAGGCTGGCGACCTGCATATCTTTCTGCCACACGGTCTTGCCATGGGGCAGCAACGAGGTGGTCAACAGGCCGAAGTCAGAGGCGTAGGCCAGCAGGTACTTATGCAGCGCCGGCGCGTCGGCCAAAGCGCCGTCGGCACGAAACCACACGTACTTGACCGGGTCGGATGGCTGCGGGTTGAACGGGTCTTTTTCGGTGACCGGGCGCACTTCGATCGGCTTGGGGCACAGCAACTTTTCGCGCATATGTTCGGGTATCAAGTGCGCACGCTGTTTGGTCAGCTCAAGCTCGGACGGCAAGTTTTCCGGTCCGACCACCACGGGCATGGTGGTCTGATGGTCGAAGCCTTGTTCGTCGTACTGGAACGAGGCACTGCAGGTAAAGATCGGGTGGCCCTTCTGGATCGCCGTCACACGACGTGTGCTGAAACTGCCGCCGTCGCGTACGCGGTCCACTGAATACACCACCGGCAACGCCGCATCACCAGGACGCAGGAAGTAACCATGCAGGGAATGCACGTGCCGCGCTTCTTCTACAGTCTGGCTGGCGGCCGACAGCGATTGGCCGAGCACCTGGCCGCCGAACAGTTGGCGAAAACCCAGGTCCTGGCTGCGGCCGCGAAAGAGGTTTTCCTCGATCGGCTCCAGGGTCAGCAAGTCCACCAGATCTTCCAATACTTGGCTCATAGAGCAACTCCTACAACAATCGAGAGGGCATTCCGGGCTGCTTATCCGTGCAGCGTGTCCAACCATTGGGCGCGGGTGATGCGATACAAAACATGATGGCGCAGCGGGTCATCGGCTGCGACCTTGGGGTGTTCAAAATCTGCCTGGGGATCGTAATGCATACCGATGGCCTGCATGACTTTTTGTGACGGCAGATTGGATTCCGTGGTGAAGGCGACGATTTCGTCCAGTTGCAAGCGGTCGAAACCGCAGCGCAGCGCGGTCCACGCCGCCTCGCTGGCGTAACCCAGGCCCCAGTGTTCGTGAGCCAGGCGCCAGCCGATTTCCACCGCTGGGGTAAAATCCGCTTCGAAGCTGACATTCAGCAACCCGGTAAGGCCGATGAAGTCACCGGTGTCCTTGCGCTGCAATGCCCACAGGCCAAAGCCGTATTCGGCGAAATGACCACGAACCCGGCCGATCAACGCAGCGCTTTCCAGATGGCTCAGCTTGGCCGGGAAATAGCGCATCACCTGCGGGTCGGCGCACATGCGCGCAAACGCCAGCAGGTCGCTGTCGCGCCATTGGCGCAGCACCAGCCGTGCGCTTTCCAATTCGAGTATCGGCTCCATGGGTCCCCTCCCTTGCCATGTGCGTGAGTGTACAGCGCTGGTAAGATCCGTCGCAGGTTCCCGTCAGAAAATCCTATGCCTTTGCCGTTGATCTACCACGATGACTACAGCCCCGAGTTCCCGGCGGAGCATCGCTTCCCCATGGACAAATTCCGCCTGTTGCGCGACCACTTGGTGTCAACGGGACTGACCGAGGACAGCCAACTGCTGCGCCCACAACTGTGCCCACCGCAGATTCTGGCCCTGGCCCACGACGCTGGGTATATCGAGCGCTATATGAGCGGCGAGTTGTCCCGCGAAGACCAACGGCGCCTCGGTCTGCCTTGGAGCGAAGCGCTGGCGCGACGCACTGTGCGTGCAGTCGGCGGCTCCATTCTCGCGGCGGAACAGGCGCTGGACCATGGCCTGGCCTGCCACCTGGCCGGCGGCACCCATCACGCCCATTACGATTATCCGGCCGGCTTTTGCATCTTCAATGACCTGGCGGTGATCAGCCACTACCTGCTGGCGAGCTGCCGCGTCAACCGCGTACTGATCTTCGACTGCGACGTGCATCAGGGTGATGGCACCGCGCGCATTCTCCACGACACGCCGGACGCCATCACTGTGTCGCTGCACTGCGAAAAGAACTTCCCGGCGCGCAAGGCCCAGAGCGACTGGGACATCCCACTGCCGATGGGCATGGGCGATGCCGATTACCTCAAGGTGGTGGACGACGCGCTCAACTACCTGCTGCCGCTCTACCAGCCCGACCTGGTGCTGTACGACGCCGGCGTCGATGTGCATAAAGACGACGCCCTCGGTTACCTCAAGCTGACAGACGAAGGCGTCGCCGCCCGCGACGAAAGCGTCATGCGCCACTGCCTGGGGCGCGACATCCCGGTGATGGGCGTGATCGGCGGCGGCTACAGCAAGGACCGCCCGGCCCTCGCCCGCCGCCACGGCATCCTGCACCACAGTGCGCAACGGGTCTGGACGTCATCAGGTTGTCATTGAACCGTGGGCGTTACCCACAATGCCTGTGGAACCACCTGTGGATAACTTGAGCGTAAGCACCTGAAAGCCAGAAGCAGTCTGGCCTGTAGGAAGTTGTACATTTTTTGATCAGGCAGTTGCGCCGTCCTCGGGTAGAATGCTCGTCCTATTCAGCGACCGTAGCCCAGCCCATGCCTCAGACCCCTGCTCTTCACGTTGCCATTATCGGCGGCGGCCCCACCGGGCTGATGGCTGCTGAAGTCTTGAGCCAGGCAGGCGTGCGCGTGGACCTGTACGACGGGATGCCCTCGGTGGGGCGCAAGTTCCTGCTGGCGGGGGTGGGCGGCATGAACATCACCCATTCCGAGGCGTACCCGGCGTTCCTGTCACGTTACGCCGAGCGCGCGCCGCATATGGCGCCCTTGTTGCGTGGGTTTGGTGCCGAAGCGTTGTGCGAATGGATTCATGGCTTGGGCATCGAAACCTTTGTCGGCACCTCTGGCCGCGTATTTCCTACCGACATGAAAGCTGCCCCCCTGCTGCGTGCGTGGCTCAAGCGCCTGCGCGATCAAGGCGTGGTTATCCACACTCGCCATCGCTGGACCGGCTGGAATGCCCAGGGTGATTTACTTATCCACAGCCCGGATGGCGAAAAAACTGTCCACAGCGAGGCAGTGTTGCTGGCCCTCGGCGGCGGCAGCTGGTCGCGCCTGGGTTCTGACGGTGCCTGGCTCAAGCTGCTGGAAGACAAAGGCGTGCCCTACATCCCATTGCAACCCAGCAATTGTGGCTTCGAGGTGTCGGCCTGGAGCGAATTGATGGTCAGTAAATTCGCCGGTGCGCCGTTGAAAAACGTCGCCATCGGCTTGGGGGATGACAAGCCTCGGTTAGGGGAATGTGTGGTCACTGCCACCGGTATTGAGGGCAGTTTGATCTACGCACTGTCGGCGCCGATTCGCGAAGCGATCAACCGCGACGGTTCGGCCACGGTGCACATCGACCTGTTGCCGAGCAAGCCGCTGGATAAGGTCCTGGCTGCCTTGGCCAAGCCACGTGGCTCGCGCTCGATGAGCAAGCACTTGCACAGTCAGTTGGGGTTGGATGGGGTGAAAGCGGCGCTGTTGCGTGAGTTGGCACCGGCAGAGCACTTCAACGATCCGGCGCAATTGGCGGTGGATATCAAGGCGTTGCCGTTGACGCTGGTGAAGACGCGACCGATGGATGAGGCGATCAGCACTGCGGGCGGCTTGCCGTTTGAGGCGTTGGATGAGCGCTTGATGCTCAAGCAATTGCCGGGGGTGTTTTGTGCGGGGGAGATGCTGGATTGGGAAGCGCCGACGGGGGGCTACCTACTGACGGGATGCTTTGCCAGCGGATGGGCGGCTGGGCGTGGGATGTTGGAATGGCTTAAAGGCAGTTGCAAGCTGCAAGCCTAGAGCTGCAAGCAAGAGCAGCGTCGTGCCCACTTGCAGCTTTTGGCTCGCAGCTCATAGCGGCTCTATTTCTTCTTACGCGGCCCAGTATTAAACACAGGCACCTTGCGCACCGGCTTGATCGAAGGCTCCACCGGCGCTGCATCCCCGCTGTCCACCCACTTGCCCAGGTTGCGCTTACCGCCACCACCCGACGTTTTAGGCTTCTTCGGTTTTTTCGGCTTCTTCACCACTTGCCCGCTGGCATCGGTGTCCGGCACGCGGTGCTCCGGTTCGAAATCCTGCTCCATATGCCGGCTCAGCGTCTGACGCGTCAGCATCTCAATGGCCGACAGCATGTTCACTTCATCGGCGCACACCAGGGAAATCGCTTCACCGGTATTGCCCGCGCGACCGGTGCGGCCGATGCGGTGGATGTAGTCCTCAGCCACGATTGGCAGATCAAAGTTGACCACCAGCGGCAGGTCTTCGATGTCCAGGCCACGGGCCGCCACATCGGTAGCCACCAGGATCTGCACATCACTCGATTTAAAACGGTCCAGCGCACGTTGGCGAGTGGCTTGCGGCTTGTCGCCATGGATACCATCGGCATTGATACCCAGGCCTTGCAACTTATCCACCAGCGCATCCACGCCGTTACGGGTCTTGGCGAACACCAGCACCTGCTTCCAACGGCCTTTGCGCATCAGGTGCACAAACAGCTCTGCCTTACGCTTCTTGTCCACCGGCACCACCCATTGCTTCACAGTGTTGGCGGCGACGTTGCGCGGGCTGACTTCGATGGTCAGCGGGTCGTTGAGCATCTGCCCGGCGAGCTGGCGGATCTCATCGGAAAAGGTGGCGGAGAACAGCAGGGTCTGGCGCTTTTTCGGCAGCATGCGATAAATGTTGGCAAGCTCTTCGGAGAAGCCCAGGTCGAGCATGCGGTCGGCTTCGTCCAGTACCAGGGTTTGCAGCTGGTTGAGTTTCAGCGCGTTCTGGCGGAACAGGTCGATCAAGCGGCCAGGCGTGGCGACCAGGATGTCGACGCCTTTGCGCAGCTTCATCATCTGCGGGTTGATGCTCACGCCGCCGTACACGGCGTAAGTGGTCAGCGGCAGGTTTTGCGCGTACTCGGCAACGCTGGCGTGAACCTGTTCGGCGAGCTCGCGGGTTGGGCACAGGATCAGCGCACGCGCCGAGTTGGCAGCGACTTTCGGCCCCTCCATGGTCAGCAGCTGCAGCAGCGGCACGGCGAAACCGGCGGTCTTGCCGGTGCCGGTCTGGGCCGCGGCCATCAGGTCGCGACCGGCCAGCACCGCCGGAATGGCTTGCGCCTGCACCGGCGTCGGGGTCTGGTAGCCAAGCGTCTCAAGGGCGCGCAGCAAGGGTTCGATCAGGCCAAGTGTGGCGAAAGTCATGTGTTTACCGTAGGAAAAATTCAGCGCACTGCGCGTAATGCGCGGCAGTTTACCTTATTTCCGGCTTGGGCTTGCGCCACTGGGGCAGGCTGATCAATAGCACCGCGCTGATAATCACCAGCATCGCAAGGGCTTCTTCCATGCCGATGGTCTCGCCCACGAATACGATCCCCAACAACACCGCCACCGCCGGGTTGACGTAGGCATAGCTGGTAGCCGCCGCCGGGCGTACATGCTTGAGCAGGTACATATAAGCGTTAAAGGCGATGATCGAACCGAACACAGCCAAATAGGCCAGGGCCAGCCAACCTTCCAGCGGTGGCATAGCCTGCAGGCGCTCACCGGTCAACACGCTGCCGATCAACAACGTGACGCCGGCCACCAACATTTCTGCGGCACTGGCCATGGCGCCTTGAGGCAGCGGCAAGCGCCGGCTCCACACCGAACCAAATGCCCACGAAGCGGCAGCAAATAACAGCAAGGCAGCGCCCGTTGGGCTCGATTGCAAGGTGCTGCCCATGTTGAGCATGGCGATGCCGATAATCCCCAAGACCACCCCGGCCCATTCCAGACGGGTATTACGCGCGCCCCAGAAATAGCCACAGAGCAAGGTGAACAACGGCACGGTCGCCACGGCCAGTGCGGCAACACCGGACGACACACCCGAGTGCTCGGCCAACGTCACCGAGCCGTTGCCGAAAGTCAGCAGCAAAATGCCGATTTTGGCGGCGGCCTTCCACTGCTCCCAGGTCGGCGCCGGCGCCCCGCGCCAGCGTAAATAGCCATACATCGCCGCGCCCGCCAGCAAAAAGCGAATCCCACCGAGCATCAACGGCGGCCAGTACTCCACGCCAATCCGGATCACCAGGTAGGTAGACCCCCAGATCACATACAACGCAAAAAAGGCGGCGATCAACGGTAAGGGAAAGCGACGTGGGCCAGGCATTGGTCAGCTCTATGGCAGGTGTAGGGAGGCTTATTCTAAAAAAGCAGGTCGATAAACATAAGTTACAAAACCTGTTTAAACCGCCCATACACTTTTCAAAGCATGGTTATCAGCGCTATAAGCCATGTTTTCGAAAGCCACGCGTTACCGGAGCCTTATCATGGACAAATACGACCGCCTGCTCCTCAGCGCCCTGCTCGAAGACGGCCGCGCCTCCTACGCGCAACTCGCCCGCAAGGTAAACCTCTCCGCCCCCGCCGTCGCTGAGCGAGTGGCCAAGCTCGAGGCCAGCGGCGTGATCACCGGTTATCAGGCCAAGGTGGACCTGTCCAAAGTCGGCTTGCCGATTCAATGCGTGATGGAGTTGCGGCTGACTAACCATGGCAGCCAAAAGACCTACGACGCCCTGGCGCAAATCCCTGAGCTGACCGAGTGCCATCGGGTGACGGGTGATCCATGTGTGATCATGCAAGCGGCAGTGGGCAGCATGCCCGAGCTGGAAAACCTGATTAATCGGGTAGCGAAGTTCGGGTTCAGCAAGACCTCGATCATTTTGTCGAGCGCGATAGAGCGGCGGGTGCCGTTGGGGCAGTTGGAGGGGATCGGGAAGAGTGGTGGCTGACCCACCGCCATCGCGGGCAAGCCTGCGATAGGCATAGGTCTCCCCTTGGCTACGCACTATCAAATTGAAATTGTTTAGATACCTGTGCAGCGATAGGGTCAGTGACAGCGCTGAACGATCAAATCGATAATCTGCCTGATCGTGGTGATGTGATTCCAATCTGCCAATGAGGCTAGCCAGGTTTGTCGTCTTGCTGGAACCCACGTGAACCCAAGTACCAACGGCTATTACCAGAAAGCGTCCGCCTCGGATGCGCCCCATTTCATACTGAATGACAACCTGAGCTTCGAAGAGCCCTCGCCCATGCGGCGGATTTGCTGCATTGCGCGGTGGAGACGGTGCAGGATTCGGGTGATGTACTGAGCGCGCAGCAGCGGGGGTGTTTTTGGGATTGTGGCTGGATCAGAACCCGCGATGTTTCTTCAGGTGCTCATTGATCTTCGCCGCCGGCACTTTCTGCAAGGTGCACAGCAGTTCGTGGGACAGTTCGCGCAGGCCGTGGGTACCGCGCAGTTGCTGGGCCAGGTGCGCGGTGAGGTTAGCGGCCATCTCGGCATCCGCCATCGCCCGGTGAGCCTTGCCGGTGTGGGGCAGTTGGGCAAAGGCGTTGAGCGTGCCAAGTTTGTGGTTGGGCGCGGTGGGCATCAAGCGGCGAGCCAGCAGCAGGGAGCAGGCAAATTTCTGCAGACGGGTGCGGCGGATCAGGCCCAGCTCGTAATCCCAGAATTTTTGGTCGAACGCGGCGTTGTGCGCCATCAACGGCGTGGTGCCGACGAATTCGTTGACCTCGTTCATCACACGCTCCGCCGGCGGTGCGCTGCGCAGCATGGCGTTGCTGATGCCGGTGAGTTGCTCGATGAAACCGGGGACGCGCACGCCTGCGTTCATCAGGCTCTGGTAGCGCTCCACGATCTGGCCGCGTTCGAGGATAACCACGGCGATTTCCGTAGCGCGGCAGTGGCTGCTCGGGGTGATGCCAGTGGTTTCAAAGTCGATGACCGCTATACGTTCCAAACCTGTTCCAACTCCGTCTAACAATTTATTAAGCCGCAGCGCTTATTTGAGCAACAACGCGCCTTCGATGGGTACGTAGCGACTGGCAGCGCGTATCAGTGAGTTGGCCGTCAGCCCCGGCACGCCGTAAGCCACGGCTTCAACGCCGTGCTTGTGGATGATGCGGTCGAGCAGCATGTCGAAATCACCGTCGCCGGAGGCCAGCACGATTTCGTCGACGTGGTCGGCGGCGTCCATGATGTCGAGGGTGATGCCCACGTCCCAGTCGCCTTTGGCCGAGCCATCACTGCGCTGGATGTACGGCTTGAGTTTTACCGTAAAGCCGAGGTTGCGCAGGATCTGCTGGAATTGCTGCTGCTTGCTGTCGCCGCGGTCGATGGCGTACGCGTAGGCCTCGACAATCTGCCCCCGCGAGCTGATGTCAGCCCACAGGGCGGCATAGTTGAAGTGGCAACCATAGGCCTGGCGGACGGTGTAGTAGAGGTTTTGCACATCGGCGAACACTGCAATTTTCTTCACCGCACTTCCTCATGACAGCCAGGCGCCAGCGCCCGGAAAGGCTGCCAGTATGCCAGCCGCGAGAACGTTTCCGGGAAAAATCAGACCGGGGCGACGAAGCACCCCGATCACGGTGTGTCAGACGAAGGAATCGTCGTCGCCGAAGGAAGAGGAATCGTCGGCGTAATCGCTGTCGGCAAAGCTGTCCGAGGCGTTGTCGTTGCCCCAGCTGTCATTGCCGGCAAACTTCTGGTCATCGTTGCCCCAGTTGCCGTTGTCACTGGCAGGCGCGGGCTCTTCGCGGATGATTTCCTCGACGACTTGCGGCTGTTGTGAGTTGTGGTTGAACAGGCTGCTGATGCCCTCTGCCAACATCACACCACCGGCCACACCGGCAGCAGTTTTCAACGCACCACCGAGGAAACCACTGCCAATTGGAGCGGCTGGCGCTTGCTGAGGCTGTTGATAATTCGGCTGCGGGGCGCCGTAGTTTTGCTGCGGCGCAGGCTGGCCAAAGGAAGGCCGCGCCGGTTCACGCCAACCGCCGCTGGAAGAGGCTGGCGCGCTCTGTGCCGGTTGCGAATCACGTGAACCGCCTCCGCCAAAGATGCTCGACAAGAAACCACCGCCACCCGAAGCGGCGGGTGGCGCGGATTTGGCCCGTTGCAGCTCATCCTGCAATTGCTGGATCTGCTGCGCCTGTTGTTTGTTCTGCGCGTCGAGAGTCTTGAGCGCGTGTTCCTGCACCAGGATCGACTGGGTCATGAAGTACCCGGCCGCCGGTTGGCGAGTCATGTGCTCCTTGATCCGCGCTTCGGCCTGGGCGTCGCGGGGGGCTGAGTCCGTTTCGGCTTGCTGCAACCGTGAAAACAGTCCATCGATCAGGGTTTGCTCTTCGCTGTTCATGGCGACCTCGTTAGATTGCCGGTAGAAATCGTGGTCTCGCCTTTAATCAGGCGCCGTCTTAGTTATGGGGGTGTTACGAGTTGTTTCAATGGTCTTTACTCAAGGTTTACGTTTGCGTACCGCCAGCCTTGATCGGTTAAAGTGTTGCCCTTGCTTTCAGGCCTGCGATGAACTTGATGAATCCGTTAGACGTATTGCGCGACTCCTTGCGTTTCACCCGACACAACCTGGGCGCCATCGTCCAGTTATGCTTGCCGCTGGTGATTCTCGAAGCCCTGCTGCAACAGGTGCTCAACCACATGGTCGGCCCGGACGCGTTCCCCGGTTACAGCGTGGTGGTGGGGTTGCTGGTGTACCCGCTGTACACCGGCGCGTTGATTCTGTTCCTGGATGCCCGCACCCGTGGCGAGTCGCCGCGCACCCAGGATGTATGGGCCATGGCCCTGACCCTGTGGCCGCGTTTCGCCCTGCTGACGGCCATGAGCACGCTGCTGATTCTGTTGGGGCTGTCGCTGTATTTCCTGCCGGGCCTGTGGCTGATGGTGGTGCTGGCGTTCGCCGAGTACTTGCTGGTGCTGCGCGGCATGCCGGCGCTGGAGGCCATGAAGGAAAGCTTCCGCCTGACCCGTGGGCATTTCTGGCGAATCCTGGTGTGCCTGCTGTGCGTGATGACACCGTTGTGGCTGCTCAAGGGCGCCAGCGTGGCAGCCTATCCAGAACCGGCGCCATTGCTGGGCCTATTGATAGACAGCGCCCACAGCTTCCTGCAACTGTTTACCAGCGTGGTGCTGTTCCGTTTATTCATGTTGATCGGTGGCGATGCCGACGCGCGGTGATATGCTCCTTGCCACTCCTGAAACGCTATAAGCCGAGCCGATGACCCGTTTATTGCGCATAACCTTGCTGGGCCTGTTGATCATCGCAGGCCTGCTCACCGCACTGATCTACAGCCTGACCTGGCGCCCCGAGGCCAAGGAAACCCTGCCGGTGAGCTGCGTCGCGCCGCGTGCACCAACGCTGCTGCCAGGGCAGGCGCTCAAGGTCATGACCTGGAACGTACAATACCTGGCCGGCAAGAATTACGTGTTCTGGTACGACACCGCCGATGGCAGCGGCCCCGATGATCGCCCCACGGTTGAAGACATGGCCGCCAGCCTCGACGAAGTGGCGCGGGTGATTCGCGACGAAAAACCCGACATCCTGCTGCTGCAGGAACTCGACGAAAACGCCAAGCCTTCCCACTACCAGGACCAGCTCGCCCTTTTGCAGGAACGCCTGGTCGACCTCTACCCTTGCAGTGCCCAGACGTTCGACTGGAAAGCCGACTTTGTGCCAAACCTGCATATCTTCGGCAGCGTCGGCCGCAAATTGGCGACCCTTAGCCGCTACCAGATCGAACACGCCGAACGCCTGCAATTGCCGGCGCCCGAGGCCAATATCCTCAGCCGTCAGTTCCGACCCAAACCGGCCTTGCTGCTGACCTACCTGCCGCTCAGCGACGGCGGCCAACTGGCAGTGATCAACACGCGCCTGGACGGCGCTGCCCCCGGACGCAGCGCGGTGCAGGAGCAAGTCAAAACCACGGTCAAACTGCTGGACAGACTCGAAGGCCGTGGCACGCCCTGGCTGATCGGCGGGGATTTCAACCTGCTGCCCCTGGGTCAATTCCTGCGTTTGGACGCCGGTAAGCGCGGGCAATATTCGCCGGACAGCGAGCTGCATATGCTGTGGGACAAATACCCGATGATCCCCAGCAACAGCCAATCCAGTGGCATCGACCGTGAGAAATGGCTGACGCACTTCCCCAACGACCCAAGCCTTGATGGCCCGGATCGCACCCTGGATTACCTGTTCTACAGCTCGCGGATCAAACGCGTGGAAGCGAAGGTGCGCCAAGACGATACTTTGCGTATTTCCAACCACCTGCCGGTGATCGCCCGCTTCCTGCTGCCTGCCGCGCAATAACCCCTAGGGTTTCAACACCTGGGCCCGCAGCGGCTTAAGCCACTCAAGGCTTTCAACCGTGGTGCCGGATGGGCGGTACTCACAGCCGATCCATCCTCGGTAGCCACGCTGCTCCAGCGCCGCGAACAAGGCGGCAAAGTCCATGGTCCCGGTGCCCGGCTCATGACGACCCGGGTTGTCGGCGATTTGTACATGGACGGTCCTGTCGTAAAACTGCGCCAGCACCCCGGCTGCGTCGCCGGTCAAAAGCTGGGCATGGTAAAGATCCAGAATCAGCCCGACACTCGTAAAGGTTTCCAGCACCTGTTGCGCCTTGCTGAAGTCAGACATGTAATAGCCGGGCATCGCCTGCGGGCAGATCACTTCAATAAGCGCGCGCAAACCCTGATCTTCGAGGTACTTGACCGCGTATTCCAGGTTACTGACGTAGGCAGGCGCGCTCTCATCCTGGGGCGTGGTCACGCCAGACATGATGTGCACATCCGAGCAGTTCAGCGCCTTCGCATAGCGGGCCGCCTCGCGCAGCCCATCGCGAAATTCCTGCTCCTTGCCCTGCAAGGCAGCGATGCCTTTGGTAACACCTGCCGGCGCTGCGAACTGAATCAACGGCAGGTTGTATTGAGCCAGGTGATCGGCGAGCAGGCTGGCGTCAAATTCATAGGGCGATGGGAACTCCACCGCCCTGAAACCGGCAGCGGCGGCGGCTTCGATGCGTTGCAGAAAAGGCAATTCGTTGAACTGGAAACCGAGGTGAGCATTGAATTTGAGCATGGGTAACTATCCATCCTGGGAATAAACAAATCATCAGCCTGGAGCCTCATTCGCGGCTCCAGCGCCACGCTATTGAAAGTGGTCAGTGCAAATACTCATGCTCTTCGTATGGTATTTTCCCACTCCAGTGCGGTGGGGGCATCTGCCCCGACGGGAACGGACTGAAGCTAACCATTCGGAATAAAACCTGTGATCAAGACAGACCTCGCCCTGCAGTTGGCCCCACGCGTCATCGACATGGTTCGCGCCCGTTCGATGAAAGCCGGTGAGCCCTTGCGCGAGCAGACATTTGCGCAAGCGCTCGGGGTGTCGCGCTCGCCGATCCGGCGGGTTTTTGCCTTGCTCGCCGAGTGGGACCTTGCCATTCAAGAGCCCAATCGTGGCTATTTCCTCAAACAAGGTGCCGGGCAGATTCAGGAAGCCGCAGTCCCTTGCGCCAGCGATCCGTTCGAGGACTTTTACCTTCGCGTGGTCGACGACATTCTGAGCGGAGAAATACCTGCGCACTTTTTCGAAGCGCAGTTGTTGCGACGCTATGAGGTGCCCCGGGGGCAGTTGCTCAAGGTGCTGAACCGGTTGGCCGGCGAAGCCATGGTGGAGCGTAAGCCAGGCCAAGGGTGGGGCCTCAAGGACTTCGTGCATAACACGCAGGCGCATATTCATAGCTACCGTTTCCGGATGGCCATCGAACCGGCGGCGCTCCTTGAGCCCGGTTATCAGGTCAATCACGCCGCGTTTGCCCAGGCCAGGCAACAGCAACAGGCCTTGATCGACGGCGAGATCCAGACCTTGTCCCGCGCGCAACTGTTCCAGCTGGGGGCCCAGTTTCACGAAATGATCGTGCAGTGCTCCGGCAATGTTTTTTTCATCGACGCCATACGCCACCAGAATCAGCTCAGGCGCTTTATGGGCTACAAGGCCAACATTGATCGCACGCGTCTTAAGGCGCAATGCCAGGAACACATCCATTTGCTCGACCTCATCGAGTCTGATCGGCGTGAAGAAGCCGCACAGTTTCTCTGGCGCCACCTGGATCAAGTCGGCCGACTCAAGACTGATCAACGCGCAGTGCCAGAAGAAAGCCAAATCTAGAACGCGTCACTGGCTCCCCGTCAGTGCCGGAGCTTCGCCATCACCGCGCCCAATAACGGGCCAAGCAGCCTAGCACAATTGTTTCTGATCAAAACAGAATACAAAAAAATCACCAAACAGTTAATTTTTTCACTACATATTGTATTTCGTTACAACAATAGGCAATCATGCGCGCCGCTCGGACTCGGATCCGTATCGAATCGCACACGGATGATGGCCATGAACGAAAGGACGTTGGGTAGTGCAGCGGGAGTCTCAAACCTCCTGTTCGGGGTGTACAACACAGTGGTTGCCCTGCTTGGCGTGATGCTGGCCTATAAAGGCGGCGTGCTGATGGCCGCGGGCGGGTCACCCTATTACGCGATGATGGGCACCGCGCTGTTGTTATCGGCCATCCTCTTGGGCCTGAAAAAGTCCTTGGGCCTCTACCTTTATGGCGCAGCCTCTGTGGCCACCTATGCCTGGGCGGTGTGGGAGTCTGGTTACGATGGCTGGGCCTATATTCCACGCCTGGCCTGGCTGGCGGTTCTCAGCGTGCCGTTCCTGGCGTTCTGGCCCGTAGTACGGCGTGATTTTGCCAACGTCAGAAAAAGTCATTACTTCACCATTATGGGTGTGCTGCCGCTGGTGATGGGGGCTACCATCCTGGTGCCGCTGTTCTACCCGAAAAGCGTTCACCTTGCCGACTCGGCGCACGCCACCACACGCCCCGCCGCCGCCTTCAGCCGCAGTACCGTCGCCTCTCCAGACGGCAATATTGCCGCGTCACACACCGAGACCAACTGGACCGCCTATGCAGGCTCCAACCTGGGCAACCACTATTCAGCCGCGTCGCAGATCACGCCTTCAAATGTGTCGGGCCTGGTCAAAGCCTGGGAATACCACCACGGCGACGTGAAGCAACCCGGTGAGAAAACCAAGTACTTGAACGAAGCCACGCCGATCAAGGTGGGTAACTCGCTCTACACCTGCACCCCCAAGCAAATCATCATTTCCCTGGATGCCACCACTGGAAAGGAGAACTGGCGATTCGACTCCAAAGTCGACCCGGACTACTTCGCCAATGGCGGCGCCTATTGCCGTGGTGTCTCTTATTTCGAAGTCCCCAATGCCAGTGGCTTGTGCGCCTCGCGCATCATTTGGGGCACCAATGATATTCGCCTCGGCGCGGTAGACGCCCTGACCGGCCAGGCGTGTCCCGACTTCGGCAACGCAGGCTTTGCGGATTTGAAAGACGGGCTGGGCACTTTCAGAAAAGGTTCGACGGGTATCACGTCTGCTCCTCTGGTCATTCGCGGGGTGGTGATCACCGGTGGCCGAGTACTCGACTCGGATGTGCGCCCTGCCCCCTCGGGCGTGGTGCGCGCCTACGATGCAGTGACCGGCAAACAGAAGTGGGCCTGGGATTTGGGCCGGCCAGACACCAACGCCCCCGCGGGTAACAACGAGACCTACACCCTCAGCACCCCCAACTCGTGGGCACCGCTGTCGGCCGACGATGAACTGGGCCTGGTGTATGTCACCACCGGCAACGCAGCGGGCGACTTCTATGGCGGCACCCGCACAGCACAAGAAGACAAGTTCAGTTCGTCACTGGTCGCACTGGACGCCACCACCGGTAAGGTCCGCTGGCACTTCCAGACAGTCCACCATGATCTATGGGACTACGACCTGAGCCCGCAACCCAGCCTGATTGATTTTCCGACGGCTGCCGGGCCACGCCCGGCCGTGATCCAGGCGACCAAATCCGGCCAGTTGTTCGTGCTTGACCGCGCCACCGGCGAACCACTGGTGGATGTCGTGCAAGCTCCTGTCCCACAGGGCACCGCCCCGGGAGACTACACCGCAGCCACCCAGCCACTGTCCCCTGGTATGCCGAGCACCATGGGGCGCCCATCGAAAACACCGGAAGTACTGACCGAAGCCAATGCCTGGGGCCTGACGCCTTTCGATCAGATGCAATGTCGCCTCGAATTTCGCCAGGCACGCTACGAAGGGATCTTCACCCCGCCGGTCGTGGGCCAGCAAAGCCTGATCTTCCCCGGCCATCATGGCGGCTTGAACTGGGGCGGTGTGATGGTCGACCTTAAGCGAGGGCTGCTGATCATCAATAACCAGCGCCTTCCTTATATGCAGGGGCTGGTGCCGCGCGAACAACTCGACGCCATCAATGCCAAGTCGTTCCAGGAGTCGCCGGGCAACGCCCAGGGCTTCCGCGTCCAGGCCGGGCTACCTTACGGCGCGATTAAAGACCCGTGGATGTCATCCCTTGACCAGCCATGCATTGCGCCACCCTGGGGCTTTATCTCCGGTATCGACCTGCGCACTCGCGATGTCGTGTGGAGCCGCCCGTTCGGCACAGGCTATGACAGTGGACCTTGGGGGATCGCCTCCAAGATGCGCTTCGAAATCGGTACGCCAAGTGATGCAACGGGCGTGACAACCGCTGGCGGTGTGACGTTCATCGGCGCCGCTATTGACCGGTTCATGCGGGCTTACAACAGCGAAAGCGGTGAGCTGCTCTGGGAAGAACGCCTCCCGGCAGGCAATCAGGCTTCGCCCTTGACCTACATGAGCCAGGGTCGACAGTACGTGGTGGCGGTGGTTGGCGGTCATGACCGAATCCCAACCAAGTTAGGTGACAGCATCATCGCCTGGGCCCTGCCTGAGCAGTAAATCGAGTGCTGTAAGAGAGGCTCGCCATGAGCGTATCGGTGGGTAAAACATATACATGTTCTACCTCCCTCAGTCATGGCGTAGTTTCTGGCACGTATCGCATCACTTCAGAGTGATGACAGGCTAATGACTTATCGCAGGAAGTTTATAAGTAGCGGCCATCATTGCTGCCCTTTATTCACGTAGCAATACCCACTTCTACGCCAGATTCAAAGCGCCTGACTCTCTCAGCGCGCTCGCAGGCGATTGCGCCCGGTTTACTCACCCGGTGAGAAGCCTGCGCATCGATATATATGCTTTACGTTTTATAAAATTGGATAGGAATTAACAATGCTCGAACTTTCTGATGGTTTGTATCTATTGGTGGGCGTCAGTTTTATTACGTCATTCATGACGGCTGCCATTGGCGTGGGCGGCGGGATTGGACTGCTTGCGGTTATGCCTCAATTTATCCCCATCTCTGCGGTTGTACCGGTTCACGGCTTGATTCAAATGGTCAGCAACGCCAGTCGATTCGCGTTTGACTTTAAAAGTGCGAAAGTGGAAATCCTGCCTAAATACGTTATCGGCTGCCTGGTCGGCGCGTTCATCGGTTACTTCTTCATCGGCAAATTTCCCGAGCAATATTTATCACTGATTCTCGGCTTCTTCATCCTGGCCATCACCTGGACCAAGATCGTCGCACGCCTGGGTTTTATATTTAAAAACTTTGCCCTGGTGGGCTTTTTTCAAACCTTCCTTTCACTGTTCGTGGCCGTAACCGGTTTGATATCGCAGCCCATCCTGATGAAGATGAATATTAATAAAAACGAAGTAATTGTCACCCACGCCATGCAAATGAGCGTACTGCACGGGCTCAAGGTCGCCGCCTTTGTTATTGCAGGTTTTGCGTTCATGGATTACGCCAACCTGATCATCATCATGATTACCGCCTCTACATTGGGTTCGTACTTGGGCGGCTTTCTCAGAGACCGTATATCGCAGCGTGTCGGCGCAATGCTGTTAAAGGCAGGGGTGACGTTTTTTGGTTTGAAGATGATCTTCGATCATTTTTTCAACGGCCTGTAAAAAGTTCTTCCAATAAAACAAGGAGCGTGAAATGAGCACACGTAAGTTTGATTTTTTTGAAACCAAAGAAATCTCGACGTTTCTGAAAGAGCATGGATATTGCGTTATCAAGCCTCAAGACCACTCTCTGGAAGCCTTTAGAGAGACCGCCGGCAAGTTCGGGCTGATTCAGTTTCATACCAAGTCCGATGAACACGGTGTGGTGGGCGGTGGCGAGCCGATCAACAAGGACTGGCAACGCTTCAAGGATGATTATCATGGCGAACTGTCGAGCGATTTTTTCCCGCATACCGATGGGTCATTCTTGAATGGCATCGCCTACGTAGAGGGCACTGCGAAAAAAATCACGCCACGCAAATTCGTCATTCTCCAGTGCGTTTCAAAGCCTGAATTTGGCGGCGACAACTTCCTGGTGGATGGGCAGAAAATCTACAATGACCTGCTTGCCCATCACGCTGACACATTAAAAATATTGATGACCAGCGGCAGTGTCACTTACTGCCGCGACGATTTGCTGTCCATCGATTGCGCAGTCTTTGAAAAAATCGATGACGAAACGTTAAGAATTCGCTACCGGTATGACAGCACTGCGTTTATTCCCGAATGGGCCAGCGCGGCGTTTAAATACATCCAGACCCACTACTCCACCAACGAGCGTTACATTACCCCCATCAGCCTTGAGCCAGGGGACATTCTGGTGATGGATAACCTGCGTGTCCTGCATGCCCGGCATAAATTCATCGATGGCAACCAGCAGAGAAAAGTAAGAAGGCTGTGGATCGCTGATGACGCGAGCACCACATTCAAGAACATCCTGGATCAATCCCCGGTACGCAGGGCCATGCTGCCCTTTCAGAACTACAATGTTGCCCAGTCTGAAACCGCCGGGCATTCGTTCATCGAGTACACCTGTGGCATCCACACCCAAACGAGCAAATCGTTGCCAAACGCGCATAAGCAATTTGACAGTGCGCTTGAAGTGCTTTAAGCCCTTCAAGACAACCACCTTGCTCTGATTCAACGCTTTCAGGTAACCCCCCAGTCATCAAAACGACTGGGGAGTTACTTACATTCAAGGCTTTCTGGGTTTGATCCGGGCCGTAGCTTCGGCCACCAACGGATCATCCGGCCAGTAATGTTTCGGATACCGCCCCTTCAAATCCTTCTTCACTTCGGCGTAGGTACTGCGCCAGAAGTTCGCCAGGTCTTGCGTCACCTGCACCGGCCGCCGCGCCGGGGACAGCAGGTGCAACTTCACGGCCAGGCGCCCGCCAGCGATACGCGGGGTGTCTGCCAGCCCGAACAATTCCTGCAAGCGCACTGCCAGAATCGGCGGCTGTTCGCTGTAGTCCAGGCGTACCGATGACCCCGACGGCACTTTCACATGCTGCGGCGCCAGCTCTTCCAGGCGTTGGGGCAATGGCCAGGGCAACAGGTTGTGCAGGTAGCTGGAAATATCCAGGTTGGCGAAGTGGCTGAGGCGCGAGACCTTGCCCAGGTAAGGCATCAACCAGTGTTCGAGGCTGGCGAGCAGGGCCTTGTCGCTGATGTCGGGCCACTCGCTGGTGTTGCCGGCGTCGAGTTGGCGCAACAGCATCACACGGGCTTGCCACTGACGCAGTTCCGGAGTCCAGGGCAGCAGTTCCAGGCCTTTGCGGCGCACCAGGTTGACCAGCGCCTGGCTGCGGGCAGATTCGTCGAGGCCGGTCAGGGGTTCGCGGCTGAGCACCAGTTCGCCGACTTTGCGCTGGCGTTCGGCGCGCAGGACGCCTTCGCGTTCGTCCCAGTCCAGTTGGTCGACATTGCGCACTTGCTCGGACAACACCGTGTCGAACAACGCCGGATCAAAATCCGCTGCCAGGTAGATGCGTTCTTCACGCTGGCCCTGGCGGCTGCCCAGGTCGGCGATCACCAGCCAGGGCTGTTTCATCAGGCTGTCGGCCTCGGCGAACAACGCGGCACGGCCATTGGCCAGACGGTATTCGGCGCCACCGGGACGGCGTTGCTGGGCGACGCGGTCCGGGTAGGCCAGGGCGAGCAAGGCGCCGAGCCAGCGTGGGTGATCGGGGTCAGCCACCGGTTGCGTGGCCTTGCCTCTCAGGTAGCCGCGATATTGACGGGCCAGTTGCTTGGCGCGCTGCACGCCGCCTTGCGTGCCACGCGCACGTTCTTCGCCGGACAACAGCGCCAGGCGGCTGTGCAAATCCGCGCCGCCACCGCGCAAGATGTCGCGCTCACCCAGCAAGGCGGCGACATCACACGCCGTCGCCGCAAGCCCCAAGTCCTGCCCGCGCAAGAGTAAATGGGCGATACGCGGATGAGCAGGTAACTCGGCCATCTTCTGGCCGTGCGCGGTGAGTGTGTCTTCATTCATGGCGCCCAGGCGCATCAGCAAGTCCTGCGCCTGGGCATACGCAGCGGTCGGCGGTACATCCAGCCACACCAGCTGTGTAGGCGTGACTCCCCAGCGTGCCAACTGCAAGGCCAAACCCGCCAGGTCGGCGGCGAGGATTTCCGCGCTGGCGTAAGCAGCCAGGCCTTCATGCTGGTCCTCGGACCACAAGCGATAACACACGCCCGGCTCCAACCGCCCTGCCCGGCCAGCCCGTTGCGTGGCGCTGGCGCGGGAGATGCGCTGGGTGTCGAGGCGGGTCATGCCGCTGCCCGGGTCGAAGCGCGGCACGCGGGCCAAGCCGGCGTCGATCACCACGCGCACGCCATTGATGGTCAGGCTGGTCTCGGCGATGTTGGTGGCCAGCACGACTTTGCGTTTGCCGGCGGGCGCGGGATCGATAGCAGCGCGCTGAGCGTTCAAATCGAGTTCGCCATGCAGTGGGCACAGCAGCACATCGGTACGATCACCCAGGGCGTCGGCCAGTTGTTGATTGACCCGCCGAATCTCCGCCTGCCCCGGCAAGAACACCTGCACGCTGCCGGTTTCGTCATGCAGGGCTTCAAGGATGGTCTGCACCAGGCGCGGCTCGATAAATTCGCCCGTCTGATACGGCCGCCCCCAACGCATCTGCACCGGGAACATGCGCCCTTCACTGCGCAGGATCGGCGCGTTCTCCAGCAGGCTGGCGAGGCGCTCGCCTTCGAGGGTGGCGGACATCAGCAGGATTTTCAGCGGTTGCTCATCACGAAACAGGTCGCGGCCGTTCAGGCTCAGGGCCAGCGCGAGGTCGGCGTCGAGGCTGCGTTCGTGGAATTCGTCGAAAATCAGCAGGCCCACGCCGTCCAGCGCCGGGTCGTCCTGCAGGCGGCGGGTGAGGATGCCTTCGGTGACCACTTCGATGCGCGTGTTGGGGCCGACTTTGCTGTCCAGCCGAATGCGATAACCGACGGTTTCACCGACTTTTTCACCCAGCTCGCTGGCCAAGCGCTCGGCAGCGGCGCGGGCGGCAAGGCGGCGCGGTTCGAGCATTAGGATGGTTTGCCCGGCTAGCCATGGCTCATTCAACAGGGCCAAGGGCACGCGGGTGGTTTTACCGGCGCCGGGCGGCGCTTCCAGCACGGCTTCATGGCGATTCGCCAAGGCGTCACGCAGGGCGGGTAAAACATCATCAATCGGCAACGAATTCATACTGGCTCCAAAGCAGAGCGGCGAGTATAACGGCGAACTGCCGGTTGCCGACGCTGGTCTGAAAAACACCACCGGCTGCGCCTGGCAACGCGCTCAACGGCGGGAGCTGGCTTGCCTGCTCGCACATTAGAGCGCTGTTGTTCAGCAGTATTGTCATATAGTCCCGTATCAATCGTGTTCAGGAGAATTTTTATGCGTATCGCTTCCCGTGTCATTGGTGGTGTCCTCGCCGTCACCCTGCTGAGCCAACTGACGGCCTGCGGATCGATCTTCTACCCGGACCGCCGCGGCCAGATCGACGGCAAGATCGACCCGACGATTGCCGTGCTCGATGCCGTGGGCCTGCTGTTCTACGTAATCCCAGGCCTGATCGCTTTTGGTGTGGACTTCGCCACCGGCGCCATCTACTTCGAACCGGGCAAGACCGCCCAGGTCGACCCGGAAAAACTCCACGAAGCCATCGGCGCCGACGGCAAGGTCGACAATGCCAAGCTGCAAAGCATCATTCAAAAAGAAACCGGCCGCACCCTGCCGCTGGACGACCCGCGCATGATCCAGTTCAAAGGCAGCGTGCAACAGCTCGCCAGCCTGGGCCTGCAACCTGCCGCTTAAGGAGTCGAGCCGCCTATGACCAGCAGTCCCGAACACGCCCGGCTCTTGCGCCTGGCCACTCGCGCTTCGGTGGGCGTGGCCTGTGCGTTGATTATCACCAAGGCCATCGCTTGGTGGTTCAGCGGCTCGGTGAGCATGCTCGCCGGGTTGACCGACTCGCTGCTGGACGGCGTGACCTCGCTGTTGAATTTGCTCGCGGTGCATTACGCCCTGCGCCCTGCCGATGACGATCACCGTTATGGGCATGGCAAGGCAGAATCGCTGGCGGGCATGGCGCAGGCGCTGTTTATCGGTGGCAGTGCGGTGCTGATCGCGTTCCAGGCCTACGAGCGGCTGCAGCACCCGGAACCGGTGGGCGCGCCGTGGTTGAGCATTGGCGTAATCGTGTTTTCCCTGGCGTTGACCGTCGCCTTATTAATGCTGCAACACCGGGTGATCCGCGAAACCGGCTCCAACGCCGTGCGCGCGGATTCACTGCACTACCGCTCGGACCTGATGCTCAATGGGAGCATCCTGGTGGCGCTGGTGCTGGCGGGTGTTGGCTACCATCAAGTGGACGCCTGGTTCGGCCTGGGCATCGCTGCCTACATCTTGTGGAGCGCGGTCCAGATCGCTCGGGAGAGTTTTGCGGTGTTGATGGATGAAGAGCTGCCGACGGACGTCAGCCAGCACATGTTGGAACTGGCCCGTGGCGTACCGGGGGTGTTGGGCGCACATGATCTGCGCACGCGGATTTCCGGCAGCCACTGGTTTGTGCAATTGCACCTGGAGTTGCCGGGGGAGTTGACGCTGTCAGTCGCCCACGGGATCAGCGACCAGGCCGCCGATGCCATTCACAAGGCTTACCCGCGCGCCGAAGTGCTGGTGCATGCGGATCCTGCGGATCAGCTTCAAGCTGCAAGTCACAAGCCTCAAGCTTGACACCAAAAGCTTGAGGCTTGTCGCTGCTACTGTTGCACCTGATAGCCGCGACTGCTCAGGCAGTTGCCCTGGGCCTGGCGGTAGGTTTGCACCACCGCAGGGTCTGGGGCGTACGTCACCGCCTGCGGATCGAAGCCGCTTTGCTGCACCGCCCAGCGATAACAGTCGTAACCGTCCTGCTGCACCTGGGCCGGTGACTGGCCGTTGGCGGGGTACGCCACCACGTCATAGCCATTGCCTTGCGGCGTGGGCTGCGGCGCCGGCACGGCGGTCGGCGGTTGCACCACCACGTACTGCTGGGAACTGCTTTCGTAGGTGTAATAAGAGCCCGCCGCAAGAAAGAACAGCGCACTGCCTATCCACACTTCACGTGCATAGTCGGGCAGGTATTGCACGCGGATTCCGTAGGGCGGCGTCACCACTACATAGCGCGGCCCTTGCGGGCGGTACCAGTAGCCACCGGAATAGAAATAATCCTGGCCGCGGTAAGGCACGCGGTAGTTGCGGTCGGGGAAGCGGTCGATCACGTAGCCAGGACGATGTTGCGGGCCTGGGCCCCAACCATTGCCGTGCCCGTCGGGGCGGCCTGGCCAGCGGTTGTCGCCGGGCCGTGAGCCTGGGCCGCCGGCTTCCCAATGTGGGTTACCATCATTGCGTCGCGGGATGTCGCGGTAATAGCCCTGGCGGGGCTCCTGGGTCTGGCGCACGGTGTCGGGGCGACTCTGGATCGGCAGGTTATTCGACGGTTGCGGTTGCTGCACCGGCCGCCCCTGCTCATTGCCCTGGGGACGCCCCTGCCATTGGCCACCACCGTTCTGGGCACCACCATCGAAATGCTGATTCTGTGGGCGCGGCTGTTCATTATTCCCAGGCCGTCCGCCCTCCGGCCCTCTTTCATGCTGACCACCGCCTTCACCGCGCGGCGCGTTATCACGCTCGTCGGCCACTGCCTGAGCACCAACGGTGACCATCAGCAAACCAACACCTGCCCAACGCCAGATGCGCTTCATGCTATTCCTCATTGCGGATTAGGACCTGTCCATGAGACTGGAAAAGCGAGGCCCGGTTCTTGGACAGGTTATCAGCAGGCAAAAGAAAAGGGGTGACCCGTCGGCCACCCCTTGAGAACTTCGTCCTGGCTCAACGCTTTTGGCGTTGGCTCACCTCACGCCGTCTTGTGGACAGTGTGCAGCCTGGAGGCCGGCTCAACCCTGCTGGGGTGGCGGCCGCAGCGGGCCTGATTGGGCGCGCTGTAAGTGGACTGTTGTCCAGGCGGTGATTCTGTTGATAAAGATACAGGCGAGCGCCCGACAGATGATTGCGAAGATTGCGTCAATAAACAGTGCTTGCGCAATTTTTAACCCTTCATAGATAATTAACCGCAATAGTTACGACAAAGGCCAACCCAATGAGCAAGCTTGACCGATACGACCTGAGTATTTTGGCGGAATTGCAGCGTGATGCGAGGATCTCCAACCAGGAGTTGGCCGAACGTATCGGCTTGTCGCCTTCGCCGTGCTCGCGCCGGGTCAAGCAACTGGAGGATGACGGCTACATCGCACGCCAGGTCGCCCTGCTCGACCGCAAGATGCTCGGCCTGAGCCTCACTGCCTATGTGCTGATCGGCATGGACCGTCACACCCCCGAGCGTTTCGAGAATTTCGAAGCGGCCATCCGCACCTTGCCCCAGGTATTGGAATGCAGTTTGGTGACGGGAATGGATGCTGACTACCAATTGAAAGTGGTGGTGCCGGATATGGATCACTACCAGAAGTTGCTGCTGGGGCATCTAACGCGCATTGATGGCGTGACCAGCGTGCGGTCGAGCTTTGTGCTGAACCAGGTGCTCAACAGCACTGAGTTACCACTGACCCATCTGCGTACCTGAGCCCCATGAAGATCAAATGTGGGAGCTGGCTTGCCTGCGATGCAGACACCTCGGTATGTCAGCCAGACCCAGGTGATGCTATCGCAGGCAAGCCAGCTCCCACATTGATTGCATTCCAACTCAAGTCAATATTGCGCCTGTAGCACTGCCGTATACTCGCCGCCTGCCTTTGTCGGAAAAACTCCATGAACAACATCGATCCCGTCCTGTTTGAAGAATGGATGATGACCGGCCTGGTCACCATCCTGATCATTTTCATGGGCTTTATCGTCTGGGACCTGGCGAAGAAATCCAAAGCTGGACGCTTTGGCTCGTTCATCCTGTTCTTCGTGCTGGGCCTGGGCGTGGCCGCGTTCATCATCAAGAGCGTGGTCATCGGTCTGATCGAGTCCGGCGCCTTATAAGCGCGCCGGCACTTCCTTCCACTGGCCTTGATCCAGGCCTTCAATTGTCCAATCGCCAATTCGCACACGTACCAGGCGCAAGGTGGGCAACCCCACGGCGGCGGTCATGCGCCGTACCTGACGGTTGCGCCCTTCTCGAATCACCAACTCCAACCAATGGGTCGGCACGCTTTTACGAAAGCGCACCGGCGGGTTGCGCGGCCATAACTCGGGCTCATCCAACTGCCGCGCTTCGGCGGGCAAGGTCTTGCCGTCATTGAGCTCGACGCCGTCACGCAGCCGTTGCAGTTGCTCTTCGGTCGGTTCGCCCTCCACTTGTACCCAGTAGGTTTTCGCCAGTTTGTGCTTGGGGTCGGCAATCCGCGCCTGGAGTTGGCCATCGTTGGTCAGCAGCAACAGGCCTTCACTGTCACGGTCCAGGCGACCGGCCGGGTAGATGCCGGGGATGTCGATAAAGTCCTTGAGGGTCGCGCGCCCGCCTTCGTCGCTGAACTGGGTCAGCACGTCGAACGGTTTATTGAAGAGGATCAACTTCGGCTCGGCCGGCGGTGCCTTGGCGACACGACGGGCTGCGGAATGCGTAGGTTTCACGCTGGGGCGGCGCGAATCAGGACGGGTGGGACGGGACATGGCAAAGGAACATCTAACGGTCAGGACCGACAATCCTAGTGGCCTGACCGTTAAATGACCATCCCAACCGCTTAGCGGAACGGCGGTTCGTCGAAGCTGCGCAGTTTGCGCGAGTGCAGCGAGTTGAGTTCGGTGCGCAGCAGGTCGACGGCTTCGATGCCGATCTTCAAGTGCTGGCTGACCGCGCGCTCATAGAACGCGTTGGCCGAACCCGGCAGTTTGATCTCGCTGTGCAGCGGCTTGTCGGACACGCACAGCAAGGTGCCGTAAGGCACACGCAAGCGGTAGCCTTGCGCCGCGATGGTACCGCTTTCCATGTCCACGGCCACCGCGCGAGACAGGTTGATCAATGGGCGTTCCTGGGCCCAGCGCAGCTCCCAGTTACGGTCGTCATAGGTCAACACGGTGCCAGTGCGCAGGCGTTTTTTCAGCTCTTCGCCTTGTTCGCCGGTGACGTTGGCCGCCGCCCGCTGCAAGGCCATCTGCACTTCAGCCAGGGCCGGAATCGGAATATTGGGCGGTACTACGCGGTCGAGAATCCCGTCGCGGCGCATATAGGCGTGGGCCAGTACGTAGTCGCCAATGGTCTGGGATTGGCGCAGGCCGCCGCAGTGGCCGATCATCAGCCAGCAATGCGGGCGCAGCACGGCCAAATGGTCGGTGATGTTCTTGGCGTTGGACGGGCCGACGCCAATGTTCACCAGGGTCACGCCGTGGCCGTCGCTGGCCTGCAAGTGATAGGCCGGCATTTGATAACGATGCCACACAACGCCTGCGGCAATCGCCGACGCTTCACCGTGGTCCATGCTCTTGTCGATCACCACGTTGCCCGGCAGCACCATACGGATAAACCGTGGGTCGCTGCGCAGTTGCTCCAGGCCATGCACGATGAACTGGTCGACATAACGGTGGTAGTTGGTCAGCAGGATCCACGGTTGCACATGGCGCCAGTCGCTGCCGGTGTAGTGCACCAGCCGACGCAGGGAAAAGTCCACGCGCGCCGCGTCGAACAGCGCCAGGGGCAGTGGGTCGGTGTTCTCCCAGTCGTAGAGGCCATCGGCGATGCCATCGGTGGCAGCCGACAGGTCAGTGCTGGGGAACACGCGGGCCAGGGTCGCGGCGGTCACGCCGGAGCCGGCCAGTTCGTCGCCCTGCTCCACCACATACGGGTACGGGATGTTCTGCTGGCTGACGCCCACTTCCACCGTCACGGTGAAGTCGTGCATCAGCGGCACCAGTTGCTCCAGCAGGTACTTACGGAAGGCCGCAGGATGGGTGACGGTAACGCTGTAGGTCCCCGGCAACTGGACCTTCGCGTACGCCCGAGTGGTCTGTGGGACTTCGCCGTGGCAGTGGTAGGTCAGGCGCAGTTCTGGGTAACGAAACAGCGCACGTTGTTCGGCATCGGGTTCGACGCGGTCTTTGAGGTACTGCTTGAGGGCTTGATTGAGCGCGCCGGTAGCGCGCTCATGCAGGGCCGCCAGACGATCCACGGCTTCTTCAGCGGTTTGAACGACAACAAAAGCTTCGGTCACGGTAAGCATCCTGTGTTCTGACTTGCAGGCCTTTATCTTGCCTGTATCCCAGGCTCACATAAACACCAGAATTGGAATGCTTTGAAAGGTGGGAGCTGGCTTGCCAGCGTTTATTCAGTTAGGTGTCGAGCGGGCAACAATCGCTTCCACCTCCACACCACGCGGCAAAGTCCCGTAGGCCCGACCGGATGACTCACCCAACCGGCTGGCAATAAATCCATCACTCACCGCCGCATTCCCTGCCTCCAGTAACAATTTGGCCTGCAACGCCACGGCGATATCCTCGGTCAACTGCCGCGCACGGTACTGGATATCCTGAGTGTCCATAAACGCCGACTTCAGCTGTTCAATGTGTCGCGCCAGTGGCTTATCCCCGTGCCCGTCCCCGAGTTCGACAAACAACGCCTCCAGCACACCCGGTTCTTTCGATAACGCGCGCAGCACGTCCAGGCACTGCACATTGCCGGAACCTTCCCACGTCGAATTCACCGGGGCCTCACGATAAAGGCGCGGCAGGATGCTGTCCTCCACATACCCGGCGCCGCCCATGCACTCGGCGGCTTCGTTGATCATGGCCGGGGCGCGCTTGCAGATCCAATACTTGCCCACCGCCGTCACCAGCCGGGCGAACTTGGCTTCCTGCTCATCACCCAGGTTATCCAGGGCCTTGCCCATACGCATGCTCAGGGCCAGCGCGGATTCGCTTTCCAGTGCCAGGTCAGCCAGCACGTTTTGCATCAGCGGTTGCTCGCCGAGTACACGCCCACCCACCGAGCGATGGGCACAATGATGGCTGGCCTGGGTCAGCGCCTGACGCATCAGGGCGCTGGAACCGACCATGCAATCGAAGCGGGTCATGGCGACCATCTCGATGATGGTGGGCACGCCGCGTCCCTCCTCGCCGATCATCCAGGCCAGGGCGCCACGGAACTCCACTTCGCTGGAGGCGTTAGAGCAGTTGCCGAGTTTGTTTTTCAGGCGCTGGATGTAGAACTCGTTGCGCATGTCATCCGGGCGATGTCGGGGCAATAGGAAACAGGAGAGGCCCTTGTCGGTTTGCGCCAGCGTTAGAAAGGCATCACACATCGGCGCCGAGCAGAACCATTTGTGGCCCACCAGTTCATAGGCTTGCCCCGGGCCGCCTGCGCCTACCGGATAAGCCCGGGTGGTATTGGCGCGCACGTCAGTACCGCCCTGTTTCTCGGTCATGGCCATGCCGATGGTGGCGCCAGCCTTGTGGCGGATGCCGACATTGCGCGGGTCGTAGTGAGTGCTGAGAATTTTCGGCAGCCAAAGGTCAGCCAATTCTGGCTGCATACGCAGCGCCGGCACACAGGCGAAGGTCATGGTCAGCGGGCAGCCGGTACCGGCTTCGGCCTGGCTGTGCAGGTAGGTCATGGCAGCGCGGGCCACATGGGCACCGGACTGCGGGTGCGCCCAAGGCAGCGACGGCAGACCATGCTCGACGGCGGTGCGCATCAGTTCGTGGTAAGCCGGGTGAAATTCCACCAGGTCGATGCGATGACCATAACGGTCATGGCTGTTGAATACAGGCTTGTTCTGATTGGCCAGGAACCCGGCTTCCATCAGCGGCCCGCCGGCCAGCGCGCCGTAGGCATCAATGCGCGCCTGCGCCCAGCCAGCGCCACAGCGGCGTGACCATTCTTGCAAGGGCAAGTCGATGCGATACAGGTTAGTGCCGTCCAGGGACGGCGGTTGGTTGGTGACGTCGTGGGTCTCGGCAAACTGATGCAGGTTCATGACGGGCCTCCTGAAAAAGGCCACGTCCAGTTGGGGCCTGAATTGCAGTTAAGCACCGTCATCCGCCTTAAAAAAGGGGCATACCCGCCGAAAGCCCGGCGCTTTCACCCTCAACCGGACACAACAACCGACGCTGCAACACCGCTTGCAATGCCTCGAAACGCACCGGTTTGACCAGCCGATCGGAGATACCGACGCCATGGCAATGCTCGCGTTCAGACACATTCAGCGACGTACTCACGGCGATCACCGGCAATTCACCGCAGCCAGGCAGTGCACGAATCTGACAGCACAACGAGAAACCACCTTCGGGAAGGTCCAACAGTACCGCGTCGAAATCCTCGCCCTGCAAAGCCGCCAACGCGTTAGGGCCGCTGTCCACGCTTTTCACCCGGTAGCCGAGCTTAAGCAGCATGCCGCGCACCACTAATTGGCCGACGCTGTTGTCATCCACCAGCAGCACCGCGCACTCCTGAGGCGCGCGTTGCCGGCCTGGCATTGGTTTGAACTCAGGCGGCACTGGGCTGACCTCCACCTCCAGCTCCAGCTGGAAGCGGCTGCCTTTGCTCGGTTCGGAATGATGTGTGAGGCGCCCGCCCAGCAGCTCGATCAGTTGCCGACAGATCGCCAAGCCGATACCCATGCCGCCGTATTCACGGGTGGTGGAGCCATCGAGCTGGAAGAACCGCTGGTACAGCGTGGCCTCATCCAGGAAGGCAAAGCCGATGCCGGTGTCGGTGACGATAAAGCTCAGGCGCAAAGCGCCCTCACTGTGCGGCACGCCAACCACACGCAGGCGGACCGACCCTTCGTGGGTGAATTTGAAGGCGTTGTCCAGCAGGCAATCCAGGCATTGCAGCAGTTTGTCGGCGTCGCCCACCACGCGGTCCGGCAGCTCGCCCGCCACGTCGATGGAAAACGCCAGGCCTTTGCTCTGGGCGCTGGCGTTGAACTGCTGGCGCAAGGTGTCCAGCGTCCCGCGCAGGCTGAACACCTGCGGCTGGGCACTCAGGCGTCCGGCCTGCAATTCGGTCAGGGTGAGGATGCCGTTGACCATGCGCATCATGTCCCGCGCCGAACCGGCGGCCGTTTGCTGGTACTGCGCCAGGTCAGCGTCCAACGGCACGGTTTGCATCAGTTCAAGGGAGCCGATCACGCCGTTCATGGGTGTGCGCAGTTCGTGAGTGAGGGTAGCGAGGAACTCATCCTTGAGTCGGTTACTGCGGGCTAATTGCTGGTTGAGCACTTCGAGCTTCTGGCTGGCATCGAACAGGATCTGCGCCTGTTGTTCACGCATGGAATTGATGCGGTCGGCCAGGGCCAGGGACAACAACGCCACTTCAATCGCCGAGCCGATCTGACTGGCGTACATGGTCAGGAACACATTGGGCAGGTAGCCCAGCACCATCAGCGTATTCACCACCCCGCCCAGCAGGAACGCCGACCAGGCGATGATGAAATAGCGCGCCACTCGCTGGCCGCAATACCAGGCCTTGATGGCGGCAACAAAGATGGTCACGGTAAATACCAGCGCCAGACCGGTGGCCAGGCGCAGCGCCAGGGCGTAGCTGGTCATCAACGACAGCAGCATCACCACTGCGCCGCAGGCCACCAACGCCAGCAGCAGGCGGTTGATCCAGCGACTGTGCTGGGCGGTGTGCAAGAAGCTGCGCGCAAACAGGCTGCCGAAGAGCGCCGCCGAGCCAATCAGGAACGGCGTCGCCGCATTCGCCCACCAAGGGTTGTTTGGCCAGAAATACTCCACCGCCGCGCCGTTGACCGACAGTTGGTACATGCCGAACGAAGCTATATAGAAGATGTAATAGAGATAGCTGGTGTCGCGCACGCTGAGGTAGATGAACAGGTTGTAGACCAGCATCCCCAACAACACGCCGTAGATCAGGCCTAATACATACAAGCGCAGCGGCTGTTGTTCCAGGTAGGCGGTGCTGGACCAGAGCGTCAATGGCGCCTGGATCGAGCCCTCGCTTTGCAGGCGCAGGTAGACGGTTTTCGCCTGCCCAGGGGTGAAGTCGACGTTGAACAGGTAATTGTTCTGGCGAATTTCACGGGAAGAAAATGGCAGCGCATCCCCCGTGCGCCCGGCCAGGCGATAGGTGCCGGTGTTGTCGGGCAGGTACAGGTCAAGATGGTCGAGCGGCGGGTACGCCAACTCCAGCAACCAGGTGCGTTGCACTTCGGGATGGGTGGGCAGGTAATGCAGATTGACCTTGAGCCAGAATACCGAGCGTGAGTAGCCGGCGTTCAGTGTGTCTTTATCGTAGGGCTTGAATTGCGTAGCGGCGGAAGGCGCGCTGACATCCGCAATGGTCAGGGCATCGGTCGGGTCTTCGAGCACTTGCATGGCCCGGCCCAGTGGCAGGCTTCGCGTGTCTTGGTTGAACTCGACGGCGTTGGCGAGCAACGGCAGCCCGCACAACAGTAAAATCAGCAAATAGCGCATAGTGCCCCAGCGTAGCCTGTCCGGTTATGTCAAAAAGCCCCCTATCCTTTTGAGAAGACGTACACCGGCAATACAGTTAGTTGTTTGGATCCACTCTAGCATAGCCGCTAAAGGCCATTGGACACCATTGAAATAAAATTTTTAAAGGCTCTAGAACAAGGGTTTTAGCGTGTTTCACCGTAAGTAACGGACACTAGCAAACAGCTATAAACGCTGATGTTTGCGTACAAAATTCAGCCATCGCCAGACGGCCCCGCCAAAAGCGTTTGGTGGTAAGCTCGCGCACCATGAATATCTACAGCTCTCGCCCCGTTGTCCTCTGTCTCTCCGGCCATGATCCCAGTGGTGGCGCCGGCTTGCAGGCAGATATCGAAGCCCTGCTCGCCCAGGGCTGCCATGCGGCCCCGGCCGTCACCGCCCTGACCGTGCAGAACACCGTCAATGTCAGCGATTTCCGCGTGCTCGACCGCGAGTGGGTGCTGGCCCAGGCCAATGCCGTGCTCGGCGATTCCGAAGTGGCAGCGGTCAAGCTGGGCATGCTCGGTTCCACTGCGATGGTCGACACCGTGGTCGAACTGCTGCAGGCGCACCCGCACCTGCCGGTAGTGTGTGATCCGGTGCTGCGCGCCGGTGGCGGTGGCAGCCTGGGCAAGGACGAAGTCGGTTATGCGATGCGCGAACGGCTGCTGCCGTTGTCGCTGATCGCCACGCCAAACCTGCCCGAAGCGCGCATCCTCGCGCAATTGCCTGAAGGCACGGCGGACGAATGCGCCGAGAAGCTGCTGCCGTATATCAAGCACCTGCTGATCACCGGTGGCCATGGCGATGAGCACGAAGTGCACAACCGCCTCTACAGCCGTGACGGCACGCGCCATACCTTTACCTGCCAGCGCCTGCCCGGCAGTTACCATGGTTCGGGCTGCACGCTGGCCAGTGCATTGGCCGGTCGGATCGCCCAGGGCGAAGGCTTGGTCAGCGCCGTGCAATCAGCCCTCAACTACACCTGGCGCACCCTGCGTGACGCCGAACAACTCGGCCAGGGCCAGTTTGTACCGCGCCGGTTGCCGCTGGATTTCTGCTCTTAAAACCAAGGGGCATGCCCGATGAAACTACGTGGCCTTTACGCCATTACCGACAGCCAACTGTTGGCCGGCAAATTCCTCGCCTACGTCGAAGCGGCGCTGGACGGTGGCGTGACCCTGCTGCAGTACCGCGACAAAAGCAGCGACGAAGCCCGGCGCCTGCGTGAAGCGGAAAAGCTGCGGGAGCTGTGCTCCCGCTACAAGACCCAACTGATCATCAACGATGACGCTGAATTGGCCGCGCGCCTCGGCGTCGGCGTGCACCTGGGCCAGACCGACGGCCCGCTGACCCCAGCCCGTGCGCTGCTCGGCTCCAAGGCTATCATCGGCTCGACCTGCCACAGCCAGATCGAACTGGCCGAGCAGGCCACCAAGGAAGGCGCCAGTTATGTCGCCTTCGGCCGCTTCTTCAACTCCAACACCAAGCCTGGCGCGCCGGCGGCCACCATCGAGATGCTGGCCCAGGCCCGCGCACGCTTGCACGTGCCAATCTGCGTGATCGGCGGCATCACCCTGGAGAACGCCGAACCGCTGGTGGCCCAC
The DNA here is from genome assembly GCF_963970695.1 of Pseudomonas sp. EL_65y_Pfl1_R83. NCBI lineage: Bacteria > Pseudomonadati > Pseudomonadota > Gammaproteobacteria > Pseudomonadales > Pseudomonadaceae > Pseudomonas > Pseudomonas sp. EL_65y_Pfl1_R83. Next base: position 48,912 of record NZ_CAXAQI010000017.1, on the reverse strand, counting down.
GGTGCCGACCTGCTGGCGGTGGTGCACGGCCTGTTTGGCGCCGACACCCCCCAGGAAGTCACGCGTCGCGCCCGCGCGTTCAACGCCCTTCTTAAGATTTGATTTCAGAGAGCCCAACCATGTCCCGTTCCGAAACGCTGTTTGCCAATGCCCAGAAACACATCCCCGGCGGTGTGAACTCCCCCGTGCGTGCGTTCAAAAGCGTGGGCGGCACGCCGTTGTTCTTCAAACATGCCGAAGGCGCCTACGTCACCGACGAAGATGACAGGCGCTACGTTGACTACGTCGGCTCCTGGGGCCCGATGATCCTCGGCCACAGCCACCCGGACGTACTGGACGCGGTGCGCAAGCAACTGGAACACGGCCTGTCCTACGGCGCACCGACCGCCATGGAAACCGAAATGGCTGACCTGGTGTGCGCCATCGTGCCGTCGATGGAAATGGTGCGTATGGTCAGCTCCGGCACCGAAGCCACCATGAGCGCGATCCGCCTGGCCCGTGGTTTCACTGGCCGCGACAGCATCATCAAGTTCGAAGGCTGCTACCACGGCCACTCCGACAGCCTGCTGGTAAAAGCCGGTTCCGGCCTGCTGACCCAAGGCGTGCCAAGCTCGGCCGGTGTACCGGCAGCCTTTGCCAAACACACCCTGACCCTACCGTTCAACGACATCGCCGCCGTCGAGCAGATGCTCAATGAAGTGGGCCAGGAGGTGGCCTGCATCATCGTCGAACCGGTGGCCGGCAACATGAACTGCGTACCCCCCGCGCCAGGCTTCCTTGAAGGCCTGCGCGAGCAGTGCGACAAGCACGGCGTGGTGCTGATTTTCGACGAAGTGATGACCGGTTTCCGTGTAGCCCTTGGTGGCGCGCAGGCGCACTACGGCGTAACGCCAGACCTGAGCACCTTTGGCAAGATCATCGGTGGCGGCATGCCAGTGGGCTGCTTTGGCGGCAAGCGCGAAATCATGCAACACATCGCGCCGCTGGGCCCGGTGTACCAGGCAGGCACCTTGTCAGGCAACCCACTGGCCATGGCCGCCGGCCTGACCACCCTGCGCCTGATCAGCCGCCCGGGCTTCCACGCCGAGCTGACCGACTACACCACCCGCCTGCTCGACGGCCTGCAACAACGCGCCGACGCCGCCGGTATCCCGTTTGTTACAACGCAAGCGGGTGGCATGTTCGGCCTGTACTTCAGCGGCGCCGACGATATCGTCACGTTTGATGACGTGATGGGCAGCGACGCGGATCTGTTCAAGCGCTTCTTCCACCTCATGCTGGAAGGCGGCGTGTACCTGGCGCCGAGCGCTTTCGAAGCCGGCTTCACCTCGATCGCCCATGGCGAAGCCGAGCTGAAGCTGACCCTCGACGCCGCTGAACGCGCCTTCGCCGCACTGAAGTAATTGGCCGTAAAAATCAGGCACCGCGCAAACGGTGTCTGATTTGCTACTTTGCTTAAAGAGATTTCCGAGTTTTTTCGAGAAATCACCTGCAATCCGGCAGATAACTTGCCCAACCAGCAGAAAAACGAGTAAAGACTTTGTAAGCAGAGGCCTGCTTATTTCATAATGCGCGCTTATTGGATCCCACGAGGGTCCGCGTGCCCCGTCAGAGGTAAGTCGATTCCCATGAAACGCACCGGCCGCACCCTGGTTCTGGGCTGCCTGTTGCTCCTTCAGCCGCTGCTGGCACATGCACAAGCAGGCGGCAACTCGTTGTTAATCCCAGCGATGGGTCGTTGCACCCTCAATACCCAGCCAGACAGCCAGGCCGAAGCGCTGAGCGCGTGCCGGAAACAGGCCGAGGACGGGAATGCGCAGGCGCAATACGAGTTGGGTGAGTACTTCCACGACAGCAAAAACCCCGCCCGCGACCTCAACAAGGCCTTGAGCTACTTCGAGAAAGCCTCGTTGCAGGGGCACGCCCAGGCGCAGTTCCAGCTGGGTACCATGTTCTTCAAGGGCGAAGGTGTGCCGGCCAATAACGTCCAGGCGTATATCGTGCTGAAAATGGCGGCGGTCAACGGTGCGGAAGATGCGCTGGATACGGCCGACGAAGTGGCCGAGCACATGCAGCGTGATGAATTGGAAGTGGCGACCCAGGTGCTGGGGCAGATTTTCCGCAACTACCTGCAAGAGCTGCAGAGTGCCGATGGGCGCTCGCCTTTCTCACCCCTGCCCTGACTCAGCTAAACCCGTCTACCGCCATCGCAGGCAAGCCAGCGCCCACAGTTGACCGAGTTCCAACTGTGGGATGCATTAAAATGTGGGGCTTGCCTGCGAAGGGCGCGACACGGTCTGAAGCCCTACTTCTCAGGCATCGGCATCGGAAACGGCATGACATTGCTCACGCCCCGCGCTTCGCTGATTTTCGGCGTGCCCAGGCGCTCGACTTCATCGATGCGCACAATCGAATGCATCGGCACAAAACTGCGCACCACGCCTTCGAACTGAGCCTTGAGCTTCTCTTCGCCCGGGTCGACGACCAACTGGGTGCGCTCGCCAAAGACGAACTCTTCCACCTCCAGGAAACCCCACAGATCGCTCTGATAGATCTGCTTGGCGTACATTTCGAACACCTGGCCCTGGTTGAGGAAAATCACCTTATAGATTGGAGCTTCACGTTTGGTCATGGTGGGCGAGCAACACATCGGGGATATAAAAGAGGGCGCGAACTATAGCATGGCACCCGATGCACAACGCTAGGAACCAATGGGCATGCCCCCTATAATGCGCGGTTCTTTACCACCAGTTGACGATTCCCATGGCCAAGAAGCTTTATATCGAAACCCACGGTTGCCAGATGAACGAGTACGACAGCTCGCGCATGGTCGACCTGCTGGGCGAACACCAGGCCCTGGAAGTCACCGCCCGCGCCGAAGATGCCGACGTGATCCTGCTCAATACCTGCTCGATCCGCGAACGCGCTCAGGACCGTGTGTATTCACAACTGGGCCGCTGGCGTGAATTGAAACTGGCCAACCCGGAGATGGTGATCGCCGTCGGCGGGTGCGTGGCCAGCCAGGAAGGTGCCGCGATCCGCGACCGCGCACCCTATGTCGACGTGGTCTTCGGCCCACAGACCCTGCACCGCCTGCCTGAAATGATCGACGCGGCGCGCATCACCAAGCTGCCGCAGGTCGACGTGTCCTTCCCGGAGATCGAAAAGTTCGACCACTTGCCCGAGCCCCGTATCGATGGGCCAAGCGCCTACGTGTCGGTGATGGAAGGCTGCAGCAAGTACTGTACGTTCTGCGTAGTGCCCTACACTCGCGGTGAAGAAGTCAGCCGGCCGTTTGACGATGTCATGTCGGAGATCATCCACTTGGCCGAAAACGGCGTGCGCGAAGTGACGCTGCTGGGCCAGAACGTCAACGGCTATCGCGGCCTGACCCACGATGGCCGCCTGGCCGACCTGGCGGAGCTGATCCGCGTGGTCGCCGCCGTGGACGGTATCGAGCGCATTCGCTACACCACCTCGCACCCGCTGGAGTTCTCCGACAGTCTGATCCAGGCTCACGCCGAGGTGCCGGAGCTGGTCAAACACCTGCACCTGCCGGTGCAATCGGGCTCGGACCGCATCCTGTCGGCGATGAAGCGCAACCATACGGCGCTGGAATACAAATCCAAACTGCGCAAATTGCGCGCGGCGGTGCCGGGTATCTGCATCAGCTCGGACTTTATCGTTGGCTTCCCCGGTGAAACCGAGAAAGACTTTGAGCAGACCATGAAGCTGATCGAAGACGTCGGTTTCGACTTCTCCTACTCGTTCGTCTACAGCCAGCGCCCCGGCACCCCGGCGGCCGACTTGCTGGACGAAACCCCGGAAGCACTGAAAAAAGAGCGCTTGAACGCGCTGCAACACCGCTTGAACCAGCAGGGTTTCGAGATCAGCCGACAAATGGTCGGTTCCACCCAGCGGATCCTGGTCACCGATTACTCGAAAAAAGATCCGGGCGAACTGCAAGGGCGTACTGAAAACAACCGCATCGTAAACTTCCGTTGCGATAATCCGACCTTGATCGGCCAGTTTGCCGATGTGCACATTGATGCCGCGCAGCCCCATTCGTTGCGTGGTTCTTTGATCAACTGACAATCCCAGGATAAATGTGGACCAAATGTGGGAGCTGGCTTGCCTGCGATAGCGATGTAACAGGCGACATCTCTTTTGAATGTGCAGGCCCCATCGCAGGCAAGCCAGCTCCCACAGTCGTTATTTGTAGTTCTTGAGAGTGAGGCCAGTCCATTTAAGTGCTTTCGCACACAGGCGGCTGGCGTTATTCTCTATTTCACCTCAACAGCCAAAGGGCGGCTAAAAGCGACCTTGAACGCACCCATAGCAGAACCCCATCGTTTTCTCCTCGAGCCCTTTGAGGCTCGCCGTTTCGCCAATCTGTGCGGACAGTTCGACGAGCACCTGCGCCTGATCGAACAACGCCTGGGCATCGAAATCCGCAACCGCGGCAATCAGTTCGAGCTCATTGGTGAGGCCCAATACACCAAATCTGCAGAAAACCTGCTGCGTCGGCTCTACCGCGAAACCAAGGGTAGCGAGCTGTCGCCGGAAACCGTGCACCTGTATTTGCAGGAATCGGCTGTGGAAGATTTGGCCAACAACCCCGTGGCCGAAGCCAGCGTGGCCCTGCGTACCAAAAAAGGCATGATTCGCCCAAAGGGCTTGAATCAGCAGAAGTACGTCAAGGCAATCCTCGGTAATGACATCAACTTCGGCATCGGCCCTGCGGGTACCGGCAAGACCTACCTGGCCGTGGCCTGCGCGGTCGACGCACTGGAGCGCGAGCAAGTGCGCCGCATCCTGCTGGTTCGCCCGGCGGTCGAGGCCGGCGAAAAACTCGGATTCCTGCCCGGCGACCTGGCGCAGAAGATCGACCCGTACCTGCGCCCGCTCTACGACGCGCTTTACGAGATGCTCGGCTTTGAATACGTGGCCAAGCTGATCGAGCGCCAAGTGATCGAGATCGCCCCGCTGGCCTACATGCGCGGCCGCACCTTGAGCAACAGCTTCATCATCCTCGACGAAAGCCAGAACACCACGGTCGAGCAGATGAAGATGTTCCTGACCCGCATCGGGTTCGGCTCCACGGCCATTATCACCGGCGACATTACCCAGGTTGACCTGCCCAAGGGCACGAAGTCGGGCCTGAGCCATGTGATTGAAGTGCTCAAAGACGTGCCGGGTATCAGTTTCACGCATTTCTCGCCAAAGGACGTGGTGCGCCACCCGCTGGTGCAGCGCATTGTCGAAGCCTACGAGCGCTTCGAACACCGTGACGACGGTTTGTCCAAGGACACTCGCCGCGATGCTTGAGCTAGACCTGCAGCTGGCAACCGAAGCGCCCGCGCCCAGCGAAGAGCAGTTCCGCCAATGGTGTGCGCTGGCCCTGCGCCAGCGCACCGCTGATTCGGAACTGACCATTCGCCTGGTCGACGAGCCCGAAGGCCGCGAATTGAACCACACCTGGCGCCAGAAGGATTACGCGACCAACGTACTGTCCTTCCCCGCCGACGTACCCGATGAACTGCTGGATATCCCGCTACTGGGCGACCTGGTCATCTGTGTCGCGGTGGTGGAGCGCGAGGCCAAGGAACAAGGCAAGGAACTTGAAGCCCATTGGGCCCATCTAGTCATCCACGGCTGCTTGCATCTCTTGGGTTACGACCATATAGACGATGACGAAGCCTGCGAGATGGAAACACTGGAACAAACGTTGCTTGCAGAACTGGGTCATCCAGACCCGTATGCAGACGACGAAGTTTAAAAACACTCAACTGTCACACTAAAGGATTCAGAGTAATCGCTATGAGCGAAGACCGATCGAGCAACGGGCAGAAGTCATGGCTGGGTAAAATCACCCAGGCTTTTGCCCACGAGCCGAAAAACCGCCAGGAGCTGCTTGAGCTACTGCGCGAGGCCCATCAGAACAAGTTGCTGGACAGCGAAGCGCTGGCTATCGTCGAGGGCGCCATTCAGGTGGCTGACCTGCAAGTACGCGACATCATGGTCCCGCGCTCGCAGGTGATCAGTATCAAGGCGACCCAGACCCCACGGGAATTCCTCCCGGCCGTGATCGACTCGGCGCACTCGCGCTACCCCGTGATCGGTGAAAGCCATGACGACGTCATGGGTGTCCTGCTGGCCAAGGATTTGCTGCCGTTGATCCTCAAGGAGAACGGTGACAACTTCAACATCAAGGACCTGCTGCGTCCGGCCACCTTCGTGCCTGAATCCAAGCGCCTGAACGTGCTGCTGCGGGAATTCCGCGCCAACCACAATCACATGGCCATTGTGATCGACGAATACGGCGGCGTCGCCGGCCTGGTCACCATTGAAGACGTGCTGGAACAGATCGTTGGCGACATCGAAGACGAACACGACGTCGAAGAAGACAGCTACATCAAGCCGCTGCCCAGCGGTGACTTCCTGATCAAAGCGTTGACGCCGATCGAGAACTTCAACGAGTTCTTCGACAGCGAATTCTCCGACGATGAGTTCGACACCGTGGGTGGCCTGGTGATGAGTGCGTTCGGGCATCTACCAAAACGTAACGAAACCACCGAGATCGGCGCGTATCGCTTCCGTATCCTGAATGCGGACAGCCGCCGTATCCACCTGATCCGTCTAACACCTATTGCCCGCTAAGGAAGGGGTGGGTCATCAGCTATTTACTGTGTCGCGTTGCTCCTGAGAGCGGGCCAGGCAAAGCGCAGGCCGCAGGGAATGGCATTCCCTTTTCAAGGCCTGCCACGCAGCATGGCCCGCTCTCAGGGGTAACCCGTAGGGCCGGGCCTGCTGCGACACAGGGCTGCGTTACTCGTCGTTCATTTGAAAAAACCAAACTACACTCCTCGCGCCTTGCCCTGTGCCGCAGCAGGCCCGGTGCGACACAGGAAATAGCTGATGACCCACCCCTACATGCGCCGTTTGATCGCACCCGGCTGGCCCGGTAATTTGCTGGCCGTGGTGGCCGGCGCCATCACCACCCTGGCGCTGGCACCGTTCGATCTGTGGCCATTTGCACTGGTAGCGGTCGCCTTGTTCTATGTGGGACTGCGAGACCTGAGCCCCCGCCAGGCCTTGGGCCGTGGCTGGTGCTTCGGTTTTGGCCTGTTTGGCGCGGGCACCAGTTGGATCTATTACAGCATCCACCATTTCGGCGGTGCCTCGGTGCTGCTGGCTGGCTTCTTGATGCTGCTGTTTACCGCCGCCATCGCCTGGTTCTTCGCCCTGCCCGCCTGGTTGTGGGCGCGCTGGTTGCGCCGCAATGAAGCGCCGTTGGCGGATGCACTGACGTTTGCGGCGTTGTGGGTCGGTCAGGAAGCGTTTCGCGGCTGGTTCCTCACCGGTTTCCCGTGGCTGTACTCCGGTTACAGCCAGCTCGACGGTCCGCTCACAGGCTTGGCGCCAGTGGGCGGCATGTGGCTGATTTCCTTTGCACTGGCGCTGACGGCAGCCCTGCTGTGCAACCTGCCGCGCCTGTTGGCCACTAAGCGCAACGCGTTTATCGGCGCAGGCCTGGTATTGCTGGTGGCGCCTTGGGCCATCGGCCTGGCACTCAAGCATCACGCCTGGACCAGCCCGTCTGGGGCGCCACTGAGCGTCGCAGCCATTCAGGGCAATGTCGAACAAAGCATGAAGTGGGACCCGGAGCAGCTCAATGCACAGCTTGCGCTGTACCGCGACATGAGTTTGAGCTCAAAGCGTGTCGACCTGCTGGTATGGCCGGAGACGGCGGTGCCGGTGCTCAAGGAGTCTGTCGAAGGCTACCTGGGCATGATGGGCAAGTTCGCCGCCGACCGGCACACGGCGCTGATTACCGGTGTACCGATCCGCCAGGAAGTGCACCACCAGATGCGCTACTTCAACGGCATCACCGTGGTGGGCGAAGGCGATGGCACCTACCTCAAGCAGAAGCTCGTGCCCTTTGGCGAATACGTGCCGCTGCAGGACATGCTGCGGGGGCTAATTGCCTTCTTTGACCTGCCGATGTCGGACTTCGCCCGTGGCCCTGCCGACCAGGCCATGCTACAGGCCAAGGGCTATCAGATTGCGCCGTTCATTTGCTACGAAGTGGTGTACCCGGAGTTCGCCGCTGGCCTCTCGGCCCAGAGTGATCTGTTACTGACCATCAGCAACGACACCTGGTTCGGCCGCTCCATCGGCCCTTTGCAACACCTGCAAATGGCGCAGATGCGTGCACTGGAAGCCGGCCGCTGGATGATCCGTGCTACCAACAATGGCGTGACCGGCCTGATCAACCCATATGGGCAGATCACCGTGCAGATCCCCCAGTTTGAGCGCGGCATTCTCTATGGTGAAGTGGTACCGATGCACAACCTCACGCCGTACCTGCAATGGCGCTCGTGGCCGTTGATCATTGTGTGCCTGGGGCTGTTTGGCTGGGCGCTGCTGGCCGGTCGCATGTCCAAAACCGTCTAACAGACAAACACATAACAATGTGGGAGCTGGCTTGCCTGCTCCCACAATTGGCCTGCGGTGTTGCGAGTTACCGATAAAACAACCGGTAGCCTATCTGCCCCACCGCTTCATTGATCAACTGCCCGCTCTGCCACACCGACTTGAACTCCGGCATCCAACCACCCAGCGGTCTGGCATTGTCTACGCCCAGGAACCCCACTGGCGCAGGCACCACGGTGAAGCCAGCCTTTTCAAAACTCCACACCGCACGCGGCATGTGCCAGGCCTGAGTCACCACCACTACGCGTTTGACGCCCTCGGGTAGCAGAATCTCAGCACTCATCTGCGCATTTTCCCACGTGGTGCGGCTGCGCTCTTCCTTCCAGCGCACCGTCACACCGAAGTCATCGCGCATCGAGACTGACATCAACTCTGCCTCGCTCGGCGGCGTGCCGTAATGCAGGCCGCCAGTGGTCAGCACCGGCAGCCCGGAGGCCTTGGCCAATCGTGCGGCATACCGCTGGCGCTCCAGACCGATACCGGTGGGCTGGTCGGCGCCCCAGGCCGGGTCGCCGCGCTCGCGCCCCGAACCCAACACCACAATGGCGTCGGCGCGCTGAGCCAGTGTCGACCAGTCCTCCCGCGCCAGCGGTGGCTCGGTTTCCAGGGCCCGTGCGCCCCACTCCACCATCACCGGCAGGCTGATCAGCCACATGCCGCCAAAACCCAGGGCAAAGCAGCAACCCGCCAAGCGTGGCCGGCTGCGACGAAACCACCAGGCAAGCGCCAGCAGCAACAAGAGAATGCCGGGCGGCAGGAGCAATTGTTTGATGAAATAACGAATAGGCATCGGGCATCTCCATAGATGCCCGAAGCCTAAGGTGTAACGGGGTTTAGCGACAATCTTTACAGTGCAGCGCGATGACGCGTTCAGGAGGGAATGAACTACTTGTAGCGGGCGGACCGAAGCTTTTGCGGGCCACGACCGGCCGACAAGTCCTTGAGCCACACCACCTTGGCTGAGTGCGTAGGCTCCCCTGCTGGCGGGTTTGCCACCCAGGGAGGCGCACTGCGCCCATTGCGTTCCAAATAGGCCTCGATCAGTTCCAGCTCTGCGCGGCTCAAACCACGCAGTTCCAACTCAACAGGCCGCTCATCACGCAATCGGCCCGCTGTTCTCGCTGCATCCAATGCACGACCCAATCGGTCAATCAGTCCTTCGTAGATATCCGGTTTCGATACGATTCGCTGCGATTCAACCATCCCCTCACCTCATTGAAGATAAGACTTACTCCCCAATAAACAGCGTAGCCCCCATGGCTGCCCCTGCCTGCCGCCGCGACAGACGGCCCTGCCTGCGCAATCAGGGTTTCCCTCGATAGAGTGGGGTCATGTATGCTACGGCGCTTCCTGTAACTCCACTTCCCGCAGGGTTTGGGCACGGACGCGCCGCTTTTTGGTGTCGATCAACCTGAACGTTGCACCGAAGAGGATTAGGCCACCCCTATTCAGTTCAAAAGTAGCCATGCACGAACAATATCAGCCCCGTGAAATAGAAAATGCCGCCCAAGCCTTCTGGGACGAGCAAAAGTCCTTTGAAGTCAGTGAACAGCCAGGCAAGGAGACTTTCTATTGCCTATCGATGTTCCCTTATCCCAGCGGCAAGCTACACATGGGGCACGTGCGCAACTACACCATCGGTGACGTGATTTCCCGCTACCAGCGCATGCAAGGCAAGAACGTCCTGCAACCCATGGGTTGGGACGCCTTCGGCATGCCGGCGGAAAACGCCGCGATGAAAAACAACGTGGCGCCTGCCAAGTGGACCTACGAAAACATCGCCTACATGAAGAACCAGCTGCGCAGCCTGGGCTTGGCGGTGGATTGGTCCCGCGAAGTGACCACCTGCAAGCCGGACTACTACCGCTGGGAACAATGGTTGTTCACGCGGCTGTTCGAAAAAGGCGTGATCTACAAAAAGAGCGGCACCGTGAACTGGGACCCGATCGACCAGACCGTGTTGGCCAACGAACAGGTGATCGACGGTCGCGGCTGGCGCTCCGGCGCGCTGATCGAAAAGCGCGAAATCCCGATGTACTACTTCAAGATCACCGCCTACGCGGATGAACTCTTGTCGAGCCTCGACGACCTGCCGGGCTGGCCTGAACAGGTCAAGACCATGCAACGCAACTGGATCGGCAAGTCCAAGGGCATGGAAGTGCAGTTCCCGTATAACGTCGATTCGATCGGCGCAGCGGGCGCGCTCAAAGTGTTTACTACCCGTCCGGACACCCTGATGGGCGCGACTTACGTCGCCGTGGCCGCCGAACACCCGCTGGCCACCCAGGCAGCCCAGAACAACCCTGAGCTGCAGGCGTTCATCGCCGAATGCAAAGGCGGCAGCGTGGCTGAAGCCGACGTCGCCACCCAAGAGAAAAAAGGCCTGCCGACCGGGCTGTTTGTTGAACATCCATTGACGGGCGAAAAGCTGCCGGTATGGGTCGCCAACTATGTGCTGATGCACTACGGTGATGGCGCCGTAATGGCTGTGCCGGCTCACGACGAGCGCGATTTCGAATTCGCCACCAAGTACAACCTGCCAATCAAATCCGTGGTGCGCACCCGCGCGGGCGACACCAACCCGGCCCCGTGGCAAGACGCCTACGGCGAGCACGGTGAACTGATCAACTCCGGCGAATTTGACGGCCTGGACTTCCAGGGCGCGTTCGACGCGATCGAAGTCGCGCTGATCAAGAAGAACCTCGGTGCCTCGCGCACCCAGTTCCGCCTGCGCGACTGGGGCATCAGCCGCCAGCGCTACTGGGGCTGCCCGATCCCGATCATCCACTGCGAAAGCTGTGGCGATGTGCCGGTACCGGAAGACCAACTGCCGGTGGTCCTGCCGGAAGACGTGGTGCCGGATGGCGCCGGTTCGCCACTGGCGCGCATGCCCGAGTTCTACGCGTGCAGCTGCCCGAAATGCGGCGCGCCTGCCAAGCGTGAAACCGACACCATGGACACCTTCGTCGAGTCCTCGTGGTACTACGCCCGCTACGCCTCGCCACACTATGAAGGCGGCCTGGTCGAAAAGTCCGCAGCCGACCATTGGTTGCCGGTGGACCAGTACATCGGCGGTATCGAACACGCCATCCTTCACCTGCTGTACGCGCGCTTCTTCCACAAGCTGATGCGCGACGAAGGCCTGGTGAGTTCGGATGAGCCGTTCAAGAACCTGCTGACCCAGGGCATGGTGGTCGCCGAGACTTACTACCGCCGTGAAGCCAACGGCGCCTACACTTGGTTCAACCCGGCCGACGTCGAGCTTGAGCGCGACAGCAAAGCCAAGGTCATCAGCGCCAAGCTGATCGCCGACGGCCTGCCCGTGGAAATCGGCGGCACCGAGAAGATGGCCAAGTCGAAAAACAACGGCGTTGACCCACAGTCAATGATCGACCAGTTCGGCGCCGACACCTGCCGCCTGTTCATGATGTTCGCCTCGCCGCCTGACATGAGCGCCGAATGGTCCGACTCTGGCGTCGAAGGCTCGCACCGCTTCCTCAAGCGCGTCTGGCGCCTGGCGCATGCCCACATCAGCCAGGGCTTGCCGGGCAAACTGGACGTAGCGGCGTTGAGCGACGAGCAGAAACTCATTCGACGCAGCACCCACCTGGCCATCAAGCAAGCCAGCCAGGACGTCGGCCAGCACCACAAATTCAACACCGCCATCGCCCAGGTGATGACGCTGATGAACGTGCTGGAAAAAGCGCCGCAAGCCACTGAACAGGATCGCGCGCTGGTACAGGAAGGCCTGGAAACAGTCACCCTGCTGCTGGCCCCGATCACGCCGCACATCAGCCACGACGTGTGGAACCGTCTGGGCCACAGCGGCGCCGTCATCGACGCGCGCTGGCCGGTGCAGGATGACAGCGCCCTGGTACAGGACACGCTGCAACTGGTGATCCAGGTCAACGGTAAACTGCGTGGCCAGATCGACATGCCAGCCAGCGCCAGCCGCGAAGACGTCGAAGCGGCTGCCCGCATCAACGAAAACGTGCTGCGTTTTACCGAAGGCCTGACGATCCGCAAAGTGATCGTAGTGCCTGGCAAACTGGTCAATATCGTCGCTAGCTAATCGGATCGGGCGCAGGGCTTGAGCCCTGCGCCGAACAAAGCCTTCAGGGCCTCGATAAGGCCCACATGGTTTCAAGGGGAGCAACAAAATGATCAAACGCAATTTGCTGGTTATGGGCCTTGCCGTGTTGCTGAGCGCTTGCGGCTTCCAGCTGCGCGGTACCGGCACCCACGAAATGGCGATCAAGGAACTGGACGTCAGTGCCCGCGACGCCTACAGCGAAACTGTGACACAGCTGCGTCAGGTCCTGGAGAACAGTGGCGTTCACGTCTACACCGGCGCGACCTACAAGCTGTTCCTGGCCAATGAAAAACAAACCCAGCGTAACCTCAGCTATGCCAGCGCCGGGCGTGCGTCCGATATCGAACTGAGCACCGTGCTCAGCTTTGAAATCCAGGGCCGCGACCACCTGCCATTGATGGGTGACGACATCCAGATTCAGAAAATCGTTAGCCACGACGGCAACAACCTGGTGGGTTCGGACTCCGAAATCATTCAGGTGCGTAAGGAGATGCGTCGCGAACTGGTACAGCGCATGGTGCTGCGCCTGTCGATGATCACCCCGGAACAACTGGAAACCCTGCAGCAACGCGCTGACGACAAGGCCAAGGCTGATGCCGACGCACTGAAAGCCGCCAAAGAATACGAAGACAACACGCCGAAACAATCGCCTGTTGAAGTACCTGTCGAGTAAGCCAAACGGGGCGCCCCTGGCGCCCCGTTTACACTGCCTATGAAACTCGCCCCCGCCCAACTCGCCAAACACCTGCAAGGTGGCCTTGCGCCTGTCTACATCGTCAGCGGTGATGACCCGTTGCTGTGCCAGGAAGCCGCAGACGCCATCCGCACCGCCGCACGCCAGCAAGGTTTCGATGAACGCCAGGTCTTCAGCGCCGACGCCAGTTTCGACTGGGGCACGTTGCTGCAAGCCGGCGCGAGCATGTCGCTGTTTGCCGAAAAGCGCCTGTTGGAACTGCGCCTGCCTTCGGGCAAGCCAGGTGACAAGGGTGCCGCCGCCTTCATTGAATACTGTTCACGACCCGCCGAAGACACGGTCTTGCTGATCAGCCTGCCCAAGCTTGACGGCAGCGCGCAGAAAACCAAGTGGGGCAAGGCTCTGGTTGAAGGGGCTCAGACCCAGTTCATCCAGATCTGGCCAGTCGACAGCAACCAGTTGCCGCAATGGATTCGCCAACGCCTGTCCCAATCGGGGCTGTCGGCGACCCAGGATGCGGTGGAGCTGATCGCCGCCCGGGTCGAAGGCAACTTGCTTGCCGCAGCCCAAGAGATCGAAAAGCTCAAGCTGATGGCCGAAGACGGGCAAATCACCGTTGAGACCGTCCAGGGCGCGGTGGCCGACAGTGCGCGCTTTGATGTGTTCGGGCTGGTGGATGCCATCCTCAATGGCGAACCCGCCCATGCCCTGCGCATGCTTGAAGGCTTGCGCGGCGAAGGCGTGGAGCCGCCGGTGATTCTCTGGGCCCTTGCACGAGAACTGCGGGTGCTGGCCAACATTGCCCTGCAATTCAGCCAGGGCACGCCGCTGGACAAAGCGTTCAGCCAAGCCCGGCCACCGGTCTGGGACAAACGCAAACCCTTGATGAGCAAGGCCCTGCAACGGCACTCGGCACAACGCTGGGCGCAGCTTTTGCTGGAAGCGCAGCGCATCGATGCGCAGATCAAGGGCCAGGCAGCGGGATCGCCGTGGATGAGCTTGAGCCGTTTGTCGCTGTTGATGGCCGGCCAGCGCCTGACACTGCCTGCTGAATAACACTTTCTTAAAACACCACATTCCCCTGTGGGCGCCGGGCTTGCCCGCGATGCAGGCACCTCGGCTTTTCAGATGCATGGAGGTGATGCTATCGCAGGCAAGCCAGCTCCCACATTAACCGTACTTACTTCAGCTTGCGAAAGCGCCTACACATCGCTGGGCTTTACAGCGGGTGAACTTCGGCCGATCATTTGCGCCGTTCCACCCACCCCACGAGAGTAACCATCATGAGCAAAAAGCCATCCAAGCATGGCCCCAACAAGGCCAAATCCATCATTGCCCAGCCACTGTTCCGCAGCCGTCAGGAACGCGCCGGCAAGGGCAAAGGCAGCTACCGCCGCGAAGCCTTCCAGTCTAATAGCTGGGAGGCTTCTTACTTTCTGGCTGCCTGAAGGCAAGCGCCCCTCTGACATGATAAGGTCTGCACCTGATTTGTAATCTCTGGACCTGTGCATGCCCTCTAGTCTTCCCCGTCGTTGGCACCTTCGCCAATTGATCGCTGCCTCCAGCCTCATTCTGCTAGTCGCCTGCGCGGAGAAACCGACCGCCGCCGACGCTCAACCACTGCCAAAGTTACAGACCGCCCCCGTGGTAGCGCCCGCTGTCGTGGCCCCGCTGGCGTTGGACAATCTTGATATCCAACCGACCCAGACCTTTGCCGAATGGCAGGCTGGCTTTCGCGTGCAAGCCATGCAGGCCGGCATCACCGAAGCCGTGTTCGACAACGCTTTCGCCAATGTCACCCCTGATATGGCGGTAATCCGCGCCGACCGCAGCCAGCCGGAATTTTCCCGCCCCGTGTGGGAATACCTCGACGGCGCCCTCTCGCCGGTGCGCGTGCGTAATGGCCAGGCATTGTTGAACAAATACGCCGATATCCTGCAAAGCATCGAGCAACGTTATGGCGTCGACCGCCAGGCGCTGGTGTCGGTGTGGGGCATGGAAAGCAACTTCGGCCAGTTCCAGGGCAATAACTCGGTGATTCGTTCGCTGGCGACCCTGGCCTATGAAGGCCGTCGCCCAGCATTCGCCCAGGCGCAACTGTTGGCAGCGCTGCAGATCATCCAGCACGGCGACATCCAGGCAGACCAGATGAAAGGGTCCTGGGCCGGCGCCATGGGCCAGACCCAATTTATCCCGACCACCTACAACACCCATGCCGTCGACTTCGATGGCGACGGTCGCCGCGACATCTGGAACAGCCCAGCGGACGCGCTCGCCTCCACCGCGCACTACCTGCAAAGCTCCGGCTGGCAGAAAGGCCAGCCATGGGGCTTCGAGGTGAAACAACTGCCGGCGAACTTCGATTACGCCCTGGCCGATGGCGGCATTCGCAAGACAGTCGCCGAATGGCTGAAACTTGGTATCCAACTGCCACCGGGCGCCAGCATGCCGCCCAACGCCGACCAGCTGTCAGCCGCCCTGCTGTTGCCGGCGGGCTACCGTGGCCCGGCGTTCCTGGTGCTGGATAACTTCCGCGCAATCCTCAGGTACAACAACTCGTCGTCCTACGCGCTGGCGGTTGGCCTGTTGTCGGAAAGGTTCGGTGGCGGTGGTGTAATTCGTGGTGACTGGCCGAAGGATGAGCTGCCGCTGAGTCGCTCCCAGCGTATCGACTTGCAGACAGCGCTGAGTGCCAACGGCTATGACGCGGGGAACCCGGACGGGATCATCGGCGCCAATACGCGCAAGGCGATTCGTGCGGCGCAGCAAGCGCTGGGCTGGCCGGCGGATGGGTATCCGACGGTGAAGCTGCTGGAATCGTTGCAGAACAGGTAGACCCTTGTAAGGCGACTACCGCCATCGCAGGCAAGCCAGCCCCAACAGTTGGAATGCATTTCCCTGAGGGAGCTGGCTTGCCTGCGATGACTGCCTGGCAGGCGATATCAAACTCAGTCCTTGAAGACCACATCCTGCTCCAACACCACCCGCTGTCCCCCCGCATCCAACCTGACCAACGCGCCCATCGGCAACGTCAGGTTCGGATCACAATGCCCACTGCGCCAGCCGGACAATACCGGAATGCACAGCGGTTCAAAGGTCTGCTTGAGCAGCCGCTCCAACGCATCCTTGTCCACACCCGCCACATCCCCCACCAGCACACCCGCAACCTGGGCCAGCTTGCCTGCCAGACGCAGGTGCGTGAGCAGACGGTCGATGCGGTAGAGGGGCTCGTTGACGTCTTCGATAAACAGGATGATGCCCTCAGCATCCATCTCGTAGGGCGTGCCCATGACAGCCGCGATCATCGACAGATTGCCGCCCAGCAAACGCCCGCAGGCGATGCCCGGTTCAATCGTAGTCAGCGGGTAAGCCACCGGGTGTATCAACTGGCTACCAGCACTCAGTTGGCCGCGCAGCAGACTGAACAGCGAGGATTCGGTGGGTTGTTGCTTATCGCCCAGCAGATCGGCATTGAGCATCGGCCCGTGGAAGGTCACGAAGCCGGCATATCGGCTGATCGCCAGGTGCAGAGCGGTGATGTCGCTATAACCTACGAACGGCTTGGGATGGGCGCGTAGCAGGTCGAAATCCAGGCTATCAAGCAGACGCGGCGTGCCGTAGCCGCCGCGCAGGCAGAAGATGGCGTCGATTTCAGGGTCGGCAAAGGCTTTATGGAGGTCGTTTAGGCGGACTTTATCGCTGCCGGCCAGGTAGCCGTCGCGCTCATAGACGCCAGGGAAGATTCGCAGGTCGTAGCCGTGGGCGCGCATCCATTGGTCGGCCTTTTCGACGTCCAGCGTGGCGGGGCCGGCGGGAGCGATCAGGGCGATGGTGCCTTCGGGTCGCAAGGCAGGTACGGCAATGCTCATCCACAACTCTCCTTGGCAGACGCGGAACGAAATGTGGGAGCGGGCGTGCTCGCGAAGGCGCAGTGTCAGTCAATAAATCAGGTGACTGAAAAACACCGCCTTCGCGAGCACGCCCGCTCCCACATTGGATCAGCGGTGTTGGCCAAATCTGTGTTACGAGACCAGGCTAGCCTTGACCAACTTGGCCTGTTCGTCCGCATGGTATGACGAACGCACCAACGGCCCCGACGCAACGTTCTTGAAGCCCATCTTGTAACCTTCCTCGGCGAACCAGGCGAAGGTGTCCGGGTGCACGAAACGCTGCACCGGCAAGTGGCTGCGGGACGGTTGCAGGTACTGGCCCAGGGTCAGCATGTCGATGTCGTGTTCGCGCATGCGCTGCATGACTTCGATCACTTCTTCGTCGGTCTCGCCCAGGCCCAGCATCAGGCCGGATTTGGTCGGAATGTGCGGCATCATTTGCTTGAATTTCTGCAGCAGGGTCAGCGACCACTGGTAGTCCGAACCCGGGCGCGCGGCCTTGTACAGGCGTGGCACGGTTTCCAGGTTGTGATTGAACACATCCGGCGGCTCGGCAGCGGTGATTTCCAGCGCCACGTCCATACGGCCACGGTAGTCCGGCACCAGGGTTTCTAGCATGACGTTTGGCGACAACTTACGGATTTCGCGGATGCAGTCGGCAAAGTGCTGGGCACCGCCGTCACGCAGGTCGTCGCGGTCAACCGAGGTGATCACCACGTACTTGAGCTTAAGGTCGGCAATGGCGATGGCCAGGCTTTCCGGCTCGTTGACGTCCAGTGGCTTCGGACGGCCGTGGCCCACGTCGCAGAACGGGCAACGACGGGTGCAGATGTCACCCATAATCATGAAGGTGGCGGTGCCGCCGGAGAAGCACTCGCCCAGGTTTGGGCAGGACGCTTCTTCGCACACGCTGTGCAGCTTGTGTTTGCGCAGCAGGGCCTTGATACGGTCGACTTCCGGCGAAACCGGGATGCGCACGCGGATCCAGTCAGGTTTCTTCGGCAGTTCGGTGGTCGGAATGATCTTCACCGGAATGCGTGCAACCTTCTCGGCGCCGCGCAGCTTGACGCCGGCTTCCACCTTGGCACGCGGGGCCGGGGCCGCACGGTCGGTAACGTCCAACGTCGGGATCATGGTTTGCACTGCATCAGTAGTCATAATCAGTCGATTCCGCCCGTAAGGGTCGTCTGCTCAGCATAGTCGAGGTGTTTGACGAGCTGCTCACGCAGCCGGGCACTTACCTCGGCAAATTTAATCGGTGTGGCGTGATCACTCAGTTGCGTCATCGCCAACCCGGCATAGCCACATGGGTTGATCCGCCGGAACGGTGCCAGGTCCATGTCCACGTTCAAGGCCAAGCCATGGAAGGAACAGCCGTGGCGAATACGCAGCCCCAGGGAGGCGATTTTCGCGCCGTCCACATACACACCCGGCGCATCCGGCTTGGCCGCGGCGGTCACGCCGTAACTGGCCAACAGCTCGATCAGGCAAGCCTCCATGCGGCTGACTAGGTCGCGCACGCCGAACCCTAGCTTGCGCACATCCAGCAACAGATAAGCGACAAGCTGACCGGGCCCATGGTAAGTCACTTGGCCACCTCGGTCGACCTGCACCACCGGAATATCCCCCGGCAGCAGCAAGTGCTCGGCCTTGCCGGCCTGGCCCTGGGTAAATACCGGCGGATGTTCCACCAGCCAGATTTCATCGGGGGCCGACGTGCCGCGTTCGTTAGTGAACCGCTGCATGGCGTGCCAGACGGGCGCGTAGGCCATCCGGCCGAGCTCGCGAAAGCCCAGGACCTGTGACATCACAACACCATGTGCACGAAGCCAGTGGCCCGCAGTTCACTGTTGATGTCGTAGAGCTGGTCTTGACCCGTCGCAACGATGTGCAACTGGATCGTGGTGTATTTGCCTGTGGAGCTGGATCGCTCGTCCACACGCTCATCATTGATCGTGGCGTGCTTGCGCACTATCTCAAGGATCAAGTCTTTGCGGCCTACGCCGGTGTCGCTGATGATCTTGATGGGATAGTCCACCACCGGGAATTCGATCTTTGGCGCCTTTACTTCGGTATCGGTCATGGCGTAACGGCCTCGTAAGCGTAAGCCTTGGCGACAACAAAGCCCCGCGTCGGATCAACGCGGGGCTTTGCAGATGCACACTATCAGTTGAACAAGCCGTAGAAGAATAGACGGATGCTATCCCACACGCGGCGGAAGATACCACCCTCGTCGACGGCGTCCAGGGCGATCAGGTCGGCGCTGTGCACCACCTTGTCGTCCAGCTTCACTTCGACTTTACCGATCACATCGCCCTTGGCGATTGGCGCAACCAATTGCGGGTTCATGGTCATGCTGGCAGCGAGCTTTTTCAGCTGGCCTTTAGGCATGGTCAGGGTCAGGTCTTCAGCCAGGCCGGCCTTGACTTGGGAGGTAGCGCCCTTCCAAACCGGCGCGGTCGCCAGCTCAGCACCCTTCTGGTAGAAGGTCTGGGTTTCAAAGAAGCGGAAACCGTAGGTCAGCAGTTTTTGCGTCTCGGCCGCACGGGCCTGCTCGCTGTTGGTGCCGAAGACCACGGCGATCAGGCGTTGGCCGTCACGTACAGCGGACGACACCATGCAGTAGCCGGCTTCTTCGGTGTGGCCGGTTTTCAGACCGTCAACGGTCTTGTCGCGCCACAGCAGCAGGTTGCGGTTAGGTTGCTTGATGTTGTTCCAGTAGAACTCTTTCTGGGAGTAGATCGCGTAGTGCACCGGGTCGATACGAATGATCGCGCGCGCCAGGATTGCCATGTCGTGAGCCGACGAGTAGTGATCTGGGTTCGGCAGACCGGTCGGGTTCATGAAGTGGCTGTTGGTCATGCCCAGGTCAGTCACCGTCTTGTTCATCATGTCGGCGAACGCGTCTTCGCTGCCGGCGATGTGCTCGGCCAGGGCGACGCTGGCGTCGTTACCGGACTGGATGATGATGCCGTGCAGCAGGTCGCTTACAGTCACCTGCGAACCGACCTTGATGAACATCCGCGAGCCGCCGGTACGCCAGGCGTTTTCGCTGACGGTCACCGGATCGTTCTCGCCGATCTGGCCGCGACGGATTTCCAGGGTCGCGATATAGGCGGTCATCAGTTTGGTCAGGCTGGCCGGTGGCAGGCGCTGGTCACCGTTGCTCTCGACCAGCACGTTGCCACTGGCGGCATCCATGAGAACCCAGGACTTGGCGGCCAGTTGCGGGGAAGCCGGCACCATTTCAACGGCCCAGGCGGCCGGGGTGATGATCAGCGAAAGAAGCAGGCACGTGCGTTTGGCTAAGGTGGTGATGTTCATCCGTCTCTCGAAATTGCTTATGGAAACTTGCCCTCGCGGGCAAAACTCATTCAGACAGCCCGTTGCCAGACTGTCGCGTATTCGGTTGCCCGCTCACCCCTTGCCCCTGGGTTTTTATTGTCAAACGAGCCAACAACCACAGCCCTGACCCGCGCACGAGCCAGAACCATCAATTCTCTGTTATTCGGCGGTAACCACGCTGGGTTGCCCCAGGTTTGCCATGCGCACGCTGTTCTGCACTTGCGCGACTTCGCTCGGCGAGCCTATCGGCCCCATCCGCACGCGATGCAGGGTCTGCTGGTTACGCACGATGGAGCTGATAAAAACCGGCGCGTTGACCATGCCGCTCAGCTTGGACCTTAACAGTTCTGCCGCATCCGGGTTGGCGAAAGCGCCGACCTGCAGGTATTGCCCGCCCGCTACGGCAGCGCCTGGTGCAGCCCTGGGTACGACGACGGTGTCCGGAGCATGCTGCTGCGGCGGAGGCGTCCACTGCTCGACCTTGCCCGTTGAGGCGGTCACTTGCGGCTGCTGGGTTTGCGGCTCATTGAGCATCAACGGCGCTGGCTTGCCGCGCTGGGCCCAATATTGCGCCGGGTCGATACCTTCAACCTTCACGCGCGCAGTACCGATTTCGGCATAACCGAGTTTCTTCGCGGCAGCGTACGACAAGTCGATGATGCGGTCCGAATAGAACGGCCCGCGGTCGTTGACCCGCAGGATCACCGTGCGGTTGTTGTCCAGGTTGGTCACGCGTACGTAGCTGGGCAGCGGCAGGGTCTTGTGGGCCGCGCTCATGCCGTACAGGTCATACACTTCGCCGTTGGCGGTGTTCTGGCCATGGAATTTGGTGCCATACCAGGACGCTGTACCCGATTGGACGTACGTCTTGGATTCCTGCAGGGGAAAGTAGCTTTTGCCCAGCACGGTATAAGGGTTCGCCTTGTACGGGCCGGTGTGCAGGGTCGGCGTGGCGTCCGGGATCTTCGACACGTCGACGTCCCACCACGGCGCGCCATCTTTGTGCGCGCGGTTGATGTCCAGGCCCGGCTGGGCACGGACAACAGTGCCCCCGGCCTTCTGCGCTGGACCACGACTGGTGGAACAACTGACGACCAGCAGGGACAACGCGGCGAACGCCACCAGCTTGAGCGGTTTATTGAACGGCGATGCCCGCATTACTTGTTGCCCCGTGCTTGGACCAGCATGTCTGACAGCTGATGCACGGCCATGGCGTACATCACACTGCGGTTATAACGCGTGATTGCGTAGAAATTCTTCAGGCCCATCCAGTATTCCGGGCCATGTTCGCCTTCAAGACGGAACGCCGTCACCGGCAGATCATCAGGCAGCGCATTCTGACTCGACCAGCCCAGCGCCCGCAACTCCCCGACCGTCTTGGCCGGCTCAATGCCTTGGGTCAGGCCTTCGTCGGCGCGATCCCCCGTGACATCGGCGCGGATCACCACCGGTTCGCAGCCGACCCAGCCATGACGCTTGAAGTAGCTGGCCACACTGCCGATGGCATCGTCCGGATTGCTCCAGATATTGATATGCCCATCACCGTCAAAGTCAACGGCATAGGCGCGGAAGCTGCTCGGCATGAACTGCGGCAAGCCCATCGCACCCGCGTAGGAACCCTTGAGGCTCAGCGGGTCGGCCTGCTCTTCGCGAGCCAGCAGCAGGAATTCGCGCAGCTCCTTGCGGAAGAAGTCGGCGCGCGGCGGGTAATCGAAGCCCAGGGTCGACAAGGCGTCGATCACCCGGTAACTGCCGGTATTGCGCCCGTAAAAGGTTTCGATGCCAATGATCGCGACAATGACCTGGGCTGGCACACCGTATTCCTGCTCGGCGCGGGCCAGTACTGCCTCATGCTGGCGCCAGAAGTCCACACCCCGCGCCACGCGGGCGTCGGTGAGGAACATCGGGCGATACTCCTTCCACTGCTTCACGCGTTCGGCAGGGCGAGAAATGGCGTCGAGGATCGCCTGTTTTTTCTGGGCTTCGCGGAACACGCCCATCAGTTGCTCACCCGCGAAACCATAGTCGCGGGTCATTTCACCGACAAACTCGGCGACCTGGGGTGAACCATCGTAGTCACCGGCCTGCGCCTCTTGCGTTGCGCCCAGCAGCCCAATCAGGCCCATCCAGGACGCATGCCGAGTCGCCCAGCCGCGCATTACTTGCATTGACATCTTCACCTTATTCAAACCTGTGCGATCCATTTGCGATGCGTATGAATCGACATCAAAACCCCAAACGCTGACATCAATGTCACCAGCGAAGTTCCGCCGTAGCTAATGAACGGCAACGGCACCCCAACAACCGGCAACAGGCCACTGACCATACCGATGTTGACGAAAACGTAAACAAAAAAAGTCATGGTCAGGGCGCCGGCCAGCAATTTTCCGAACAACGTCTGCGCCTGCGCGGTGATCACCAGGCCGCGACCGATCAACAGCAAATAGATCAGCAGCAGCGCGCAAATGCCCACCAGGCCAAACTCTTCGCCCAGTACCGCAATAATGAAGTCGGTGTGACTCTCGGGCAAAAAGTCCAAGTGCGATTGGGTGCCCAGCAACCATCCCTTACCAAATACGCCGCCGGAACCGATGGCGGCCTTCGACTGGATGATGTTCCAGCCGGTGCCGAGCGGGTCGCTTTCAGGGTCGAGGAAGGTCAGGATTCGCTGCTTCTGGTAGTCATGCATAAAGAAGAACCACATGGCCACGGCCACGGGCACGGCGGCAGCCAGCACGCTGAGGATCCAGCGCCAGCGCAAACCGCCCATGAACAGCACGAAGGCACCGCCCGCCAGGATCAGCAGCGAGGTGCCAAGGTCTGGCTGGCGCACGATCAGCACAAACGGCACGCCAATCAGGATCAGGCTGATGCCCACGTGTTTGAGCTGCGGCGGCAAGGTGCGCTTGGACAAGTACCAGGCGATGGTTGCCGGCATCAGAATCTTCATGAATTCCGACGGCTGGAAGCGAATCACCCCCGGAATGTTGATCCAGCGCGTCGCGCCCATGGCGTTGTGGCCCATCACGTCCACGACCACCAGCAGCAGCACCCCGACGACGTAGCCCAGCGGCACCCAACGCGCCATGAACCGTGGTTCAAGCTGGGCGATCACGACCATCGACAACAGGCCCAGGCCGAACGACGACGCTTGCTTGATCAGCAGGTCCCAGTTCTTGCCGCTGGCCGAGTACAGGACGAACAGGCTGCCGGCTGCCAATGTCAGCAACAGGATCAGCAACGGGCCATCAATGTGAATGCGTTGCAGCAACGTCGCACGGCGACGCATCACGTCCTCGCTGGAGAGGATGCGGTCAAAATTACTCTTCATGGGCCGTAACCTCGGTGCTTGACGGGGGGCCGCCATATTCGGGCTTGAGCCTGCCGTCGTCGGCCAACAGCCAGGCGTCCATGATCTGGCGCACCACCGGGGCCGCGACGCCGGAGCCGGATTCGCCGTTTTCGACCATCACCGCCACCACAATTTTCGGATCGTCGGCCGGCGCGAAGCCGACAAACAAGGCGTGGTCACGGTGGCGCTCCTGAATCTTGGAGCGGTCATATTTCTCGCCTTGCTTGATCGCCACTACTTGCGCGGTACCGCTCTTACCGGCAATACGGTATTGCGCGCCAATGGCCGCTTTGCGCGCCGTACCGCGGGCACCGTGCATCACTTGCTGCATGCCATGGTTGACCTTGGTCCAGTCCGACGGGTCACGCAGCACAATGTCGGGGATCGGGTTGTCATCCACCGGCTTTTCGCCTTCGATGGTCCGGGCCAGGTGCGGACGGTTCCAGATGCCTTTGTTGGCCACCAGCGCCGTGGCCTGGGCCAGCTGCAGCGGCGTGGCCTGCATGTAGCCCTGGCCGATGCCGAGGATCAGCGTCTCGCCCGGGAACCACGCCTGGCGGCGGGTCGCGCGCTTCCATTCGCGCGACGGCATCAAGCCT
Source organism: Pseudomonas sp. EL_65y_Pfl1_R83 (assembly GCF_963970695.1). Lineage (NCBI taxonomy): Bacteria > Pseudomonadati > Pseudomonadota > Gammaproteobacteria > Pseudomonadales > Pseudomonadaceae > Pseudomonas > Pseudomonas sp. EL_65y_Pfl1_R83. Next base: position 24,443 of record NZ_CAXAQI010000017.1, on the reverse strand, counting down.
GGGGACTCTTCGAACATGTCCAGGGAGACTTTTTGACCGAGGCCGAACTTGCGCATATAGGTGGATAGGCGATCAATCCCCAGCTTGTGAGCCAGGTCGTAAAAATAGGTGTCGTTGGAGCGCATGATCGCGGTGTCCAAGTCGACATAGCCGTCACCGGTGCGGTTCCAGTTACGGTATTTGTGATCGTAGTTGGGCAGCATGTAGTAGCCAGGGTCATAGACTCGGCTGGAGGCCGTGATCACGCCCGCGTCCAGACCCGCAATCGCCACCGCCGGCTTGATCGTCGAACCCGGCGGGTACAGGCCGCGCAATACGCGGTTGAACAGCGGCCGGTCAATGGAATCGCGCAACTCGGCGTAAGCCTTGAAGCTGATTCCGGTCACAAACAGGTTGGGGTCGAAGCTTGGTTGGCTGACCATCGCCAGCACTTCACCGGTCTTCGGGTCCAGCGCGACCACCGCGCCACGCCGACCGCCCAGGGCCATCTCGGCGGCTTCCTGCAACTTGATATCCAGGCTCAGCACGATGTCCTTGCCCGGCACCGGATCGGTGCGCTTGAGCACCCGAAGCACACGGCCGCGAGCGTTGGTCTCGACTTCTTCGTAACCCACCTGGCCGTGCAGTTCTGGCTCGTAGAAACGCTCGATGCCAGTCTTGCCGATATGGTGGGTGCCGCTGTAATTGACCGGGTCGAGGCTTTTCAGCTCTTTCTCGTTGATTCGCCCCATGTAGCCGACAGAGTGCGCAAAGTGCGGCCCCTGCGGGTAGTGCCGCACCAACTGCGCCACCACTTCCACACCCGGCAGACGGAACTGGTTCACCGCGATCCGGGCAATCTGCTCTTCGGTCAGCTCAAACAGGATCGGCACCGGCTCGAATGGCCTGCGCCCCTGCTTCATGCGCTTTTCGAAGATCACGCGGTCTTCTGGGGTCAACTGCAGCACCTCGACGATCACATCAAGGATCTGCTGCCAATCACCGGAACGTTCGCGGGTCATGCTCAGGCTAAAGCTGGGCCGGTTATCCGCGACCACCACGCCATTACGGTCGAAAATCAGCCCACGGGTCGGCGGAATAGGCTGCACATGCACCCGGTTGTTTTCCGACAGCGTGGAGTGATAGTCGTACTGGATCACCTGCAGGAAATACAGGCGCGCAATCAGCACCCCGATTAGCCCCACCACCATAAAAGCGCCGAACACGACCCGAGCGCGTACGAGACGTGCGTCTTTCTCGTGGTCCTTGATGCGGATCGGCTGGGTCATCGAAAGAGGCGCAGATTATTTGTGATAAGGGTGCCCGGACAGAACTGTCCAGGCGCGATACAGCTGCTCACCGATCAGAATCCGTACCAACGGGTGCGGCAGCGTCAGCGCTGACAACGACCAACGCTGGTCCGCCCGCGCACAGACTTCCGGCGCCAGCCCTTCGGGGCCGCCCACCATGAAGTTGACCGTACGCGAATCCAGGCGCCAGCGGTCCAGTTCCACCGCCAATTGCTCGGTGCTCCAGGGTTTGCCGTGCACTTCGAGAGTGACGATGCGCTCGTTGGGGCCGACCTTGGCCAACATGGCTTCGCCTTCCTGACGGATAAAGCGCGCCACATCGGCATTCTTGCCCCGGGTATTCAGCGGTATTTCCACCAGTTCAAGCGACAGCTCAGCGGGCAGACGCTTGGCATACTCGTGCCAGCCTTCTTCCACCCACTTGGGCATGCGTGAACCGACAGCGATCAGACGCAGGCGCACAGCCGTTCCTTATTCCTGGTCTTTGTTCAGCTTGTCGAAGTGCGCGTGGCCCACTTCCGGGCTGTGGTGCTTGCCATCGGCGGCACGGCTCTGCTCGGCGCCTTTCCACAGACGCTCCAGGTCGTAGAACTGGCGAGCGTTGGAGGTCATCATGTGCACGATCACGTCGTCCATGTCCAACAGCACCCAGTCGCTGTCGCCCTTGCCTTCTTCACCCAGCGGCTTGACGCCTTGGGCTTTGACGGCTTCGCGAACCTTGTCCAGCATCGCGCCGATCTGGCGGTTGGAGGTACCGGTGGCGATGATCATGTAGTCGGTGATGCTCTGCTTGTCGCGCACGTCCAGCACTTGGATGTCCTGGGCCTTAACGTCTTCCAGGGCCGCTACGGCGACTTTTACCAGCTCTTCGCCAGCCAGCTCAGGGCCAACGTGGGCTTCTACCGGCAGCGGGGCGCTTTTGAAGGTGCCTTTGCGCTTAACTTTGCTTACGTCTTTGTTCGTCATATAAAACTCGTTTTGCTCGTATGTACGGGCGCTCGCTGTACGACTGTGCGTACGCTCAAGCGCGCCTTTTCAGTTCGACGCACGGTAAAGCCCGTGCGCATCGATGTAGGCCAGGACCGCGTCAGGCACCAGGAAACGTACCGACTTCCCGCTGGCCAGCAGTTGACGGATCTGGGTGGCGGACACCGCAAGCGGGGTCTGCCAGACGAATGCAATATTCCCGTTCGGCCCGGTCAGGGCCAAGGGGTCACTTACCGACCGCGCGGCCAGCAGGTTGCGCAAGGCATCCGGCGGTTCGCTGTCGGCATCCGGGCGTTGCAAAACCAGGATGTGGCAATGCTGAAGGAGTTCCTCCCAGCGATGCCAAGAGGGCAGGCCGCAAAATGCGTCCCAGCCCAAAAGCAGAAACAACTGGTCATCTGCGGCCAGTTCGGCGCGCATCAGCTCCAGGGTGTCAACAGTGTAGGACGGTTTATCGCGCTTGAGCTCATGGTCGTCCACCACCAGCGGCGAGATACCTTCCACGGCCAGGCGCACCATTTCAAGGCGCTGCTGCGGCGACACCTGCGGCGTATCGCGATGCGGAGGCCGAGCGTTGGGCATCACCCGCAGCTCGTCCAGCGCAAGGGCATCCGCGACTTCCAGGGCACTGCGCAAGTGGCCGATGTGCACGGGGTCGAAGGTACCGCCGAGCAGCCCGATGCGTTTAGCCATCAAGTGCGCACATGACCGTCGCCGAACACCACGTACTTCTCGCTGGTCAGGCCTTCCAGGCCAACCGGGCCGCGTGCGTGGAGCTTGTCGGTGGAAATGCCGATCTCCGCCCCCAGGCCATACTCGAAACCATCGGCAAAACGCGTCGAGGCGTTGACGATCACCGAAGCGGAATCCACTTCGTTGAGGAAACGCCGGGCATCGCTGAAATGCTCGGAAACAATGGCGTCGGTGTGCTTGGAGCCATAGGTGTTGATGTGCTCGATGGCCTCATCCAGGTCGTCGACGATGCGGATCGACAGGATCGGCGCCGTGTACTCGGTGTACCAGTCTTGTTCGGTGGCCTCGATCACGTCCGCGCCAAGCAGCGCACGGGTACGCTCACAACCGCGCAGTTCCACGCCCTTGTCGCGGTAGATGGCAGCCAGCGGCGGCAGCACGCGATCGGCAATGCCGACGTGCACCAGCAGGGTTTCCATGGTGTTGCAGGGGGCGTAGCGGTGAGTCTTGGCGTTGTCGGCGATGCGGATAGCCTTGTCGATGTCGGCAGCGATGTCGATGTATACGTGACACACGCCGTCCAAGTGCTTGATGACTGGCACCTTGGCATCGCGGCTGACGCGCTCGATCAGGCTCTTGCCGCCACGTGGCACGATCACGTCGACAAATTCCGGCATGGTGATCAGCGCACCTACGGCGGCGCGGTCGGTGGTTTCCACCACCTGCACCACTTCGGCGGGCAACTCGGCCACGGCCAGGCCCTGCTGAATACACGCTGCAATGGCGCGGTTCGAATTGATCGCCTCGGAACCGCCACGCAGGATGGTGGCGTTGCCGGACTTGAGGCACAGGCTCGCGGCGTCAATGGTAACGTTCGGACGCGACTCATAAATGATGCCGATCACGCCCAGCGGCACGCGCATCTTGCCGACCTGGATGCCGGACGGCAGGTAACGCATGTCGCGGATTTCGCCGATGGGGTCAGGCAGCTTGGCCACCTGACGCAAACCTTCGATCATGTCGTCGATACGTGCCGGGGTCAGCGCCAGGCGGTCCAGCAGGGCCGGCTCCAGGCCATTGGCGCGGCCGTTGGCCAGGTCCAGTTCGTTGGCAGTGGCGAGCTCGGAGCGCGAAGCATCCAGAGCGTCGGCGGCAGCCAACAGGGCACGGTTCTTCTGCGCAGTGCTCGCACGGGCGATCAACCGCGAGGCCTGACGGGCAGCGCGACCCAGGCGGGTCATGTAGTCAAGAACGGACTCAGTCATGGTCAGGGAGTCTTGGCATGGAGGAAAGCGGCAGATTATAGCTGTGACGCCGCCCGACTGACAGCGGTGAGGGGCGGATGGTCGAAATGAACTGTAAAAATCTGGGGTTCAGCGGTAATTAAGGTGGGAGTTGTTATGATTCCGTCACATTTAGCCGTATTCACCCTGACTGCCATGCCCAGCTCATCGCCCCTACCCCCCGCCAGCGCCCTGCCCGACAGCTTCTTCGACCGCGATGCGCAAACTCTTGCGCAAGCATTACTCGGAAAAGTCATCCGCCATCGCGTCGGCGAAACCTGGCTTTCTGCACGAATTATTGAAACCGAAGCCTATTACGTGGCCGAAAAAGGCAGTCACGCTTCATTGGGCTACACAGTAAAGCGTAAGGCTTTGTTTCTGGATGGCGGTCATATCTACATGTACTACGCCCGTGGTGGCGATTCACTGAACTTCAGCGCTCAGGGGCCAGGTAATGCCGTGTTGATCAAATCGGCGTATCCGTGGGTCGACGCGTTGTCCGGCCCCGAAAGCCTGGCGCAGATGCTGTTGAACAATCCAAATGCCGATGGCAGCCCGCGTGCCGCTCAAAAGCTGTGCGCAGGCCAGACGTTGCTGTGCAAAGCCTTGAGGTTGAAGGTGCCGATGTGGGATGCCAAGCGCTTCGATCAGGAATTGCTCTACGTTGAGGATGTGGGCCAGGCGCCGACTCAGATCATCCAAACCACCCGCCTGGGCATTCCCAGCGGCCGTGATGAACACTTGATGTACCGCTTTGTGGATGCTGGCTATGCGCCTTATTGCACACGGAACCCGCTGCGCCGGGGCCAGGTCGAAGGTCGCGATTATTTTTTGATTTGATTAGTAGAGGCCGCTGTTCCTGCTGAAAATTGATATCTGCAGCGCGGCAGATTCAATGTGGGCGGCGAGTCCGGATATGAATTTGCAAGGCAGTGGCCGAATAAATGGAGTGGATTGTATGGGCCAATGGCTCGATAGCATTACCGGCTGGTTGACCCTCAACCCCGAATGGCTGGCGGTGGCGGTGTTTATCGTCGCCTGCGTGGAGTGCTTGGCCATCGCCGGGTTGATCGTGCCTGGCACGGTATTGTTGTTTGCTATTGCCGCACTCGCCGGCAGCGGCGCACTGCCCCTGAGTGAAACCTTGCTGCTGGGCTTTCTGGGCGGTCTGCTCGGTGACGGGGCTTCCTACTTTCTGGGTCGACATTTCCACCAGAACATCCGGCGCTTGCCCGGCTTGCGTCACCATCCTGAATGGATGAACGGCGCTGAAACCTATTTCCACAAGTACGGCATTGCCAGCCTCCTGGTCGGACGCTTCATCGGCCCGCTGCGCCCTATGCTGCCGATGGTGGCGGGCATGTGCGACATGCCATTTCCGCGCTTTGCGGTGGTGAGCGTCGTGGCGGCAGCGGGCTGGTCGGTGGCCTATCTGCTGCCGGGCTGGGCGACCGGCGCCGCCTTCCGCTTGCCTCTGCCCGAGGGGTTCTGGCCCGAGGCCGCAGTGGTCGCAGGATGCCTGGCCGTACTGATCGGGCTGAGCGTGAACAGCAGCTTGCGCGGCCATCGTCGCGCTACCTTGTGGATGGGTTGCGCGAGCCTGGTGCTGTTGATCGCGCTGTTTATCGGCTACCACGCTCTGGACAACTTCGACCATGGCCTGACCGCCCTGGTGCAGGAACATCGCAGCCCTTGGTTGGATGAAGTGATGGTGCGCATCACCCAACTGGGTGAATTCAAGAAGATGTTTTTCGCCAGCGCCGTCTTCACCGGCCTGCTGCTATTGGCACGCCAATGGCGCCATGCGGTGTTTGTCGGCACAACGCTGGCGGGCGCTGCGGTGATCAACACCGGGACCAAGCTGTTTTTCGCTCGCGGACGGCCGGAAATCCTTACAGACCCTTTGACCAGCTTCAGCATGCCCAGCGGCCACGCGTCCGGCGCTTTCGCGTTTTTCCTGGCCCTGGCGATCCTGGCCGGTCGCGGGCAACCCACACGGCTGCGCCTGACGTGGATGCTGCTGGGCTGCATTCCGGCTGCATTTATCGCGATGTCGCGGGTCTACCTCGGCGCCCATTGGCCCACGGACATCCTGGCCGGCACACTGCTGGCGATGACGGTGTGTGCGTTCAGCCTGGGCATCAGCCAGTACCGAAGCCCGCTGCCCGCCATGTCAAAAAAAACCTGGTGGCTGTTGTTGCCGGCGCTGATTACGGTGCTGAGCTTCATCGCATTCACCGGCACGCCGCATGCTCTGCTGCGCTACGCCTATTAAGTGAACAGCTCCCCCTGCAATTCATCGAGCAGCATCTGGATCGCATCCAGGCGCTGCTGCGGGTCGTCGAGTTGCAGCAGGTCGACCTTGTCGGCCTCGGTGAAGGGCAGCAGATACGCCAACTGATTGCCCAAGGCTTGCTGCCCGTCGGCGTGCGCATCCATGTCCAGCGAAGCAACCAAGGGGTGCTCGGCCAACGCCTGCAGCAGCGCCAGCAGGTCGGCGTCCTCTTCTTCCAGCGGTTGGTCAGGCAGTTCTTCGAGCCATTGCACGTCGGCCACCAGCAATTGGTCACTCTGCACGCCCGCATCCCGCACGCGGAACCTGCGACCGCCTTCGACTCGAATCCCCAGCAGGCCGTTGTCCTGTTGTTTGAAGTCGCGAATCAGCGCTTCACAGCCGATCAGCGCGTAGCCGTCCGGGGCCATGCCCACTTCCCTGCCGTCGAGGATGCACACCACGCCGAAGCTTTCGCCCTTTTTCATGCAGCGGCTGATCATGTCCAGGTAGCGCGCCTCGAACAGTTGCAGGTCGAGGGTGCAGCCAGGGAACAGCACGGTATTTAGCGGGAACAGCGCCAGACTCATAAAAGGTTTCCTTAACCCCGATTTAAACGATCACTGACACAGCCAGCGGCAGGAGCACCGCCGTGGCTACGCCCATCAGACTCATGGCCAGCGCCGCAAAGGCACCGCACTCTTCGCTTTCCTGCAGGGCCACCGAGGTGCCGACAGCGTGGGCGGTCATGCCCAGGGCCATGCCTCGCGCTTCGGGGCTGTACACGCCCAAGCGTGAAAGCAGTGACGGGCCGACCATCGCCCCCACCACCCCGGTGATCAGCACAAACACCGCCGCCAACGCTGCCACGCCGCCGATCTGCTCGGCCACCAGCATGGCAATCGGCGAGGTCACCGACTTGGGCGCCATGGTCATCAACATCATGTGCTCGGCGCCAAACCACCAGCCCAGCAGCACACACAGGCCGGTGGCCAACACCCCGCCTACCACCAGCGTAGTAAAAATCGGCCAGAACAATTGGCGAATCCGTCGCAGGTTCAAATACAGCGGCACGGCCAGCGCCACCGTCGCCGGGCCGAGCAGGATGCCCATGATCTCGGTGCTCTTGCGGTATTCGGCGTAGCTCAGGCCACAGGAGAGCAACACGCCGATCACCAACAGCATGGAGACCAGCACCGGTTGCAGGAACACCCAACGGGTCTTCTCGAACCCTGCCAACACCAGTTGATAGGCACCGAGGGTGATACCAATGCCGAACAAGGGGTGATGAATCACCGCCGTCCACGCGCCCTGCCAGTCGAAGCTCATTGATCCTTCTCCTTGCGCTTGACCATGTGGTGCATCAGCACACCGACAAACGCCATGGCGATCACCAGCGACAGCACCAGCGCGCCGACAATCGCCCAGAAATCAGCGGCAATGTCCTTGGCGTACACCATTACCCCCACCGCCGGCGGCACCAACAGTAACGGCAGGTAACGCAACAGGCTGCTGGCCGCCAGGCTCAGGGGTTCGCCGACTTCGCCGCGCCACACCAGGTAACCCAGCATCAGCAACAGGCCGATGATCGGCCCCGGCAGCACCGGCAGCAGCAAATGATTGAGTGCCGTGCCGATCAATTGAAACAGCACCAGCCATGTCAGACCGCGTAACAGCATCCGTTTTCTCCCCCTCAAAACGTGTCGGCATTATAAGCATGCCCGCCGTATGCTCAGGCATTCGCCAAAAGCATGGTGGGTTGACCCGACCTGTTGCCCATGATGATCTACATTGAAGTTCGCCTACTGATAAAAACCGATGAACCAAGGAGAGACGCAATGCCTTATATACCCGTAGCGCAGCTCAACGATTATGTCGGCAAGGAACTGGGACGTTCCGAATGGCTCACCATCGACCAGGCGCGCATCAACCTGTTCGCAGAGGCCACAGGCGATCATCAGTTCATCCACGTCGACCCGGTCAAGGCCGCGCAAACACCGTTCGGCAGCACCATCGCCCACGGTTTCCTGTCGTTGTCGCTGATGCCCAAGCTGATGGAAGACATCCTGATCATGCCTGAAGGCCTGAAGATGGCCGTCAACTATGGCCTGGACAGCGTGCGCTTTATCCAGCCGGTAAAGGTTGATTCCAAGGTGCGGCTGAACGTGACCCTGACCGACGTCACCGAGAAAAAACCTGGCCAATGGCTGTTCAAGGCCACCGCCACCCTGGAAATCGAAGGTCAGGAAAAACCCGCCTACATTGCCGAGTCGCTGTCACTCTGCTTCGTGTAAGCCTTGCCTGTGGTGAGGGGTAAAACCTCACCACTGTGTATGTAAATTTATGTATGAAACTCGCGGCTGCGGCATACTCGGCGCTCAATTAACCGGATCCCGCTATGCGCCCACTCGCTCCCCTTGCCCTTGCCCTGTTGCTCACCGCTTGCGGAGACGGCGAATCGCTGTTGCCGCCCGATGCGCGCCTGCCCGACGGCGGCCGTTACCGGGGCGATGTGGTCAATGGCTTGCTGCAAGGCCAGGGCCGTGTGGACTACCCCAATGGCAGCTGGTACGCCGGCCAGTTCGACAAAGGTCAATGGCACGGCCAGGGCGAATGGCATGGCAGCAATGGCGAAGTCTATAAAGGTCAGTTCAAACAGGGCCTGTTCGACGGCCAGGGCAGCCTGACCACGGCGGGCAGTCACTATGTGGGCGGTTTCAAGAACGGGCGACGCAACGGCGAAGGCACCCTCAAAGAGGGGCAGATGACCTATCGCGGTGAATTCAAGAACGACCAGTATTCCGGCCTCGGCCGCCTGGAACTGGCCGACGGCAGCCAGTACCAGGGCCAGTTCGCCCACGGCAAGCCGAATGGCGAAGGCCAGCGCAACGATGACAGTGGCAACCAGTTCAGCGGCCATTTCGTCGATGGCCAACTGGAAGGCAACGGCACGTTCAACAGCGCCGACGGCGACATCTATGTCGGCCAGTTCAAACAGAACCAGCTCAACGGCAAAGGCCGCTATGAGAACGCCGACGGCGACGTGTGGATCGGCCAGTTCAAGGAAGGCGCGCTCAGCGGCAAAGGCGAGTTGATTGGCGTCGATGGTAGCCACTACGTGGGTCAGTTCAGCGATTGGCGCTTTACCGGTGAAGGCCGCCTGAACCTCACCGACGGCAGCTTCTATATCGGCGGCTTCGACAGCGACAGCTACCAAGGCAAAGGCACCCTCGTCCTCACCGATGGCACCGTACAGGCCGGCACGTGGGTCAATGGCCTGCGTGTGCGTGATGCCGACGGCAAATTATTGCCCGACCCACTGGAAATCGGCGTGCTGGCCCAGGGCCGCCTGCTGGATACCGCCCTCGCCGAAGTGCCCGCCTCCACCCCCGCCGTGGAGCTGTACACCCTCGCCGTGGCCGGTGACGGCAAACAGAGCGTGTTCCTGCGCGAGGCCGATTACGTCAGCAACCTGCTCGCAACGCGTTTCGGCGCGCGCGGGCAGATTCGCCTGGTCAATCACCGCGACCACATCGCCGACCGCCCCCTGGCCACCCGCGAAAGCCTGCGTCGCGCCGTGCAAACCCTGGCCGAACGCACCGGCCCGGAAGACTTGGTGTTTATTTACATGACCAGCCACGGCACCCACGAACACGAACTGGTGCTGGACCAACCGCGCATGGAACTGGCGGACCTGCCTGCCGATGAACTGGCCGCCGTGATGGCGCCGTTGAAGAACCGCGACAAGATCGTGGTGATTTCCGCCTGCTACTCCGGCGGCTTCATCCCGGCACTGAAAGATGAGCGCACGCTGATCATGACCGCCTCGCGGGCCGACCGTGTGTCCTTCGGTTGTTCCGAGGAAGCCGACTTCACCTACTTCGGCGACGCCCTCTTCGCCCAAGCCTTCAACCAGACCGACGACCTGCAGCAAGCCTTCAAGCTGGCGCAACTGCATGTGGCCGAGCGCGAGCAGGCGGACAGCTTCGAAGCCTCCGAACCGCAGATCTGGGCCCCCAAGGGCGTCATCGCCCATTGGCAATTATTACGCAAACAGCAGGCACGAAAGGCGCTCGAAAGCGTCTCAATGAATAGCAAGGAAGCCAAAGGCAACTAAGCTGTAACGTGTAACGAGGGGGAAACACCATGTACCTGACTCCGCAGCATATCTTGCTCGCTGGCGCCTCCGGCCTCGCCGGCGAACACCTGCTCGACCGCCTGCTCAACGAACCCACCGTGACCCGCGTGCTGGCACCCAGCCGCAAGCCACTGGCCGAACACCCGCACCTGGAAAACCCGGTGGGCGACCCGGCGGTGTTCCTGCCGCAACTGAGCGGCCAGGTGGATATCGCCTTTTGCTGCCTGGGCACGACCATCAAACAGGCGGGCTCCGAAGACGCCTTCCGCGCGGTCGACCTGGACATGGTCGTGGCCTTCGCCAAACGTGCGCGGGAACTGGGCGCGCGACACCTGATCGTGATCAGCGCGATTGGCGCCGACCCGAAGTCCTCGATCTTCTACAACCGCGTCAAAGGCGAAATGGAGGAAGCGTTGAAGGCTCAGGATTGGCCACAACTGACCATCGTGCGACCGTCGCTGTTACTCGGGGAAAGGCTGGAGCCGCGCTTGGCCGAACAGTTGGCCGGACCGTTGTCGCGATTGATTCCGGGGAAATACCGCGGCATTGAAGTGTGCGAACTGGCCCGCGCCATGTGGCGCCTGGCCCTGGAAGAGCAGGATGGGGTACGGGTGGTGGAGTCGGATGAGTTGCGCAAGCTGGGCAAGTAATCCGATTTAACTATCTGGCAGAGATTCAAATGTGGAAGCGGCGGTTCGATGCTCCCACATTAGTTTTGTGCTGCCCTCCAGATAGGGTTAGAGACCACCGGTAGCGTTGAAGCCAACCCCAAGTACCGTCAACACCGACAGCGGCAACAACAGCGTATCGAGCAACGCACTCGCCGGCAGATCCACACCGGGATAGCTCGGCGCCTCGGCACCAAACCTGTCCTTGGCGCAACACCCCCCATTCATCGCATACAGATCCAGGCGCGTACCGGCATACACCACCGGCGCGCCTGGCTTTGCCGCATCCAGCGTGCGCGCAGTGGCGCAGCCCGTCAGATGCAACGCCAGTACGATCAGCAGCGCCTTATTCATCACTGCTCAAATGATGCTCGCCCCAACGCGGCAGCATGTCCTGAGGGATATTCAGCAGGTTGAGAATCCGCGCCACCACAAAATCCACCAAGTCATCGATGGTCTGCGGCTGGTGATAAAAACCGGGCGAGGCCGGCAAAATCGTCACGCCCATGTTCGACAACTTGAGCATGTGCTCCAGGTGAATGCTCGAATACGGCGCTTCACGGGGCACCAGGATCAACTGCCGGCGCTCCTTCAACGTCACGTCTGCTGCGCGTTCGATCAAGTTGTTGCAGGCACCCGTGGCAATTGCCGACAAGGTGCCCGTGGAACACGGCACCACCACCATGGCCGCCGGCGCACCGGAGCCGGAGGCCACGGGCGACATCCAGTCCTCTTTACCGTAAACCTTGATCTGCCCCGCCGCCGCACCGGTGTACTCAGTGAGGAAGGCCTGCATCATCTGCACCTTGGGCGGCAGCGCCACATCGGTCTCGGTGGCCAGCACCAACTGCGCGGCCTTGGAGATCAGGAAGTGCACCTCACGGTCTTCGCGCACCAGGCAGTCCAGCAGGCGCAAACCATAGGGCGCGCCGGACGCACCGGTCATCGCCAGGGTGACGCGCTCTGGGCCGCTCATTTCAGCGCCTCGGCCAGCTTGCCGTGCAGGCCACCGAAGCCGCCGTTGCTCATGACCACCACATGCGTGCCCGGTTTGGCCTGTTGCTTGACGTGCTCAATGATGCCTTCGATGGAGTCACACACGGTGGAGGGCACCGTGCACAGCGCGGCAATCGCCGGCAGGTCCCAGCCAAGGTTGGCCGGCGCGTACCAGACGGCCTCGTCGGCGTCGTTGACGCTTTCCGGCAGGCCATCGCGGTGCGCGCCAAGCTTCATGGAGTTGGAACGCGGCTCGATAATCGCAATGATCGGCACGTCACCGACACGCTTGCGCAGGCCGTCCAAGGTAGTAGCAATGGCCGTTGGGTGGTGGGCAAAGTCGTCGTAGATGGTAATCCCATTCACGTCGGCGACTTTTTCCATACGGCGCTTCACGCTTTTGAAAGCACTCAACGCGGCAATGCCCATGGAAGGCACCACGCCCACATGCCGCGCGGCAGCGAGGGTAACCAAGGCGTTGGCGACGTTGTGCTGGCCGGTCATGTCCCAATCGACAATGCCCTGGGGTTCGCCTTCGAACAGCACTTCAAATCGGGAACCGTCTTCGCTGAGCAGCTTGACCTGCCACTGCCCGCCCGCGCCGGTGGTTTGCACCGGGGTCCAGCAGCCCATCTCGATCACACGCTGCAGCGCCGGCTCGGTGGTTGGGTGGATCACTAGGCCTTCGCTCGGAATGGTGCGCACCAAATGGTGGAACTGACGCTCGATGGCCGGCAGATCAGGAAAGATGTCAGCGTGATCGAACTCCAGGTTATTCAGGATCGCCGTGCGCGGGCGGTAGTGAACGAACTTGGAGCGTTTGTCGAAGAACGCACTGTCGTATTCATCGGCCTCGATCACGAAGAACGGCGTATCGCCCAGGCGCGCCGACACCGAGAAGTTCTGCGGCACGCCGCCGATCAAGAACCCCGGGCTCATGCCCGCATGCTCCAGCACCCAGGCCAGCATGCTACTGGTGGTGGTTTTGCCGTGGGTGCCGGCAACCGCGAGCACCCAACGGCCTTGCAGCACATGGTCCGCCAGCCATTGCGGACCAGACACATAGGGCAAACCTTTATTGAGTACGTATTCGACCGCCGGGTTGCCACGGGACATCGCGTTGCCGATCACCACCAGGTCCGGGACCGGGTCGAATTGCGACGGGTCGTAGCCTTGAGTCAGCTCGATGCCCTGGGCCTCGAGTTGCGTGCTCATGGGTGGGTAAACGTTGGCATCGGAGCCTGTCACGTGATGGCCCAGCTCTTTGGCCAGTACTGCCATCGAGCCCATGAACGTGCCGCAAATACCGAGAATATGAATGTGCATAGTCGACCTCGTAAAACATCGAGGCAGGTTAGCGCAGGGGGGCGAAAATCGCACCTTTTAGCTGAGGGTGTGACGCGCGATGCCGTGCCGGCGCAGCTTTCTATACAGCGTGTTGCGGCTCACGCCCAACTGCTCTGCCGTGTGCGTCATGTGCCACCGCTGTTGCTGCAACGCCGTGAGCAGTGCGAGGCGTTCGGCGTCTTCCAGTGGCGATTCCACAAGCTTGGCCTGCGCAGCTGCCACGGGACGGGCCTGGCGAATCTGCGCGGGCAAGTCCTCAAGGCCGACACGCCCCTCGTCGCACAACGCCACCAGCGTGCGCAATACCGTGCGCAGTTGGCGCACGTTTCCCGGCCAGGCGAATGCCAGCAGCGCCCCACGCGCCGCCGGGTCGAGCGATACGGACTCACCGTTGGCTTCCTGTGCCAGCAGAAATTCGAGCAACTGGGATTTGTCACTGCGCTCGCGCAAAGGCGGCAACCCAACTTCCAGGCCATTGAGCCGGTAGTACAAGTCCTCGCGAAAACTGCCTTCTTGCACACGTTCCAGGAGATTGCGGTGGGTTGCGCTGATAATTCTGACGTTCACCGCCTGGGGCTCACCGCCGAGCGGCACCACCAGCCGATCCTCCAGCACCCTTAATAGACGGGTTTGCAGCGCCAGAGGCATATCGCCGATTTCATCCAGGAACAACGTGCCGCCGTCGGCTTGCTGCAGCTTGCCTTGCATGCCCTCTTTGCGCGCGCCGGTAAAGCTGCCGCCGCGATAGCCGAACAGCTCGCTTTCAATCAGGCTCTCCGGAATCGCCGCGCAGTTGAGCGCAACAAACGCCTTGTCGGCACGCTGGCTGGCCAGGTGCACAGCCTTGGCGAAGGCCTCTTTGCCGGAGCCGGTTTCGCCATTGATCAGTAACGGCACATCGCGCTCGAACACACGCAGCGCCTTGCTGAAACCCAGTTGCAGCGCCGGGTCGCCCAGGCAGATACCGGGCAGGTGCGGGCGCGCCAGCACAACAGGTTTGGCAACGGGCGCCGGCGCGCTGCGCGCCTGGCCACGCAACGCCGCGAACAAATGCCGACCATCACGGGTACGCAACGGCCAACTGGCGGTGGCATTCGCGCTGGCGCGACCGAGCAACTGATCCAGGGAGCACTCGAAAAACGCCTCCACCGGCTGCCCAAGCAAATGGCCACGCAGTTGCCCCAACAGGTTCAGTGCACTCTGGTTGACCGCACAAATCCGCCCCTCGCCATCGAACGCCAGCAGGCCTTCGCTGAACAACCCTACCGACTCCGCCTGCAAGTGGAAGCGCAGCAGCCAGTGGTGTTCAAAGTGACGCAGGAAGTAGCAACTCTCGATCATCTTCGCCGACAGGTTCACCAGTGCCATGGTGTGGAACTGGCTCTGGCGCGACACTGCTTCCCGCGCCGACGACACATCCAGCACGGCCAGCAGGTCGCCGTGGGGGTCGAACACCGGGCTCGCCGAACAGGTCAGCCCCGTGTGACGGCCACGAAAATGCTCATCGCGATGAATGGTCAGGGACTGGCGCTCAACCAGGCAGGTGCCGATGCCGTTGGTGCCTTCGCAGGCTTCGCTCCAATCAGCGCCCAGCCAGAGCCCGGCGCGCTCGAAGATCTTGCGCTCGGACGGCGCAGTGACGCAGTTGAGGATCACCCCGCGCGCGTCAGTCAATAACACCGCATGCCCGGCACCGGAGAGTTGCTGATGCAGGCTATTCATCTCGCTGCCGGCGATGTGCAGCACCTGCTGCAGGCGCTCGCGACTTTCCAGCAAGCGACCATGTTCAAGCACAGTGGGTGCAATGGTTTGCGCAGGGTCAAGGTGGTAGTCCTCCAGGCAACGCAGCCAGGAGCGAGCGATGGAAGGATCGCTGGACGGGTCGCGGCCATGCGCCACGGTCAGAACCTGTTGGGCATGGCGACTGAATTGATCGTTTTGCATTTCTTATTATTCTCCCTGCGTGAGAGCGCCCAGCATCCCCCAGCCATCCAGGCATTGCAATCCCGGGCCGACCCACCGGTCACAGGCTGTACCGCTTGTGGCACAAACTGTCACATAACCTGTATCAGCCCTGCCACAGCAGCGCCTTGCAATAATGCACAACCCCTTGATTTGCATGGCGTGCAAAGCGGTGGCCCAACCTTTGCTCTACGCTTTATTACGCGCTTGCTGCGCTGCACTCCGAATAAACATAAAAGCCAGGAGATACCCACCATGCGTTATGCACACCCCGGTACTGAAGGCGCCGTCGTTTCGTTCAAGGCCAAGTACGGCAACTACATCGGTGGCGAATTTGTTGCGCCGGTCGACGGCAACTATTTCACCAACATCTCGCCGGTTAACGGCAAGCCTATCGCCGAATTCCCGCGTTCCACTGCCAAAGACATCGATAAAGCACTGGACGCCGCCCACGCTGCCGCCGACGCCTGGGGCAAGACCTCGGCCCAAGACCGCTCGCTGGTCCTGCTGAAAATCGCCGACCGCATCGAACAGAACCTCGAACTGCTGGCCATCACCGAAACCTGGGACAACGGCAAGGCCGTGCGTGAAACCCTGAACGCCGACATCCCGCTGGCCGCCGACCACTTCCGTTACTTCGCCGGCTGCATCCGCGCCCAGGAAGGCTCCAGCGCCGAGATCAACGAACACACGGCGTCCTACCACTTCCATGAGCCGCTGGGCGTGGTCGGCCAGATCATCCCGTGGAACTTCCCGCTGCTGATGGCTGCGTGGAAACTCGCCCCGGCCCTGGCCGCCGGCAACTGCGTGGTGCTCAAGCCTGCCGAGCAAACCCCGCTGGGCATCAGCGTGCTGATGGAATTGATCGGCGACCTGCTGCCACCGGGCGTGCTGAACGTGGTGCACGGTTTCGGTAAAGAAGCCGGTGAAGCCCTGGCCACCAGCAAACGCATTGCCAAGATTGCCTTCACTGGCTCTACGCCTGTGGGCTCGCACATCATGAAATGTGCTGCGGAGAACATCATTCCGTCGACTGTTGAGCTGGGCGGCAAGTCGCCGAACATCTTCTTTGCCGACATCATGAAAGCCGAGCCTTCCTTTATTGAAAAGGCCGCTGAAGGCCTGGTGCTGGCGTTCTTCAACCAGGGCGAAGTGTGCACCTGCCCATCCCGCGCGCTGGTGGAAGAGTCGATCTACGACGACTTCATGAAAGTGGTCATGAAGAAAGTCGAGCAGATTAAACGCGGCGACCCGCTCGACACTGACACCATGGTCGGCGCCCAGGCGTCCGAGCAGCAGTTCGACAAGATCCTGTCCTACCTGGAAATCGCCAAGGGCGAAGGCGCGCAACTGCTGACGGGCGGCAAAGTCGAGAAGCTCGAAGGTGATATGGCTGGCGGTTATTACATCCAGCCGACCCTGCTCAAGGGCACCAACGAAATGCGTGTGTTCCAGGAAGAAATCTTCGGGCCGGTGGTGAGCATCACCACCTTCAAGGACGAAGCCGAAGCCCTGGCGATTGCCAACGACACCGAGTTCGGCCTGGGTGCCGGCGTGTGGACCCGCGACATCAACCGCGCCTACCGCATGGGCCGCGCGATCAAGGCGGGCCGCGTGTGGACCAACTGCTACCACTTGTACCCGGCGCATGCGGCGTTCGGCGGTTACAAGAAGTCCGGCGTGGGGCGTGAGACGCACAAGATGATGTTGGATCATTATCAGCAGACTAAAAACCTGCTGGTGAGTTACGACATTAATCCACTTGGCTTCTTCTAACTTAGCCTTCTAGCAGGCAACCCGCTCTCAACTTGAAATGCGATCAAGTGTGGGAGCTGGCTTGCCAGCTCTCAACTTGAACTTCGCAAGTAGCGGCTACCTCATTCGGCACAAAGAGGCCGGGTTAAAAACAATAACAACGAAAGGTACTTCTTATGCCTAGCGAACCCACTGGATCCTCCGTCGACTTCGAAAAAGTCGGCACCGACTACTTCCAACAACGCGAACTTAAAAAAGGCGCCGCCGGCTGGGTGCTGCTGGTCGGCCTCGGCGTTGCCTATGTCATCTCCGGCGACTACGCCGGCTGGAACTTCGGCCTGGCCCAGGGTGGCTGGGGCGGGATGTTCCTGGCCACCTTGCTGATGGCCACCATGTACCTGTGCATGTGCTTTTCCCTGGCCGAACTGTCTTCGATGATCCCTACCGCCGGCGGTGGCTACGGCTTTGCCCGCAGCGCCTTTGGCCCTTGGGGCGGGTTCCTCACGGGCACCGCGATCCTGATCGAATACGCCATCGCCCCCGCCGCCATTGCGGTATTTATCGGCGCGTATTGCGAGTCGCTATTCGGCATCGGCGGCTGGATGATTTACCTGGCGTTCTACATCATCTTTATCGGCATCCACATCTTTGGTGTCGGTGAAGCCCTGAAGCTGATGTTTGTGATTACTGCCGTCGCCGCGATTGCCCTGGGCGTGTTTCTGGTGGCCATGGTGCCGCACTTCAACGTCGCCAACCTGCTGGATGTCCCGGTAACCGAAGCCAAAGGCGCCAGCACCTTCCTGCCATTCGGCTATGTGGGTGTGTGGGCGGCAATTCCCTATGCCATCTGGTTTTTCCTCGCGGTCGAGGGCGTGCCGCTGGCCGCCGAAGAAACCAAAAACCCGAAACGCGACCTGCCGCGCGGCCTGATCGGCGCCATTGTGGTGCTGACCAGTTTTGCCCTGCTGATCCTGGTGATCGCACCGGGCGGCGCCGGCACTTACGCGCTGATCAAGTCCGGCAACCCGCTGGTTGAAGCGCTGGCCTTGGCCTACGGCGGCTCCACGTGGATGGGCGGCTTCGTCAACCTGGTTGGCCTGGCTGGTCTGATCGCGAGCTTTTTCTCGATCATCTATGCCTATTCGCGGCAGATCTTCGCCTTGTCCCGCGCTGGTTACCTGCCACGCAAACTGTCCCAGACCAACAAAAGCAAGGCGCCGGTGCTGGCACTGGTGATCCCTGGCATCATCGGTTTTGGCTTGTCGCTGACCGGCCAGGGGGATTTGCTCATCCTGGTGGCGGTGTTTGGCGCGACGATTTCCTACGTGCTGATGATGGCCGCGCACATCACCCTGCGCATCCGTCGCCCCAAAATGGACCGTCCGTACCGCACGCCCGGTGGCATCTTCACGTCAGGCGTTGCACTGGTACTGGCCTGCGTGGCCGTGGTGGCGGGCTTTCTGGTGGATCCACGGGTGGTGATTGGCGCCGCGATCATCTATGGAGTATTAATTGCTTACTTTGCTTTCTACAGCCGGCATCACTTGGTAGCAGGCACGCCCGAAGAGGAATTCGCGGCGATCCAGGCCGCAGAGGCCGCCTTGCACTAAATGCCGTAAACCTCGACGCGGGCAGCAGCCCGCGTCGTCAAGGAGACACTGTATGGCAAGCTTTTCCCACGCGGTAGGTGCACAAACCTACCGCTTCGACAGCCTCAAGGACGTGATGGCCAAGGCCAGTCCCGCACGTTCCGGGGACTTTCTCGCCGGCGTCGCTGCACAGAACGACGGCGAACGGGTGGCCGCGCAGATGGCGTTGGCGAATATCCCGCTGAAACACTTCCTGGAAGAAGTGCTGATTCCATATGAAAGCGACGAAGTCACCCGACTGATTATTGACACCCACGATAAACAGGCGTTTACGGCGGTCAGCCACCTGACCGTCGGCGGCCTGCGCGACTGGCTGCTCAGCGACGCCGCCGATGAACAATCCCTACGCGCATTGGCGCCAGGGCTGACACCGGAAATGGCGGCCGCCGTGTCCAAGATCATGCGCGTGCAGGACCTGGTGCTGGTGGCGCAGAAGATCCGCGTGGTCACGCAGTTTCGCGGCACCATGGGCCTGCGCGGGCGGCTATCCACACGGCTGCAACCCAACCATCCGACGGACGAACCAGCAGGTATCGCGGCGAGCATCCTTGATGGCCTGCTCTACGGCAACGGCGACGCCATGATCGGGATCAACCCGGCCACCGACAGTATCGCCTCGATCTGCGCCATGCTGGAAATGCTCGACGCGATTATCCAGCGCTATGAGATCCCGACCCAGGCCTGCGTGCTGACCCACGTCACCACCTCCATCGAAGCGATCAACCGTGGCGTGCCGCTCGACCTGGTGTTTCAGTCGATTGCCGGCACCGAGGCCGCCAACGCCAGTTTCGGCATCAGCTTGAGTGTGCTGCAGGAAGGTTACGACGCGGGTTTGAGCCTCAATCGCGGCACGCTGGGCCAGAACCTGATGTATTTCGAAACTGGCCAGGGCAGTGCCTTGTCGGCCAACGCGCACTTTGGCGTCGACCAGCAAACCTGCGAAACCCGCGCCTATGCAGTGGCGCGGCACTTCAAGCCGTTCCTGGTGAACACCGTGGTCGGTTTTATCGGCCCCGAGTACCTGTACAACGGCAAGCAAATCATTCGCGCTGGCCTGGAAGACCACTTCTGCGGCAAGCTGCTGGGCGTGCCGATGGGTTGCGATATCTGCTACACCAACCACGCCGAAGCCGACCAGGATGACATGGACACCCTGCTGACCCTGTTGGGCGTGGCCGGGATCAACTTCATCATGGGCATCCCCGGTTCCGACGACATCATGCTCAACTACCAGACCACCTCGTTCCACGACGCCTTGTACGCCCGTCAGACCCTGGGGTTAAAACCGGCGCCGGAGTTTGAACAGTGGCTGGCGAAGATGGGCATCTTCACGCAAGCCGACGGCAAGGTGCGCTTCGGCAACAGCTTGCCACCGGCGTTTCGCCAAGCCTTGGCGCAACTGGGATGAAGGAGCCGCCCGTGCAACTAGACCTGCCTGACAACCCATGGCTGGAACTGCGCCGCCTGACGCCGGCGCGTATTGCCCTGGGCCGAACCGGCACCAGCATCCCCACCAGCGCGCAATTGGACTTCCAATATGCTCACGCCCAGGCGCGGGACGCGGTGCACCTGCCCTTCGACCACGCGGGCCTGAGCAGTCAACTGGCAGAACGCGGACGCGATAGTTTGTTACTGCACAGCGCTGCTGCCGACCGGCACAGCTACCTGCAACGCCCGGATTTAGGGCGGCGCCTCAGTGATGAGTCGGCCCAGGCACTGCGCGACCATGCCTCGGCCAATCCCGGCGGTGTGGACCTGGCGGTGGTGGTAGCCGATGGTTTATCGGCGCTGGCGGTGCATAAACACACCCTGGCGTTTCTTGCACGCATGGAGGAACAAACCCACGCTGAAGGCTGGTCTTTGTCGCCCGTCATTTTGGTGGAGCAAGGCCGCGTGGCGGTGGCGGATGAAATCGGGCAATTGCTCGGTGCCAGGATGGTGGTGATCCTGATTGGCGAACGGCCAGGGCTCAGCTCGCCGGACAGCCTGGGGCTGTATTTCACCTACAACCCCAAAGTGGGCCTTACTGACGCCTATCGCAATTGCATCTCCAACGTACGCCTGGAAGGACTGAGTTACGGCATGGCGGCCCATCGCCTGCTGTATCTGATGCGAGAGGCGTGTCGTCGGCAGCTGTCGGGGGTCAATCTCAAGGACGAAGCGCAGGTTCAGACAATCGAATCCGACGATCCGGACCTGATGAAAGGCAATTTCCTGCTCAGTTCACCGGATGACTGATTGATGGGCGATTGCGCTTTTTCACGCCATTAGGCAGCATCGAGTCACGGCCGCTTGCGTGGTCATACCCAATCTGGAAGTTGAGGCCTGGCATGCGGATTACTCAAGCGACCCTGGAACACCTGGACCTGTTGACCCCGTTGTTCGTCAAGTACCGCGAGTTTTATGGCGCCTTGCCCTTCCCGGACTCCTCACGGGCCTTTCTGGAAAAACGCCTGCGCCGCAAGGAGTCGGTGATTTACCTGGCCCTGGCGGACGATGACGATAAAAAGCTGCTTGGATTTTGCCAGCTGTACCCCAGCTATTCGTCGCTGTCGCTGAAGCGGGTGTGGATTCTTAATGACATCTACGTGGCGGAAGACGCGCGCCGCCAGTTGGTGGCGGATAACCTGATGCGCACGGCGAAGAAGATGGCCAAGGAGACATATGCGGTGCGGATGCGGGTGTCGACCAGCAGTGACAATGAAGTGGCGCAGAAGACCTATGAGTCGATCGGGTTCCGTGAGGACACTGAATTCAAGAACTACACGCTGCCGATCAGTGAAGATTAACCAAACACCACAGACCTAATGTGGGAGCTGGCTTGCCTGCGATAGCGGCGGGCCAGTTGGCCATGCATTGGCTGACACTCCGCTATCGCAGGCAAGCCAGCTCCCACACAAGCTCTGCTCCCACAATTGGACATTCGATAACATTCAGACCGTAGCCCAGCATTTGCGCGACATCCCCCGCTACAAAACCAACACGCTTTTCACCACTCTATCCGTATAATGCGCACCTTTCAGGGTTGTAAGAAATGCGGCATACACTTGTAGCCTTATTACCCGAGCTTCCGCACAGGCCTGCAGAGCCGGGCCATTCACACAGGTGCCATCCATGGATTTCAACCCGCTCGACCTTATCTTGCATCTCGATGTTTACCTCGACCTGCTGGTAACCAATTACGGTCCGTGGATCTACGCCATTCTGTTTCTGGTCATTTTTTGCGAAACCGGCCTGGTGGTCATGCCGTTCCTGCCCGGTGATTCGTTGCTGTTTATCGCCGGTGCCGTGGCCGCTGGTGGTGGCATGGACCCGGTCTTGCTGGGCGGCCTGTTGATGCTGGCGGCGATTCTTGGCGACAGTACCAATTACGTCATCGGGCGAACGGTGGGCGAACGCTTGTTCAACAACCCCAACTCGAAAATCTTCCGTCGCGATTACCTGCAAAAAACCCATGATTTCTATGACAAGCACGGCGGCAAAACCGTGACCCTGGCGCGCTTCCTGCCAATCCTGCGCACCTTCGCGCCGTTCGTCGCCGGCATCGCGAAAATGCCCTACGCACGGTTCTTTGGTTTCAGCCTGCTGGGCACCATCCTCTGGGTGGGCGGCTTGGTCACCTTGGGCTACTTCTTTGGCAACGTGCCGTTCATCAAGAAAAACCTGTCGCTGCTGGTGGTGTTTATCATCCTGCTGTCGCTGGTGCCGATGATCATTGGTGTATTGCGCAGCCGTTTTGGCCGCTCCTCCTCCGAAGCCAAGTCGCAGTAAGCGACGATGTGGTCCCTCAGCGCCTGGCGTCGCCAGCGCTTGCTGGCCAGGCACCCGATTGCCGAGGAGACCTGGCAGCGGGTGCGCCAGCACCTGACCTTCCTCGACGGCATCGCTGCGGAGCAGGACCAGTGGCTGCGCGAAGCCTGCGTGGTGTTCCTCGCCGAAAAACACCTCACCGCCCTGCCCGGCGTCGAACTGCACCAGGAACAACGCCTGCTGCTCGCCGCTCAGGCGCAACTGCCGCTGATGAACCTCGGCGACCTCGATTGGTACCAAGGCTTCCACGAAATCGTGCTGTACCCCGACGACTTCATCAGCCCCCAGCGCCATCGCGACAGCAGCGGCATCGAACACGAATGGGACGGCGAACACAGCGGCGAAGCCTGGCAACAAGGCCCGATCATCCTCGCCTGGCCCGGCGTACTCGCCAGCGGCCACTGGGAAGGCTACAACCTGGTGATCCACGAACTGGCGCACAAGCTCGACATGCTCAACGGCGACGCCAACGGCCTGCCACCGCTGCACCACGACATGCGCGTGCAGGATTGGGCCAGCGTGATGCAAAGCGCCTACGACGACCTCAATCGCCAGCTGGACGCCAACCCGGACGCCGACACCGAGATCGACCCCTACGCCGCCGAAAACCCGGCGGAATTCTTTGCCGTCACCAGCGAATATTTTTTCAGCGCCCCGGATTTGCTGGTGAACAGTTATCCACAGGTGTACGCGCAACTCAGCCGCTTTTATCGCCAGGATCCCTTGGCCCGCCTCACCGAACTGCAGGCCAGCGACCCACGTTATCAGCCACAAGGCGAATGACCGTACGACGTCTGGTGCATGGCATCAGCGTCAGAATGTGCCTATAATCGCCGCCACTTTTAGGCCAATCCGGCCAAGTTTCTTGGCCAATTAACGGGGGCAACGCCCAATGAGCTACAGCAAGATTCCGGCTGGCAAAGACCTGCCGAACGACATCTACGTCGCCATCGAGATTCCGGCCAACCACGCGCCGATCAAATACGAAATCGACAAAGACAGCGACTGCCTGTTCGTTGACCGTTTCATGGCCACCCCGATGTTCTACCCGGCCAACTACGGTTTCATCCCGAACACCCTGGCTGACGACGGTGACCCCCTCGACGTGCTGGTTGTAACCCCTTACCCGGTTACCCCAGGCTCGGTTATCCGCGCACGCCCAGTCGGCATCCTGAACATGACCGACGACGGCGGCGGCGACGCCAAAGTAATCGCAGTGCCACACGACAAGCTGTCCCAGCTGTACGTGGACGTGAAGGAATACACCGACCTGCCGCCCCTGTTGCTGGAGCAGATCAAACACTTCTTCGAGAACTACAAAGACCTCGAAAAAGGCAAATGGGTGAAGATCGACGGTTGGGGCGACGCAGAAGCCGCTCGTGCCGAAATCATGAAGTCGGTCGCGGCCTACAAAGGCTGATACCTGCTCCTCATTGCCTCGGCAATTGAAAAAGCCCCGATCATTCGGGTAATGCTGTTCACTTAAGCGGAGCAGCCTTACGATCCACCGGAAACCGGGTCTTTGATATCTTCACCGTCCTGGGTCTCGAAGGCCTTGGACGGTGGTTCAGAAACATCCCTCCAACACCCGCCC